>JBGSSK010000417.1:0-5747 GCA_041737095.1 Parvularculaceae bacterium | reverse complement strand
CACCTGCGCCGCGCCGTCGCCTTCGCCGAAATCGCCGCCGCGGCGCTTGGCAAGCCGCTCGAGGTTCAGGTCAGCGGGACCGAACGCGCCCCCGCCCAACTCCACGACACGGCTGAAAGCCGCCTTTCCGCCGCCTTTCGCGAGAATATGCGGGCGGCGACGGAATCCCGCCGCTAGGCCGTTCAAAGATGCAAGAGGGCGATCAGCCGTCTGACTGAAAGGAAATCAACCATGAAAAACTCTGTCGCACTTGTTTCTGTTCTCGCCCTCGCCGTGATCGGCGGCGCCGCCTACGCCAAGGGCCCGCGCGGCGATCTTTCCCGCTTCGACGCGGACGGCGACGGCAAGGTCGCGGTGTCGGAACTTGACGCGCATCACAAGGAAATGCTGACCGCCGCCGACGCCGACGGCGATGGGTTCATCACCAAAGACGAGATGAAGGCGATGCATGAGGCGCGCAAGGCCGAACACGAAGCACGGCGCTTTCCCGACGCCAATAATGACGGCGTGGTTGATCGCCGCGAATTCGAAGATGCGGCGCGCGAGAAATTCGCCAAGCTCGACAAGAACGGCGACGGCTTGATCAGCAAAGAAGAAATGGAAGAACATCGCGGCCATCGCCGCGGCGGCCGCAAGTAAAATCAGCGCCGCCGGTTCGAGGCGGCGAAAAGCGGGCGACTAAGTGACGGATGATGAGGACAGCGACGAAGCGCTCATTGTGCGGGCGGGCCGGGGCGACCGGCTCGCCGCCGGGGCGCTCATCGCGCGCCATTCGCCGAAGGTGCTCGCCTTGTGCGGACGCATCCTGTTCGACCGCGCAGGCGCGGAAGATGCAGCGCAGGAAACGTTCCTCAAGCTTTGGGAAAACGCCGCGCGCTGGAAGCCGCAAGGCGCGCGGCTTGAGACCTGGCTTTACCGCGTCGCATCGAATGCGTGTTTCGACCGGCTCCGTCGCCGCAAGCGGGAAGCGCCAGAGGAAGAAGCGGGCGACGTGATCGACGGGGCGCCCGCCGCCGACGAAGAGATCGCCGAAAACGATCGCCGCCGCGCGCTCGAAGTAGCGCTGGCGGCGTTGCCGGAAAGACAGAGGATCGCCGTGACCTTGTGCCATTATCAGGAGCTGTCGAATATCGAGGCGGCCCAGACCATGGAAATCAGCGTCGAGGCGGTCGAATCGCTGCTGGCGCGAGCGCGGCGCAGTCTGAAGGAAAGTCTTCTGGGATTGAAAGAGGAATTGCTGGAGGGGGTCAGATGACGATGTTTGATCAGGAACCGGAAACGAGTGCGGACAATGCCGATGCAAGACTTGACGCCTTGCTGTCGATTGCGCCGCGCCTCGAGCCTGACGATGCCTTCCGGGCGGAGCTCCTTGCGGGTTTTGACGTGCGATCGCGCCGCGCTCGATCGAGGATTTCGCTGTCGTTGTTCGCCGACGCTTTCGGCTGGCGCGGCCTGTCGCGGCCTGTCGCGGCGTTCTCGCTGCTCGCCGGCGTTTGCGCAACTGGCTTCGTCGCCGGCGCTTCGGCCACGCCCGGCGATCGCGAGACCTACGCCGCGCTCGCCGAAGCGTTCGACCAGTCGTTCGATCTCAATGTGGAGAATGCAAATTGGGCAGAGGAGTAGCCATCGCGCTGGCGCTGTCGCTCGCCGGGAACGTTTTTCTCGGCGGGTTTGTCGCCGGGCGGCTCGCCGGCGGACCAGGATTGCATCACGGTTCGCCGGGCTTCGACATGCGGCGCGGCATCCCGGAAGATTTCGCAGACCTGCCGCCGATTGCGCGCGAGGCGTTGAAGCGCGCCTTCATCGAACATCGCGCTGAGGGTCGGAAGATGATGCGGGAAGCGCGCAGCCTGCATCGCGACTTCACGAGGGTTCTCGGCGCCGATACATGGGATCGCGCCGCCGCCGAGGCGATCATCGGCAAACTCGAAGCCGCTGAAATCGCCGGTCGCACCGGCATGGCCAAGATCCTTGTCGAAGTCGCCGATGATCTGTCGATGGAGGACCGCAAGGCGCTGGCGGCGGTGATCGCCAAAAAAGGCGACGGCGAGCATCGCCATCGCCGCGGCCGCCGCGACCGTTGGCGTGCGCCGGCTACAGACGATATAAATGCGGCGCCGGCGGGCGAGACTCCGGTCGATGAGGCCGGTGCGGAAGAAATTCAGTCTCCATAGCTGGCGCGGGGGTTGGCTTGCGGTCCAGCCCGCTATTGGCGCGCGCATTCTGAAGCGCTAGATTCGCAATCGCTACGCCAGTCGGTTCACCAATGGATGCCATTTCCAAAATCAGGATCAGTGGAATGAAGTTGTCTACTCGTTACGGGATTGCGGGGCTTGCGGCATTGGCGTCGCTGACCGCCGTCCAGTGGCTTCGGGAGAACAAACTCTCAAGCAGCGCGGTATCTGACTATCTGCTTGGCGTTGCGCCAAACCTGTGCGCCGCAATCGCCATAACCTTCGTGTTCCTGAGCATCCTGGCGGATCAGAAAAAACTGACAGAGCACCGGTCGGCCAGACGCTCATTCCTGTTTGCAGCCGCCCTGGCCGGAGCCGGCTTGCTTGGATGGGAAGTCGTTCAGCGCACAAGCGATAATTTCGTGTTCGACAGCAACGATATCGGCGCCACGTTGGCTGGCCTGGCGCTCTCGGGCGTGATCTTTCATCTGGTCACGCCGCGCGCGGCGACGCGACAGCCGCAATAGACGATCACGCGGCGCCTGCGTTACACGCGGGCTGACGGGGCGACGGTTCCTGACCCGGCGCGTCTTTGCTGCAGAGCAACAGTCATCGCGAGCGCCCGCCGATCGCGTTCATCCTCAGGTCCGCCCCGGCTAGAGGCTTATTCCGCCGCCTCGATGCGGGCGCCGCCTGACGCCGCTGCTGCTGACGGCGCGCCGGCGGTCAGCACATGAGCCTCGTCGCGGACGAAATGCGGCAACCGCACTTTCGCCTCGCGCCGCCGCGGGAAGGTGGCGCAGGCGACAGTGCCGCGCCCCTCCTGACTGGCGATCGCCAGAATGCCGCCCTGCAATTCCATCAGCGATTTCGACAGCGCAAGACCAAGTCCGGAGCCGCGCCGCGTCTTTGAAAAATGGTCCTCGACAAGTTCAAACGGCGCGCCGAGACGCGACAGGTTCTCACGCGCAATTCCTGATCCGTTGTCGGCGACAATGATCGTGACGCCGTCGAGATCGGCTTCGGCGGTTAGCGTTACTTCGCCGCCCGTCGGCGTGAACTTGATAGCGTTCGACAGGAGATTGAGCGCGACCTGCTTGACCGCGCGCGGATCGGCGAAAACAGCCGGCGCATGCGCGACCGACGCGGTCAGCGACACGCCGGCGTCGCCGGCGCGCTTGGCGACAAGCCGCGCGCATTCGTCTAGCAGGCGCTCCAGTTCGACGCGCCTCGGTTCAAGCTGCAATTTGCCGGCCTCGATGCGCGACATGTCGAGAATATCGTCAATGAGTTCGAGAAGATGCTGGCCGCTCGACAGGATGTCGCCGACATATTCGCGGTATTTCTGGTCGCCGAGCGGACCATATAGCTCCGACTGCATGACTTCGGAAAAGCCGTTGATGGCGTTCAGGGGCGTGCGCAGCTCGTGGCTCATATTGGCGAGGAATTCGCTTTTCGACCGGCTGGCTTCTTCCGCGCGATGCTTTTCCATTTCGTATTTGCGCATGGTCTCGGACAGATCGCGGCGCGACGCTTCGAGATCTTTGACGGTCGCTTCAAGCTCGCGCTCTTTCTTTTTCTGCGCGCGGGCGCGGCGCTTTTGCTCGGTCGCGTTCGAAGCGATGCAGACAAGTCCGCCCTCGCCGGTGCGGCGGCGCGCGATATGGAGCCAGCGATCCTTCGGCAATTCGACTTCGACGCTCTGTTCGTCGAGGACCGAGTCGGGCGAGAAATATTTCTCGATGATGTCGCCGCCGGCGGCGGCGAAGGAGGCGACATCGCGCGGCGAAAGGCCCGGCGCGAGCGAGGCGGCGTCGATGCGGAAGATCGAGGCGAAGCGCCGGTTGAACGCGGCGAGGCGCCCATGTCCGTCCCACAGGATGAATGCCTCCGGAATGCTTTCGATTGCGTCTTTCAGCCGCGCTTCGGCGATCGCCGCGCTCGGCGCCATCGACTTCGACCCGGAAAGATCAAACGCCGCACCGGAGCGGTTGAAGCGCGTTGCGTCCGCCGCAGTCCGGAAATAGGTGCGCGTCCAGCCGCCCGACGCCTGGCGCAACCGGACGATCGCCTCGGTGACGCCGCTGGTGTCGCCGGTGATGACGGCGAGCGCATTCCGCAGATCCTCGGCGTGAACAAGCGCCGATATCTCTCGCATCGTGAAGGACCGGTCGCGCGCCCCAAGGCCGACGGTCTCAAGGAATGTCCGCGAGATCGTGACCGTCCGCTCGCGCGCATCAAACGTCCAGACGCCCGACCGGCCGGCGAGAAGCGCGGCATTCGTCGATTGCAGCGCCTCAACAGCGCCGGCGGCGAGCGCGGTCGCCCGGCTTTGCCGGATGAAGGCCGCCATCAGCGACGCGATGGCGACCGCGATCGCCGAAAGCACGAGAAGATAAAAGAGAAACGCTGGCGATCGGGCGTAGATATCGGCGACCGGCGCCGCGACCAGCGTCGCTTCGCCATTGTCGAGCGGGCGCCAGGCGACGAATGCCTTGCCGGTCGTCAACGGGATCGCGGCCGACCCGCGCTCATTGAGCGCAAGGCCCCGCGCGTCGGTCGGCGAGAAATTCGCCGTTTTCTGCGACCCGGCGACCGCCAGAATATCACCGGTCGCCGCGAGGTAATAGACCGCCGCCTGGCCGCCCGGCGCGCAAGCCGAAAGCCCCTTGCGGATTGGCTCGCCGGTCATCAGCGCGACATTGGCCGCCGTCGCGCATTCGGCGGCGGCCTGTTCAACGCGGAGCGCGGTCTCGGTCCGCCGCGAGGCGTTTTCTTCTTCGATCTTGCTGAAAAACAGCACTGCGAGCGCGATGACGAGGAGCCCGGTCAGCACCATTAATCGGCGCGGCGACAGGGAGGCGGTCGTCATGGCGGCCGGCGCGCCCGATCCCTTTTGCTGCGCCGCCATCAACCGCCCTTGCCGCTCTATCGTTTCAGGCGCGTCGCCGCACGACCCGCCCCCTGGTGATCACGCTTGTTCCGCTACAGCGAAATCAGAAGAGGCACCGCCAGCGCCCCGCTCGTTTACGATTTGGAAACTATTCCCATTCGACCCGCAGTGTCACCTGCGAATCGGCAGGCCGTCGATTAATCGTTGGCGAGCCGGGAGGTCATTTCAAACAGATTGGACGAGAGGCCGGCGGCGCCGAGAACGCGCTTCAAAGCCGCTTCGGCGCGCCGCCGACGGGCCGGCTCGAGCCGGCGCCAGCTTTCAAGCGCCGTCGTCATCCGCGCCGCCAGCTGCGGGTTGATGCGGTCCACCGCCAGAAGCTGATCGGCGAGGAATTCATAACCGGCGCCGTCCGCCCGGTGGAAGCCCGCAAGGTTCTGTCCGGCGAAGACGCCGATCAACGCGCGCACCTTGTTCGGCGTTTTCAGATCGAAGGCTTCATGGTCCATCAAGGCGCGCACCTCGCCGAGCGCCAGGTCGGCGGGCGCCATGGCGCGCCAGGCGAGCCATTTGTTGGTCACCAGCGCGTCGTCCCGCCATTTCGCATAAAAGCGTTGCAGCGCCGCCTCGCGCGCCGGCGCGGTCGACATCGCCAGCGCCGCCGTTGCGGCGGCTTCATC
>JBGSSK010000416.1:0-8873 GCA_041737095.1 Parvularculaceae bacterium | reverse complement strand
CCGACGCGCGCGTCGGCGCGTCGGGCATGCGCGCCGACATCGACTACGTCGCACTCGACGCCATCCTTGAATCGGCGTTCGCGGACGAGGCGGCGGCGACGCGCGCGCTCCTTGTCGTCAAGGACGGCGCGATCATCGCTGAGCGCTACGCCGAGGGATTTTCCGCGGAGACGCCGTTCCTGTCCTGGTCGATGGCGAAAAGCGTCACCGCGACCATGGTCGGCGCGGCGATTCTGCGCGGCTTTGTCGATCTCGACGCGACCGCCCCTGTCGCTGAATGGGCGGGCGATCCGGCGCGCGCTGCGATCACCTGGGAGGACCTTTTGCAGATGCAATCGGGTCTCGCCTTCAGTGAGACCTATGACGATCCCGACTCCGACGTCTCGCGCATGCTGTTTCGCGCGCGCGACGCCGGCGCGGTCGCGGCGCGCAAGCAGCTTATCCATCCGCCAGGCGAATTCTGGGACTATTCGAGCGGCACGACCAATCTCATCCAGCGCAGTTTGCGCGACGTCCTCGAAGCGAACGACACCGGCTATCACAGCTTCGCCCGCGACATGATCTTCGAGCCGATCGGCGCGCCGAGCTTCGTGATGGAACCGGATTCCAGCGGAACTTTCATCGGATCTTCCTTCGTTTACGCAATCGCGCGCGACTGGGCGAAGCTCGGGCTGCTTTACCTTAATGACGGGGTCGTCGACGGCTTGCGCATACTGCCCGAAGGATGGAGTCGATATGTCGCGGAGACGGCCGACGCCTCCGACGGCTTTTACGGCGCCCAATTCTGGCTCAATCAACCGGGAACGGACGGCCGCGAGAAATATATGCCGGGGGTTCCTGACGACGCCTATCTGATGGCCGGTCACGAGGGCCAGTATGTCCTGATCATTCCGGACAAGAACATGGTGATCGTCCGGACCGGCATGACCCGCGGCCAGAAAGCGATGCCGGTCGTCGCGCCGGTCTTCGCCGAAATCTATGCCGCGACGCCATGACCGCGCGCTGGGCCGATGCGCGGGCGCCGGGCCTTGACGAGATCGATGCGCTGACCCGCGCCGCATTCGACGAATTGCCGGCCCAGTTTCGCGCACTATGCGGCGACGTCGTCATTCACGTCGCGGAATTCGCCGAGGAGGAAGCGCTCAAGGACCTTCAGATCGACAATCCCTTCGACCTGACCGGTCTATATGAGGGCGTCGACATCACGCGCCGGTCCCTCGACGACATTCCGGCGGGTCCCAATCACATCCATCTCTATCGCCAGCCGTTGCTCGCAGAATGGATCGAGGACGGGCGGATTTCTCTTGGCTCGCTCATCCGTCATGTGCTCGTGCATGAGATTGGCCATCATTTCGGTCTTTCCGACGAGGACATGGACCTGATCGAAAACACCCCTTGACCGGCAGGCTGCAAATCAGCGCGTGCTGCTTTCGCGATCGAATTTCTGGTGGAGCAGGTCGAGCCCCGCTTCGGGTCCGTAATCCATCTGCGCGAGCAGCCTTTCGCGATCGCGTTTACGAAACTGCTCAATGAAATTGTCGATCAATTCTTCAGGGAATTTCATTTGCGCGAGCGTCTTGCGGGCTACGAGCAGGCTGGATTCGAGGGTCTCGCGCACGATCGCGTCGGGCTCGGACTTCCACAGATCGATTTCGTGCATCCGGTCATGCGCGACCGCAAGGATATAGGCGTTCGGCAGCCGCTGACGAAGCGCCGCGACCGCGTGATTGACGGCGGCGGGATCGTCCATGGTGAAAATGATAGCGCGTGCGTCGGCGGCGCCTGCGGTCAGTAGCGTATCAAGGCGCGACGCGTCGCCATAATAGACCTTGAAGCCGAAACGCTCGGCGTTCCGGATATGGGATGGCGCCTTGTCGATCGCGACGACATCAATATCGGCGGCGCTGATCACTTGCGATATGATCTGGCCCATCCGGCCGAAGCCGGCGATCACGATATGGCCCTGGCGTTCCGGCGGCGTTTCAAGACCCTCGCCGGTTTCCGCAGCGGCGCGCGTCATGCGGCGCGCCGCAATCATGGCGAATGGCGTCATCGCCATCGAAATCGTCACGATCGCGGACATCAAGGTCGCCTGTTGAACCGTGAAAAGATGGGCATCCGCGCCGACGCTGAAGACGACGAAAGCGAATTCGCCGCCCTGGCTTAAAACAGCCCCGGTCAGAAATGCGTCGCGCTTGGTCGCGCCGAAGGCCCGCGCAAGCGCATAAAGAAGCCCCGCCTTGATGGCGACGAGACCGATCGCGCCGCCGAAGACCAGCATCCATGATTGCACGATCAGCGACAGATCGAGACGCATGCCGATAGATATGAAAAAGAGCCCGAGCAGAAGACCGCGAAATGGTTCGATGTCAGCTTCAATTTGATGCCGGTAAGAAGATTCAGCGAGCAGCGCGCCGGCGAGAAAGGCCCCAAGGCCCATCGGAAGGCCGGCCCAAGAGACCGCGATCGCGACGGCGACGACCAGGAACAGCGCCATCGCCGCGAACGCCTCGCGCGAGCCTGATCCGGCGACAAGGCGCAGCAGCGGATTGAGCGCAAAACGCGCCGCAGCGATGATGACGCCGATGACAAGGCCGGCCTTGACTGCGCCGGCCCATCCTTGCGCCATATCAAAATCACTGACGCCGGCGGCGGCGCTCGCCGCGAAAGGAATCGCCGCGAGCAACGGGACGACGGCAAGATCCTGCATCAGCAGCACTGGAAAGGCGCGGGCGCCGTAGCCGGCGGTCAATTCGCCGCGGTCTTTCAGATACTGGAGCGCGAAAGCGGTCGATGAGAATGCGAGCGACAGCCCGCCGATCGCCGCCGCCGCCGTCGGCATCACCCGCGCAAAAATGAATAGCGTCGCAATGACTGCGCCAGTCAACGCCATTTGCGCCGCGCCGAGACCGAAAATGTCGCGTCTTAACGCCCAGAGCCGCGCCATCGACAATTCAAGGCCGATGACAAAAAGGAAAAGAACGACGCCGAACTCGGCAATGTGAAATACGCCTTCTTCCTGATGAAGAATATTCAGGGCGTCTGGCCCGACAATGACGCCGGCGGTCAGATATCCAAGGATCGCGCCGAGCTTGAAGCGGTTGAATATCGGAACCGCGATCGCGGCGGCGCCGAGGTAAGTCGCCGCCTGCACCAGAAATTCGCCGCTTTCATTCGCCATCGATCTCTTATCAGTCAACGGCGCAGGAGGCGCAAGCTGCGCTAATCGGCAAGCCCCGTGAATTCGTCGAGGCCAAGCGCGATGTTGAGATTTTGAATCGCCTGCACCGCGGCGCCTTTGAGGAGATTGTCTTCAGCTGCGACGATGACGGCGCTCCTGCCGCCAACGCCGACGTCAAAGCCGCCGATCAGGACGCCGTTTCGATTGACGCCGTCCTTCAGTTCCGGCGGATCATCGCGAAACTGGATCAATCGTTCAGCACCATAATATTCATGAAACAGCCTGCGCAGCCCGGCTTGGTCGATCGGCGCGGCGAGCGGCGCGTGCGCGGTGACGAGAAGGCCGCGAAACGCCGGATGGACATGCGGAAAGAACCGTACCGGGAAGCCGAGATGGCGCGTCGCTTCCCGCTCGTGATTGTGGCCGACGAGCTTGTACGGTATCAGGTTGTCGCGGAGCCGCTCTGGATCGTTGCGCGGCGAAGGCGTCGTTCCGGCGCCAGAATATCCGGATACGCCAAAGACCGCCGGCGTACCGCCTATCACCGGCGCGAGCGGCGCCAGCGCCAATTGCAGCGCGGTCGCATAGCAGCCCGGATTGGCGATGCGCGTTCGACCCTTGATTTTCGCACGGTGGAGTTCCGGAAGGCCGTACGCCCAAGCATCGTCGAATCGCCGATCCGCCGAGAGATCAACGATGATCGTCTCCGGCGCGCTCTTGTCGAACGCCTCGACAAAGGGCGCGCCGGCGCCGTCCGGCAATGCGAGAATGACCGCATCGACGCGGCGGCGCGCCGCCTCCGCGGGATCCAGCGCCTCGAAGATGCACTCGTCCTTGTCCTCGGGCGCAATCTCCGAGACCCGGCGCCCGGCGTATTCGCGGCTGACAGCGTAGGCGAGCATCATTTCCGGATGCCCGGAAATAATGCGAATCAATTCGCGTCCGGTATGACCGCGCGCGCCGACAAGGCCAATGAGAAAGGGCTCGCTCATGCGTCAGGTCTCGAACGAGGCCGGCAGCGAAGCGACCCGTTCAACGATCGGCGCGATCCGCCCGAAGTCGGTCTCGCCGATCCAGTAGACGGTCCACTGGCCGCGCTTGACGGCGCCCGTCGCCATTTCGTTGTAAAACGCGTTGAAATTATTGGCGGTGCGCGAACGCCACCAGAAGACCGGGTTCTGTTTGGTGAATTGCCGCCAGATCGTGCGCGACAGGCCCTCGCCGCGCGCCTCGTCGGTCACCGCGAATTTGTCGAGATAGATGAAATCGTCAATCTTCGTCAGAATCGCGCCGGCGCGGTAGCGTTCCGACATAAACACCTGGTGGATGTTGAGGCCATCCCACCAATCTCGCTTCAGCGTGCGGCCGAACGCCGATTCGACGAGCTTTTCGGTCTTCTCGCGGTCAAGCCGCGTCTTCGACGTGAAAGTGCGGATCGCCTCGCCCTGGCGAATGAGGGTGCCGGAGCCGCCATGCGTGAAGAGTTCGCGCACGAGCCCTTCCGGCGTCGTGATTGACACGGAAGATGTCAGCGGCAGCCCGTCAAGCAATCGCTTGATCTCCGCCAGCTTCAGCCGCATCCCGCCGGAGACCCAGTCGGCCTTCATCAGCTTCTCGTAATCCGAGGCGAGGTTGATCGAGTGCATCGGTTTCTTGTGTTTGTCGAGGAGCCCGCCGGTCCCGGTGAGGAACACGATCTTCATCGGCTGCAGCGCGGTGACGACAGCGCGCGTCGCCGAATCGCCGTTGATGTTGAGGAGCTGTCCGCCCGGTGCGATGCCGAGGCAGGTCAGGATCGGAATGGCGCCGGATTTGACGATCGACGAGAGCATGCCGAGGCGCACATTTGTCGGCTCGCCGACATAGCCGTATTTGTCCTTGTCGAGATAATCGGCCTCGATGACGCCGGCGATGAGGCCGTCCGCCTCGACGCCCTCCGCCCTGACCGCTTCGACGAGCTTGATATTCTCGCCGATGAAAACGTCGCGCGCCGCATCCATCGTCGCGGCGTCAGTGACCCTGAGACCGTCGATTTTCGGCGTCTCGATGCCGCGCTCCATCAAGGTCGCATCCAGCTGCGGCCCGCCGCCATGAATGACGATCGGCGTCAGCCCGACCGTGTGCAGGAAGGCGAGCGCGTCGGCTGTCTCTTTCAGCTGTTCGGCGAGGATTGCGCCGCCGATCTTGATGACCGCGAAACGCGACTGGTCGATCGACGAGAAGCGCTGCAGATAGGCGCGGATCTCCTTGCCGTCCTGCATGTTGGAAAGAAGCTGGACGATCGTCTGACGGGTGTTGAGGGACGGGGCGGTCATGCTTTACTGAACCAGCGCCTTCATGATCGCTTTTTGCACATGCAGGCGGTTTTCCGCCTCCTGATAGGCGATGCAGTTCGGGCCGTCGAAGACATCATCCGTCATCTTGACGTTGCGGCGCATCGGCAGGCAGTGCGAGACGAGCGCGTCGTTAGTCATCGCCATCTTCTTCCGGTCGACGATGAAGTGCCTGTGCGCGTCGCGGATCTTCTTCTCCGGCTCCCAGTTCCCGAAATAGGGCAGCGCGCCCCAGCTCTTGCAGTACACAATTTCCGCATCCTTGTAGGCGGCGTCGATGTCATGCGTGACGGTCAGCGTACGGCCATTGGCGCGGCAATCCTTTTCGGCCTGCGTCATGTAGAGCTCATCGAGGACATAATCCGGCGTCGGACATAGCAAGGTCACGTCCATGCCGAATTTCGCCGCCGCCATCAGGGCCGAATTGGCGACCGCGGTGTTCAGGGGCTTTGGATGATAGGTCCAGGTCAGGACGTATTTCTTGCCGTCAAGGCCGCCGCGCCCCTCGAGGTCGAATTGCTCTTTCAGCGCCAGGATATGCGCCATCTCCTGGCATGGATGGGTGATCGTCTCCATGTTGATGACGGGAACGTCGGAATATCTAGCGAAGGCGTTGAGGACCTTGTCCTTGCGGTCTTCCCGCCAGTCCTGGAATTTCGGGAACGCCCGGACGCCGATGAGGTCGCAATAGCGCGACAGGACGCTTGCGGCTTCCTTCACATGCTCCTCCGCCTCGCCGTCCATGACGACGCCGTCTTCGAATTCGAGCGGCCACATGCCGCCCGACGGCGACAAGGTCACCGCGTGACCGCCAAGCTGGCTGATTCCGATATCGAAGGAGGTCCGCGTCCGCAGACTGTTGTTGAGAAAGAGAAGGGCCGCCGACTTGTTCTTCAGCGCGTCGCCGAACGGCGCTTTCTTCATGGCGCGCGCGTCCGCGAGCATCGCCTCAAGCTCGTCGCGGCTCCAGTCCGCGGTGTTCAGAAAATGTCTCATCGACGGCGCCTCGCCCCTCCTCGAATGCGCGGTGACATTTAGGGCCGTCCGCCTTCAATTCCAAGTGTTTCAGCGGAAGCGAGCGGCGGCGCCTTTACATCGCAAAAGCGGCGGGCCATGTCTCGCGCCGACCCCTGAAAGAGATGACCATGAGCGCAGCCTCCGCAGACGCCGCCGCAACCGCGCAGCCGGCGCCGACCTACCTTAAAGACTACCGGCCGCCCGCCTATCTGATCAGCCAGGTCGATCTCGATTTCCGGCTCGACCCGCAGCGGACGATCGTGAAATCGCGCCTTGCTGTGCGTCGCGCCGGAGATGCGGCGCCGGGCGCGCCGCTGATCCTCGACGGCGAAAACCTCGAGCTCCTGTCGCTCGCGCTCGACGAGGATCCGCTCGCTCCCGCGCAGCATGTGCGGACGGAAAAGACGCTGACGATCTTCAATCCGCCGGCGGAATTCATGCTCGATATTGAGACCGCCTGCGCGCCGGAGGCGAATACGTCGCTCTCCGGGCTTTATCTTTCGAACGGCATGTTCTGCACGCAATGCGAGGCCGAAGGCTTCCGGCGCATCACCTATTATCCGGACCGGCCGGACGTGCTGGCGAAATTCTCGGTCCGCATCGAGGCCGGCAAGGCGACCTATCCGGTGCTCCTGTCGAACGGCAACCGGCTCGCAGCCGGCGACCTTCCGGGCGGCCGTCATTTCGTGCAATGGGCCGATCCCTTCCCGAAGCCCTCCTATCTTTTCGCGCTGGTCGGCGGCGATCTCGTCGCTGCGGAGGACAGCTTTACCACGCGATCCGGCCGCAAGGTCGCCCTAAAGGTATTCGTCCAAGCGAAGAATATCGACAAATGCGGCTACACGCTCGCCTCGCTGAAACATGCGATGGCATGGGACGAAAAGGTCTTCGGCCGCGAATATGATCTCGACATTTTCATGATCGTCGCCGTAGATCATTTCAATTTCGGCGCGATGGAGAACAAAGGCCTCAATATTTTCAACTCAGCGTATGTGCTGGCGAGCCCGGAAACCGCCACCGACGCCGACTACGAAACGATCGAATCGATCGTCGCGCATGAATATTTCCACAACTGGTCGGGCAACCGCGTCACCTGCCGCGACTGGTTCCAGCTCTGCCTGAAGGAGGGCTTCACCGTCTTTCGAGATCAGGAATTTTCGGCGGACATGCGGTCCGTCGCCGTGCAGCGGATCAAGGATGTGCGTCGCCTCTGGGCGCACCAGTTTCCCGAAGACTCCGGCCCGCTCGCCCACCCGGTCCGCCCCGAAAGCTTCATCACCATCGACAATTTCTATACCGCGACGGTCTACCAGAAAGGCGCCGAGCTTTGCCGCATGATCAAGGCGATTATCGGCGAGGAGAAATTTCGCACGGGGTCGGACCTCTATTTCTCGCGCCATGACGGCTGCGCGGCGACTGTCGAGGATTTCGTCAGGGCGATGGAGGATGCGAGCGGCGAAGACCTGACGCAGTTCCGCCGCTGGTACTCGGACGCCGGCGCGCCTTTGATCGCTGTCACCGAGAAATTCGACAGCGCCGGCGCCTATACGCTGAAGCTATCGCAATCGACGAAACCGACGCCAGGGCAGACGGAAAAGCCGCCGCGCGACATTCCGGTTTCATTCGCGCTGATCGGATCGCGCACCGGCGCCGTTCTCAAGGAGGGCATGATCCGCCTGCGGGAAGCTGAGCGAACACAGAAATTCGGCCCCTATCGCGAGCGGCCGATCGCGTCGGTCTTGAGAGCTTATTCGGCGCCGGCGAGCGTCGAACAGCAGCTAAGCCTCGACGACCGCCTGATGCTGGCGAAGTTGGAGCCGGACCTTTTCCGCCGCTGGTCGGCGACCGAAGGGCTGTGGCGCGATCTGTCGCTGGCCTTCGCCGGCGCGCGCGAGATGACCAATGCGGATGGCGCGGTCGCGCGTTTCGCGGCGGCGCTCGGCGCCTAGCTGCTCGCGCTCTTGCTCCCAGGCTTGCTGCTCGGTTTGCGCTTGCTGACGCAGTTCTTCCTGACGCTGGCAAGCCACTTTGAGCTGCGCCTGCGCATCGACCAGCTGCGCGCTTAGAGTAGCAATTTCCAGCCGCGTTTGCTCGGACTGCGCCAAGGCTTCGGCGGAAAGTGCCTGTTGCACGTGCAGCTCTTGTTCGAGGCTGCCGCGTTCGATGCGCACTTGCTCCAGATCGGCTGTCGCTCGATGCAGCGATTCCTCGCGGCCGGCGACCTCGGCGCGAAGTCGCTCGAGTTGTTCGTTGAGCGAGGCGATTCGGGCGTCATGCGCCGCCTCGACCACCGCGGTGGATTCCTGGCCACCTTCGGCAGCCATCTCGCGCGCGATCTCGTC
>JBGSSK010000415.1:0-1653 GCA_041737095.1 Parvularculaceae bacterium | reverse complement strand
GCGGCGACGCCCGATCCGCGGCAGACTTCCGCAAGATGCCCGAGAAGGCCGAAGCCGGTGACGTCGGTCACCGCATGAACGCCCGCAATCGCGCCGAGATCGGCGCCCGGCGTGTTCAGCCGCGTCGTCGAGGCGATCATCGCCTGATAATCCGTGTCCGGAAGAATTCCTTTCTTCAGCGCAGCGCTGAAGATCCCGATTCCGAGCGGTTTGCCGAGAACGAGCCGGTCGCCAGGCCGCGCGCCGGAATTGCGCAGGATGCGGTCCGGATGCACGAGGCCGAGCGCGACGAGCCCGTAGATCGGCTCAACCGAATCGATCGAATGGCCGCCGGCGATCGGCGCGCCGGCTGCTTCCGCGACGCTTCTTCCGCCATCGAGGATCTTCCGGATCGTCGCTGTACTGAGTTTTCCAATCGGCATACCGACAAGAGCCAGCGAAAATATCGGTCTCGCGCCCATCGCGTAGACATCCGAAATCGCATTCGTCGCGGCGATCCGTCCGAATTCGAAGGGATTATCGACGATCGGCATGAAGAAATCGGTCGTTGCGACAATCGCCGCTTCGGCCGAGACGCGCCAGACCGCCGCGTCATCGCTCGTCGCCGCATCAACGAGGAGATCGCGCGGCGCGAGGCCCTGAGGCAATCCCGACAACAGGGCTCTTAGAACATCCGGCGCGAGCTTGCAGCCGCAGCCGCCGCCATGAGCGAGCGAGGTCAGTTTCGGTTCGGCGTCGGCGGGATTTTCGGGCGAACTCAACGGGCGCGGCCTTGTTGCGACCACTGCTCTATGCAACGGCTCTGCTTGCCGGACAAGCCGCGACCGCGCTAGAGCCATATGCGACCTGACAGAATCGGGTCGGACATGGCTCCGGTTTTTCTCTGGTCGCATTTTCCGGCGATCAACCGGATCCCCTTGATCGGAAAACGTTCCCGATGCCCGCGTCATGATCGAAGTCGTCGCCGATATCGGACTGGAATCGATTGCGCGCCACAGCGCCGTCATCGATGTCCGCACGCCGGCGGAATTCGCGGAAGACCGCATACCGGGAGCGATAAATCTTCCGGTCCTCAGCAACGAGGAACGCGCCGAGGTCGGGACGATCTACGTGCAGGAATCGCGTTTTCGCGCGCGCCGCATCGGCGCCGCCTATGTCGCGCGCAATGTCGCCGGCCATCTCGAAGCGGCGCTCGCCGGGCGCGACGCCAAATTCCGGCCGCTGCTTTATTGCTGGCGCGGCGGCATGCGGTCGAACGCCATGGCGACGATCCTGTCGCAGGTCGGATGGCGCGTCGGCGTCATCGAGGGAGGATACAAGACCTGGCGGCGCGCCGTCGTCAGCGCGCTGCTGGCCGAAGCGGGGCCGTTGCCGATCGTTCTCATCGATGGCGAAACCGGGTCGGCGAAAACCGACATCCTGCGCCGCCTTGGCTCGATTGGCGTGCAGACGATCGATCTTGAAGGCGTCGCCGCGCACAAGGGGTCTGTTTTCGGCGGCGACGCGACGCGCGCGCAGCCGACGCAGAAGCAGTTCGAATCGCATTTGTTCGACCGTCTGCGCGCGCTCGATCTTGCAAGGCCGATCGCGGTCGAGGCGGAATCGAGCCGCATCGGGCGGCTCATCGCGCCGAAACGGCTGTGGGCGTCGATG
>JBGSSK010000404.1:0-5664 GCA_041737095.1 Parvularculaceae bacterium | reverse complement strand
GCGGCGACGCCGGCGGGCCGGGCGCGCGCCTCGCCGGCCGCCAGCATTTCAAAATTGATGTCGGCGATAATCGCCGAGGCCGGCGGCTTGTCAGGCCGGCGCGTGCGGCTGTCGGCGACCTTCAGGAAGGTTTCGGCGATGTCGCCGGTGCCGCCTGCGACATCGAGCAAGGTTTCGCCCGGCTGCGGGTTCATCCGGTCGATGAGGATCGACTTCCAGACGCGGTGCGCCCCAGCGGACATCAAATCGTTCATCAGATCGTAGTTCTGGGCGACGCTGTCAAAGACGCCGCGGACGAGGCGCGACTTCTCGCCCGCCCCAACCTCGCGAAAGCCGAAAGTTCGATGATCGGCGTCGTTTTTTTCCATGGAGGCCGCATAACCGTTCTGCGGCCCGGCGAGAAGCGCCTTGACGCCGCAGGATTGGTTTGACAGGGTCAAGCCTCTGAATTCAGGCGCCTTTCGCGACTTGGGGTCTGGCGGGCTCAGCGATATCGGCGGCGGCGGCGTCCGGGCCGGCGATGCGAGGGCCTGGCGAAGGGCGGCGAGGGGTCGGGAAAGACAGATGATCAAGTCCGAGCTTGTCCAGAAACTGGCAGACGAGAACCCAAATCTTTTTCACCGCGACATCGAGAAGCTGGTTTCGATCGTGTTCGATGAAATCGCGACGGCGCTGATCAAGGGCGACCGCGTCGAACTTCGCGGTTTCGGCGCTTTTTCCGTCAAACACAGGCCGGCGCGCATCGGCCGCAATCCGCGCACCGGGGAACCAGTTCCGATCGAAGAAAAATATTCGCCGTTCTTCAAGCCGGGCAAGGAATTGCGCGACCGGCTGAATGGCGGAGGCGAGATCTGAGATCCATGCAGCCCTTTGGCGGCGCCTGCGAAGGAAACTGAGGTCGCATGAAGAAGATCCTGCGCTGGGTCGTCTTTGTTCCGGTCGGCGCAATCCTCGTGTTGTTCCTGGTGGCGAACCGCAAGCTGGTCGCCCTCAGTTTCGATCCGTTTTCGACACAGACCCCCGCGCTCGCTTCGCCGGCTTTGCCCTTGTGGCTATGGCTGGCGCTCTTCCTCTTCATCGGCTTCGGCCTCGGGGCTGCCGGGATGTGGATGTCGGGCCGCGAATTGCGCATTCGCGCTAAAGCCGACAGGCTGGAGTTGAAAGCACTGAAAAAGGCGGCGTCAGAGCCGATGCGCCCGCCGGAGCATCCCCCTTCGACGCCGGTCCCTTGATGAAAGCGCTGCGATGGCAAACGGCCTGATCAAGATATGCGGCGTCAAGTCGGTGGACCACGCAGTCGCCGCCGCGCGCGCCGGCGCCGGCTTCATCGGTTTCGTCTTTGTCGCAAAAAGCCCGCGCGCAATCATCGCTGACGCCGCGAACGAGATCGTCACGGAGATCAAACAACTGGCGTATGAGGAAGGGTTCGCCGTCCCGAGATTCTGCGGATTATTCGTCGACGCCGGCGAGAAGCTGCTTGGCGAGGCGGCGCCCTTTCTCTCGCATTTCCAGTTTCACGGGCACGAGGACGCCGATCGCATCGCCGAGATCCGCTCAGAATTCGGCGTCGAGGTAATCAAGGCGGTGGGCGTCAGCGATGCTGACGATTTCGGCGACCTTGCGGCGCTCGCCGAGGCGGCCGACATGTTGCTGTTCGATGCGCGCCCGCCGAAAGGCGCCGTCGTGCCGGGCGGCAATGGCGCGCCCTTCGACTGGTCGCTGCTCCAGCACTACCGCGCGGAAACGCCCTTCCTGTTGGCCGGCGGTCTGACGCCCGGAACCGTCGCCGACGCAATCCGGGCGGCGAATGGCCATCCCGCCTTCGCGGGCGTCGATGTCTCGTCAGGGGTCGAAGGCCGGCCGGGCGAAAAGGACGGCGCGCTGATCGCTGCGTTCATCAAGGCGGCGCGCGCCGCTTTCTGATCGGCGAAAGTAACGATTGCGCCATACTCCGGTGGTATGACCATCGGGTTGCGCAGACCGGAAGGCCGACAGATGACCGTCAAACCCAATCGAGACGTCGAAAAGGATTATCCGCTCGACCAGTTCATCGCCAAGTTGCGCCGTCTCGCCGACGCGCTGGAGAACGAAGAAAAGTTTGAAATCCAGATCGCCGGCGAACGCATCCATGTGCCGGCGCACGCCCGGTTCAACATTGAACATGAACGCGGCGACGGCGAACATGAAGTCGAATTCCAGATTAAGTGGAAGACCGCCTGACGGCGCGGGCGTCGCTAAGCCTTATTTGTGACGCGGACGATCGGGCGCGCGGCCATACCGACCGCCGGGCCGCGTTTATTTCGATGTGCCCGCCGCCTTCGCCGCCGCGCGTTCTTGCGCCGCCGGAATTTGTCGGTAGTGCTCATGGAATGATACACCCAAAACCCAACTCCTACAGAACCGGTCCGGACGCCGAAGGACGGTTCGGCATTTTCGGCGGCCGCTTTGTCGCCGAGACCCTGACCCCTCTCGTGCTTGATCTCGCCGACGAGTATGACCGCGCGCGCAAGGATCCGGAATTTCGCCGGGAACTCGACTACTACCTGAAGCATTATGTTGGCCGCCCGTCGCCCCTCTATTACGCCGAGCGGCTTACCGAGCATGTTCGCGGCAAGGCGGCCCCCGGCATGGGCGCGAAGATCTATTTCAAGCGCGACGAACTCAATCACACCGGCGCGCACAAGATCAACAATTGCATGGGCCAGATCCTGCTGGCCCGCCGGATGGGCAAGACGCGGATCATCGCCGAAACAGGCGCCGGCCAGCATGGCGTCGCGACCGCGACGGTCTGCGCCCGCTTCGGGCTTCCCTGCGTCGTTTATATGGGCGCGACGGATGTCGAAAGGCAAAAGCCGAACGTCTTCCGGATGCAGCTCCTCGGCGCCGAAGTCATCCCGGTGACGTCGGGCCGCGCAACGCTCAAGGATGCGATGAACGAGGCGCTGCGCGACTGGGTCACCAATGTCGCCGACACCTATTACCTGATCGGGACGGCGGCGGGGCCTCACCCCTATCCGATGCTGGTGCGCGATTTCCAGTCGGTGATCGGCATCGAGGCGCGCGCCCAGATGCTGGAAGCCGAGGGGCGCCTCCCGGACGTCGTCATCGCCTGCATCGGCGGTGGTTCGAACGCAATCGGGCTGTTTCACCCTTTCCTCGATGATGACGGGGTCGAAATCATTGGCGTCGAAGCGGGGGGGCGCGGTCTCGATACCCCGGATCACGCCGCGTCGCTGTCCGGCGGCCGGCCGGGCGTCCTGCACGGCAACCGCACCTATCTCCTGCAGGATGATGACGGCCAGATCATCGAGGGGCATTCGATTTCGGCAGGCCTCGATTATCCGGGCATCGGCCCCGAACACGCTTGGCTGCATGAGGTCGGCCGGGTCCGGTACCTCTCCGCGACCGATGCGGAAGCGCTTGAAATGTTTGCGCTTTGCGCTCGCCTCGAAGGCATCATCCCGGCCCTTGAGCCGGCGCATGCGCTGGCGCGCGCGGTCGAAAAGGCCGCCGCGACGCCGCGCGAGAAAATCTTGCTCGTCAATCTATGCGGGCGCGGCGACAAGGACATTTTCTCGGTGATGCCGCTTTTCGGCGGCGCAGCATGACCGAACACACATGTTCAAATCTGAGCGCGGCTTCTTGCGCGGGCGCTTCAATTCTCTTTAAACATTCGACGCTGAACTAATCATCATGGCGGGACGCTTGGGGCGTCCGGCTGTATCGAGCATCGAAGCCAGCAGGGGCCCCTTTGTCTCAGTCATTTTCCGCCGCAGCGGACCGCGCTGCGACCGCCGTCAAAAAAATGTCCGTCGACGCGAACGAAGCGCGTATTGTTGCATTGCGCCGGATCGTCGAGCATTGCAAAGCATTTCAGGGCGCAGATTTGCGGCGATCGATTTCCCAGGCGACATGCGCGCTTGGTCTCTATTCCGCGCTGGTTGCGGCGTCGATCGCTTTCGCATCAAATGGTCTGGTTTGGGCGAGCCTCGCCGTCGCGCCGCTCGCCGGCGGCATGCTCGTCAAGCTTTTCACGATCCAGCACGATTGCGGACATGGCAGCTATTTCAAGAACCGGCGCGCCAACGACGCCCTCGGATTTTTGATCAGCATCCTGACGTTCACGCCATACGGTTTCTGGCGCGACGCGCATAACCGGCACCATGCGGGGTCCGGCGATCTCGACCGGCGCGGCATCGGCGCTGTCGATACGCTCACCGTCGAGGAATTCCGGGCGCTGTCGAAATGGGAGCGCCTTGTTTATCGCGCCTATCGCCATCCGATCGTGATGATCTTCATCGGCGCGCCGATCTATTTTTTCCTTTTGCAGCGGTTGCCGATCGCCGGCGCGCCGATGTTCGCCAAGACCTATTCGGGCCTGCGCGTGTCGCAAATCTGGCGGAGCGTCGTTGCGCTCAACTTCGCGCTTGTCGCTGTCTATGGGGCGCTGGCGTTTGCGTTCGGCGCCGGCGTCATCGCGCTCGCCATCTTGCCCGCGGTGACGATCGCCGCCTGGGTCGGGACATGGCTCTTCTTCGTCCAGCATCAATATGAAAACGCCTATTGGGCGAGAAAGCCGGAATGGACTTACGCGGAAGCGGCGATTTACGGCTCCTCGCATTATCATCTCCCGAAGCCGCTGCGCTGGCTGACCGGCAACATCGGCCTTCATCACATTCACCACCTCGCCAGCGGCATTCCGAACTACCGGCTTCCAGAGTGCTATCGGGCGAGCAGGGACCTGCAGGCGCTGCCGAAGATGACCATGATTGAAAGCCTCAATTGCGCGCGGCTGGCGCTTTGGGACGAGGCGCAACGACAGATGGTCCCGTTCCGGGCGATCCGCGTCACGGCCTGAAAGCGCGCAGCCCCGGTTTTCGATTGACAGGGCGCCTGTCATGACGACAGACTGCTTGTCATGTACGAGCCAGAACCCGGTCCTGAGCGCGACGCCCTTGCGGTGATCAACGAGATACCGCGCGCCTTTTTTCGACTGAGCGCTGTCGCTGAAACGGTTTTTGGCGAACTCGGGATCAGCGCCCCCGAGCGCGGCGTGATGCGCGATCTCTTCATCGAGGGCGAAGCGACGGCGCCGGATCTTGCGCAACGCAAGCCGGTGACGCGACAATCGATCCAGCCGGTCCTCGACAGCCTCGTGGCGAAGGGCTTTGTTCGCACCCGAGAAAATCCGCGCCACAAACGATCGAGGCTCTATGCGCTTACGCAGAGCGGCATAGAACATTGCGTCGAGGTCCAGAAGCGCGAACTCGTCGCCATCCGCGAGATGATAGCGGAGATGAACGCTGTCGACTTCGCAGCAGCCGCCGCCGTTTTGCAGGCGATGAATGAGCGGCTCGCCGAGAAAATCGGCGAGCCGCGCTGAAGTCGGTCGTTGATTTCGTCGATAAGTCGCCCACCATGCCGGTGATGACTGCGACGACGTGCGACTGGCGAATGGGGGCGATCAAGATGATGAAATCAGCAGCGATCGCCGCTGCGGTCCTGATGCTCGGCGCCTGCGCGCCGGGGTCTCGGCCGCATGCGCCGCCCACACCTTCCGAGGAGACCGTTCGCCAAACGGCGCAGGGTGAGACGGTCGGCTTCATCGACGAAGACGGCGTCATGATCTGGCGCGGGCTTCCATTCGCCGCGCCGCCGGTCGGC
>JBGSSK010000395.1:0-7282 GCA_041737095.1 Parvularculaceae bacterium | reverse complement strand
TCGCCGCGGCGGTCATCCTCGATCGCGACGCCGCGCCCGAGGGCCTGCGCGATTCGAAGACGCTGACCGAAAAACGCCGGCGCGGGCTCGCCGCAGCGCTCTGGAAAACCGCGCGCATCGGGGTCGGCGTCGCCAGCGTCGAGGAAATCGACCAGATGAACATCCTGCGCGCGTCGCTGCTCGCCATGGCGCGGGCCGTCGCCAATCTTCCGGTCGCGCCGGCGATCGCAATCGTCGACGGCAATATCAAGCCGAAACTTCGCTGTCCGGCCTACACCGTCGTCAAGGGCGATCTGAAATCGATGTCGATCGCGGCGGCCTCGATCATCGCCAAGACGACGCGCGACCGGATGATGCTGGAGCTTGCGCGCGATTATCCGAATTATTGCTGGCATTCGAACAAGGGCTACGCCGCGCCGGCGCACCGCGACGCGCTCAATCGTTTCGGCGTCACCCCACATCACCGGCGAACGTTCTCGCCGATCCACAACATGTTGTATGAAGAATCGCAAAAGCCGTTTCTGGCAAGGCCTCAGTAACCTTCGTAAACAATTGAATAACAAGACTTTTTTCGACGAATTTTATTGACGATCCGCAGCGGCTGACTCATTCTCCGCCCCCTTGACCGGGAGGCGACGAAGATGGCGCAGGCGAAACCAGAAAAGCCGAACGCAGCCGCGCTGAAATCGGTCGGCGCGAAATCGATCTCCGCGAAACTGCGCGATCCGCGCGATCATCTCGACAAGATCATCGCCGGCGACACGATCGAGGTCCTGCGCTCCCTGCCCGATAATTTCGCCGATCTCGTCTTCGCCGATCCGCCTTACAATCTGCAGCTTGGCGGCGACCTGACGCGCCCCGACAACAGCCGCGTCGACGGCGTTGACGACGAGTGGGACCGCTTCGAGTCGTTCGGCGATTACGACCGCTTCACGCGCGACTGGCTCGCCGAAGCGCGACGCGTGCTGAAACCTGACGGGGCGATCTGGGTGATCGGCTCCTATCACAATATTTTCCGGGTCGGCGCGAGCCTGCAGGATCTCGGCTTCTGGCTTCTTAATGACGTCATCTGGGTGAAGTCCAATCCGATGCCGAACTTTCGCGGTACGCGTTTCGCCAATGCGCATGAGACGTTGATCTGGGCGTCGAAATCCAAGGAATCGCGGCCGACTTTCAATTATTCGGCGCTGAAGACCGCCAATGACGATCTGCAAATGCGCTCCGACTGGCTGTTGCCGATCTGCACCGGCAATGAACGCCTCAAAGGCGCGTCGGGCGCGAAAATCCACCCGACCCAGAAGCCCGAAGCGCTGCTCTATCGCATCCTGCTGGCGACCACCAATCCGGGCGATGTCATCGTCGATCCGTTTTTCGGATCGGGGACGACGGGCGCGGTTGCAAAGATGCTCGGCCGGCGCTTTATCGGCATCGACCGCGACAGGGATTACATTGCGGCGGCGGCCAAGCGCATCGCTGCGGTCAGGCCGGTGGAAGCCGAGGCGCTGGCGGTGACGCCGTCAAAGCGCGCGGCGGCGCGCGTTCCTTTCGGAACGATTGTCGAGAAGGGATTACTGAAGCCCGGCGAAACGCTCTATGCGCCGCAGAAGAAACATACCGCGCGCGTGCGCGCTGACGGTTCGATCACTGTCAACGGACCGGATGGCGCGGTCGAGGGATCGATCCACAAAATCGGCGCGCATGTGCAGAAGGCCGAGGCCTGCAACGGCTGGACCTATTGGCATTACGAAACGAGGACCGGCTTGAGGCCGATCGATTTCCTGCGCGAGAAAATGCGCAAGGCCGACAACAAGCCAGACTAATTTTTCGCCGTCACGGTGATTTTGAAGATTTCGCCGTCAACGCCGAGATAATAAAGCGCGCCGTCCTCGCCGGGCGTCACCATGGCGCCCGGAGTCATTTTGGGAAGCGCCTCAGAGCGTCCGATCTCCTCGCCCGTGTCGGCGTTGCGGAAAACGATTTCCTCTTCAGCGAATTTGCGCAGGCAACGCATGAAGAAGCACGGGCCGCGAATGTCGCTGGCGACAAGGACGCGCGCCTCCGGCGCGCCGACCAGCGCAGAGAAATTCAGCGTGCGTTGTTTCTTCCACCAGAGCTGGCGCATTTTCCCGGTGTTCTGGTTGAAGGCGTATCCGGCGACAAGACCGTAACCGCCATCCATGACGTAGATCCGGTTGGCGGCGGGGTCGACGCTGAGCATCGACGGCAGGAACGATTTCGAGCCGAGCGTGTAATTCCATTGCGGGATTTTCTCCCAAGGATAGGTCCTGACAAGACGCCCGTCGCGCTGATTGACAGCAACGAGGCTCATCGGCTCCTTCGCCGGCCGCGCATTGGTTTGCAGCAGCACCCACTCGCCGAGGATCGCAGCGGCCGGCGCCGCCCCCTGATTGGGAAGAATATAGCGGACGGGTCCCCAATCCTCATCGAGGGCCAGCGTCTCGCCGTCCCAATTGTACCGGTAAAGATTGCGTGCGCCGACTAGATAGAGCCGGTCGACGCCGTCAAACCGCGTCGTCGTGAGCCGTCCCGCGATGTGCCCTGGCGCCTTGATCGCTGTACGGACAATCATCTGACCCGGATCGACGACCGCAACGATCGATGGCTCGACCGAACCCGCGCAATCGATCAGCGCCGAATGCCCCTGCGCCGCGCAGCCTTCCGAGCGATTGACCGATTTCGCGACGAGCGTGCCGTCCGAAAACGCGTTGAAGCCGTTATAGGCTGAATCTTCAGCGCGCGCGGACGACGGCAAAGTCGCCGAAGCGACAATGCGTCCGCCGTCCGGATTGATCTTGAAGAGCTCATTGCCGTTCGCGGCGTAAAGAAATCCATTGGCGAGAACGCCGATCGCCCCGGGAAAATTCCACCGCGCCTGTTCGCCGGTCGCATCCGAAAGCCGCTGCCGCCAGACCTCCCGGCCATCGGGGCCGAGGCGCGCGACGAATCCGCCCGGCGCGCCCGCATGATCGCCGCTGGCGCCGCCATAGACGAAGCGAGCGCCATCTGCGCCGACAACGAGATTTCGCGGCGTTGGAACGTCGGCCGCAAATGGCTGCGCCGTCACCGCATTGCCGCGATCGACGGCGCCGGTGAATTTCGCGCATCGAAAGGCGTGCGACCGACCGCTGTCGGAATGTTCGAAGGGCGCGATCGACGGATACCAGGGATCGCCGCCATCCCGATCTCGCGGGCAGGCGTCAGCATAGGCAGGCGTCAGCGCGATCGCCAACCAAGCACCGACGGCCAGAACGGCGCCGCGCGTCCCGGCCGCTCGCTTCACCTTCGCCTCTCCCCGCATCGTCAATCTCCTGACGCCAGCTTCCTCCGGGCGTCCGGCCCGGTCAAGCAATCGCGCCGGCGCGTGCGGCAAATGTGATCGCAAACGGGCGGCCGCGCCTCCTAGGCGAGACCCATGCCGCATTTGTTGGTGCGCGGACGCTACACCTCAGGGGACGAAGCATATAAGAAGACGCTTCGGCCCTACTGACCCTGAATAGGCGCGTCATGAAATCCTCGGCATTCGATTTTGTGAGCAATCTCGACACGCTGCTGGCGGTGATCGTCGGCGCCCTGCTCGCAACCGTCGGCGGCGTTGTCAGCGACCATATCCAGGATCATTACGGCCGTCGGCGGCGCGAGCGCGACGCCGCGCGTTTCTTCGCTGAAATCATGGTGTCGATCGACACGCTGGTCGATCGCGCCATCCACACGCAGAAATTCGGAGATCCGTGGGGTCCTGTCACCATGCGCCTCTTCCGAACCGCCATGCGCGAGGCAGAAATCTACGATCGCAATCGCGAACGGCTGTTCGATATCGGCGATGTCGAAATGCGCACGCGCATTCATCATCACGTCGTCAGCGAAATTTTTCCGCTGGAGGCGATGATTGAAGGAACCGATCGGATCAGCGCCATAAAGGAAGATCTCGACAGCGGCCACGTATTGACGGATGAACGACGCGCAAAACTGATTGAGCGCCTCGACATCTGGCTGAATTCGCGCAAGACGGCGCTCGCCTTCATCACGGAAGAGCGCCAGAAGACGCATGCGATCTGCACGGAACTGGGGCGCCTCGCCGACGTCAAATTGCGCAAGTGAGCGCGTTTGCCTGACGCTTTGCGTCGAAGCGCGCCTTCATTCCGGCTGCGCCTTGCCTGGAACTAAGATTAATCCTCTTTTATCCTTACACGGATTTCAATCGACGCGCCGCCGCGCATCGCACATAGTGAACCGGAGGAGGCCTTGATTGCGGCGAATGCAGCGAGGCCATTTCTTGAGGGTATAAAGGCGTCCAGAGTCCGCCGGCGCCTTGCTGAAACCCCTGCCCTGAAATGACTTCCCCGATGACATTCCGACGGATCGCCTTCTCGGCGGCCATGGCGGTCGCGGCCTCGGCCGACGAACCCGGCGATTTCGAAACCGTCGACGCCGACAAGTCCGGCGATCTCAGCGCTGCGGAATACGAAGCGTGGGCGGCGTCCGCCTGAGGCCGGTGCGCGCCAACCCGGAAACCAACGGGAGCGCTGCTGCGCTCCCGTCTTGCTCACGCCGGCAAAACGTAACCTTTGAATTTTTTCCTGAGCTCGGTCTTCAGGACCTTGCCGGTCGCGCCGAGCGGCAAATCGTCGACGAATTCGACGGCGTCCGGCCACGCGATCTTGTCGAGCTTCGGCCGCAGAAACGCTTTGATGTCGTCCGGCGAGGGATCCTGGCCGTCGCGCTTGACGACAATCAGCAGCGGCCGCTCCTGCCAGCGCGGATGAGCAACGCCGATCACTGCGGCGCTGGCGACGCCCGGATGCATCATCGCGGCGTTCTCGATGTCGATCGAGGACACCCATTCGCCGCCGGTCTTGATGACGTCCTTGGCGCGGTCGGTGATCTGCAGGAAACCGTCGGCGTCGATAATGGCGACGTCGCCGGTGTCGAACCAGCCGTCCGCGGTCAGCGTTTCCTCGCTAGTCTTGTAATAGGCGCCGACGATCGACGGCCCGCGCACCTGCAGGCGCCCGTCGCTGACGCCGTCACAGGGCAGTATCTTGCCGTCGTCCGAAACGATGCGCATGTCGACGAAGGGCAGCGACCGGCCGGCCTTCAGCTGGTATTTGATCCGCTCATCTTGCGCCAGCATCATGATGTCCGGCGGCAGGACGTTGACCGTGCCGATCGGGCTCATTTCGGTCATGCCCCATCCCTGCTGCAGTTCGACGCCGTGCTTTTCGAAGCCGCGAATGAGCGCTTCGGGAAGCGCCGACCCGCCGCATAGTCCCTTTTTCAGGTGCGGCAAACTCTTGCCGGCCTTTTCCATGTAGTTCAGCAGGCCGAGCCAGACCGTCGGCACGCCCAGTGAATATGTGACCTTCTCGGTGCTGAGCAATTCGTAGAGGCTCTCGCCGTCGAGCTTGGGACCCGGAAAAACCTGTTTCAGCCCGATCATCAACGCGGAATAGGGAGAGTTCCAGGCGTTGACATGGAACATCGGCACGACCGGCAGCAGCGTGTCGCCCTCCTTGCAGCCGAGCGCTGTCGGCAGGCAACTCGCGAAGGTCTGGATGACGCAGGAGCGATGCGAATAGACAACGCCCTTGGGATCGCCTGTCGTTCCCGAGGTGTAACACATGGCGACCGCCGTGTTCTCGTCGAATTCCGGCCAGTCAAATATCTCCGCCTCGCCGGCGATCAGGTTTTCGTAAGAGAGATCGCCGGTGCCAGCCTCTTGCGCGCCTTTCTCATCCGTCATCAGGACGAATTTCCTGACGCCCCTAAGCTTTCCGCGCAGCGCCGAAACCAGCGGCGCGAATGTCGTGTCGTAGAACAGGTAGCTGTCTTCCGCGTGATTGATGACGAACGCGGCGTTGTCCGGCCCAAGCCGCGGATTGACCGTATGCAGCACCGCGCCAAGTCCGCCGACCGCATAATACATCTCGAACTGGCGGTAGGTGTTCCAGCCGATGACGCCGATGCGGTCGCCATGCTTGACGCCGAGCCGGCGGAGCGCATGGGCGAGTTTTGCGATGCGCGCCGCGGCGTCCGCAATCGTATACCGGTGGATCGGCCCTTCGACCGTTCGCGTGACGACCTCGGTTTTCCTGAAATTCCGCGTCGCGTGTTTGAGGATATCCGTCGTCAGCAACGGACGGTCCATCATCAGGCCCTTCATAGCGTCTCCCATTTCCCGGTTGGTCTTTTCTGCAGGCGCAAAACTATCGTGTTTTCCTCGCCTTCGGTCAAACCCGCGGCCGCGCTTGCGCCCGGACGCCGCCGCCCTATTGTCGTCGCCATGACATTACACTCGTCCAAAAGCGCCCTCGCCGGCGTTCGCGTCCTAGATCTTTCCCGCGTCCTCGCCGGCCCGTGGGCGAGCCAGTTGCTCGGCGATCTCGGCGCGGAGATCATCAAGGTCGAAAAACCGGGGACGGGCGACGACACCCGCGGCTGGGGACCGCCCTTTCTGAAGAACAAGGCCGGCGAGCCGACCGACGCCGCCTATTTTCTCGCCGCCAACCGCAACAAGAAATCGGTCGTGATCGACATCGCCGATCCTGCGGGCGCAGCGCTCGTCAGGCGCATCGCTGCGACGAGCCAGATCTTCCTTGAAAACTTCAAGGTCGGCGGCCTTAAAAAATACGGTCTCGACTATGCGAGCCTTGCGGCGATCAATCCGGGGCTCGTTTATTGTTCGATCACCGGCTTCGGCCAGACCGGCTCCTACGCGCCGCGCGCCGGCTATGACTATATGATCCAGGCGATGGGCGGGCTGATGTCGGTCACCGGCCAGCCGGACGGCGCGCCGGGCGGCGAGCCGATGAAAGTCGGCGTCGCGGTCGCCGATCTCTTCTCCGGCATGTATGCGGCGACGTCGATCCTGGCGGCGCTTCGCCACGCGGAACGAACCGGCGAAGGGCAGCATCTCGACGTCGCGCTCCTAGACTGCCAGATCGCGATGCTGTCGAACCAGGCGTCGAATTACCTCGTGTCCGGCAAAGCGCCGCAGCGGCTCGGCAATGCGCATCCGAATATTGCGCCCTATCAGGTTTTTGCAACGCGCGACGGCCATATCGTCATCGCCGTCGGAAATGACGGCCAGTTCGCCGCTTTTGCCGACGCGATCGGCGCGGGCGCGCTCGGGCGCGATGATCGCTACCGGGCGAATCGCGGCCGCATCGCCAACCGCCAAACGCTTGTCGCGGCGGTTGCGCCGATCATGCGCGAAAAGACCACCGACGAATGGCTCGCCCTGATGGAGGCGGCGACGGTGCCG
>JBGSSK010000375.1:0-3298 GCA_041737095.1 Parvularculaceae bacterium | reverse complement strand
TCGGCGACGGCGTCCTCGGCGGACGCTGACAGGCCGGCGTTCGCCGCGATGTCGCCAATCGGATCGGCGGACCCGCGCGTCACCGGTTCCTCCGGTCCCGCCGCGATCACCTCGACCGGCTCTGTGTCCTGGCCGCCGACGCGATCATAGACCGTGAGATCGCCTCCATCAGCGCCCTTGGCGACGTTGTTCTCGATTTTCAAAGGTTCGGGATCGGCCGACACGTAAGGCGCGGACGCCTGCTGCTGGCCGTTGCGGATGCCCTGCTTGTAGGCGATCCAGACGACCGAGGCGAGCGCGCCGAGCATGACGACGCCCATCAGCAGCACGATCAGGCCGGAAAGGCCCCGCTCCTCCTCGCCGTCATCCGTATCAAAATCATCGAGTTCATCGAGATCGTCGTCGAACGCTACGGCTTCGCTCTTGCTCATGCTCTCCTCCGGGGGCGGCCGCACACTGGCGCCCAGCCTCAAAACGCCTGTCGAATTGCGCCTTCACATGCGCGAATCAACGCTGGTCCGCAAGCATATCATTCCGCCTGCGGGGGGTCGAACGAGCGGCGGCCTTTCCGCCCCTCTTGTGGAAAAGAAGGCGACAAAACGGCGGCTCAGCCAAGCGCATCGCCCGTGAACAGACGTTCATGTTCGCGCAGCGCGTAGCGGTCGGTCATCCCGGCGATATAGTCGCAGACCGCCCGGGCCCGCGCCGCCTCACCTGCGCCTGCGCCGGCTCGCCACTGCGGCGGCAGGGTTTCGGGCTCGGAGAAAAAGACATCGAAAAGCGCCCGGACGACGCGCTTTGCGTGGCTGCGGGCCCGGTTCACCGTGTAATGCCGGTAGACGTTTTCATGCAGGAACGCCCTTAACCCGGCGAGCTGCGCCTTCATTTCCGGAGAAAAATCGACGGTCTGGACGCCGGCGCGGCGTACGGCGTCGGCGTCGGCCGGTCGCAACCGCGCGAGCCTCTTGCGGGTCTCTGCGACGACATTCTCGACCATCGCGCCGATCAGGTCCGACACGGCTTCGGCGATCAGGATGTCGCGCGGCGCCTCCTTGTACTCGCGTTCGACCCGCAAAAGCGACGGGCCGATCAGCGGCAGCGCGCGCGCCGCCTCGAAGGAAAAAAGCCCGGCGCGCAGGCCGTCGTCGACATCATGATTGTTGTAGGCGATGTCGTCGGCGATCGCCGCGACCTGCGCTTCGAGCCCCGGAAACGTGTCGAGCCACAGATCGTGGCGCCCGGCGTAATCCGCAATCGCCGCCGGCAGCGGCTCCTTCCGCGCCGCGTTTTCACCGACGAGCGGGCCATTATGCTTGACGACGCCTTCCAGCGTCTCCCATGTGAGGTTGAGGCCGTCGAACCGCGCATGCCGGCGTTCGAGCGTCGTCAGCAGGCGGAGCGTCTGCGCGTTGTGGTCGAAGCCGTCATGGGCGGCCATGCACTCTTTAAGGACATCCTCGCCGGTGTGGCCGAAAGGCGGATGGCCGAGGTCATGCGCGAGCGCGATGCATTCGGCGAGATCCTCGTCGAGCTGCAAGGTTCGCGCGAGGCTGCGCGAGATCTGCGCAACCTCCAGCGAATGGGTGAGACGCGTGCGGTAATGATCGCCTTCGTGATAGATGAAAACCTGCGTCTTGTGTTTCAGGCGGCGAAAGGCGACCGCATGAATGACGCGGTCGCGGTCGCGCTGGAACGCCGTGCGCGAGGCGCTTTCCGCTTCCGGATGCAATCGCCCGCGCGTCGCTTCCGCCTTTGCGGCGTACGCCGCGAGCGGCGCCGGGAACGCCAGCGGTTTCGAATTGCCCATGCGGCCGTCATTCCACGCGTCGCCGGCCTGTTCAAGCGCCTTTAAAGGACAAGGCCCGCCGCCCGCGCCGAGCGGCCCGAACGGGCCTGATCGCCGGTTTCCTCGAACAGCTCGGCGAGCTTGTCGACCATGACGCCGGCGAGCTGTTCGACATCGACGATCGTCACCGCACGACGGTAGTAGCGCGTGACGTCGTGGCCGATGCCGATCGCAATAAGCTCGACCGGCGAGCGGTTTTCGATTTCGGCGATGACCTCGCGCAAATGCCGCTCGAGATAGGCGCCGCCATTCGCCGAGGAGGTCGTGTCATCGACTGGCGCGCCGTCCGAAATCACCATCAGAATGCGCCGCGCTTCTGCGCGGCCGACGAGGCGGGAATGCGCCCAGACCAGCGCCTCGCCGTCGATGTTCTCTTTGAGGAGCCCTTCCTTCATCATCAGGCCGAGCGCGTTGCGGGCGCGCCGCCACGGCGTGTCCGCTGGCTTGTAGACGATGTGGCGAAGATCGTTGAGCCGTCCGGGATTGATCGGGCGCCCGTCGGCCACCCACTTCTCGCGCGCCTGCCCGCCTTTCCAGGCGCGCGTCGTGAAGCCCAGTATCTCGACCTTGACGCCGCAGCGTTCGAGCGTGCGCGCCAGAATATCGGCGCAGATCGCTGCGATCGAAATCGGCCGGCCGCGCATCGAGCCGGAATTGTCGATCAGCAAGGTTACGACCGTGTCGCGGAATTCAAGCTCGCGCTCGCGCTTGAACGACAAAGGCTGCATCGGATCGACGACGACGCGCGCGAGGCGGGCGGCGTCGAGAACGCCCTCGTCGAGATCGAAAAGCCAGCTGCGGTTCTGCTGCGCCATCAACCGTCGCTGCAATTTGTTGGCGAGCCGCGAGACGACGGAATGGAGATTTTCAAGCTGGCGGTCGAGCGTCCGCCGCAGGCGTTGCAATTCCTCATTGTCGCAGAGCTCCGCCGCCTCGGCGATCTCGTCGAATTCATGCGTATAGGCGCGGTAGCGCGAACCGCTGTCGCCGTCGAATTTCGCGCGGATCGAGGAGATGCGCGCATTCTCGACCGCGCCGTCGGCGTCGTCGTCCGCCTGCTCGAAATCCTGCTCGGACATGTCAGCGTCTGAATCGGGCGCCTCGCCCTCATCGCCGCCCTGTTCGTCCGAAGCGTCGGCGACGCCGTCGTCCTCGTTTTCGGAAGACTTGTTCTCCTCCGATTGTTCTTCCTCGTCGCCTTTCGTCTGCTCGTCGCCTTTGTCCTCGCCGCCTTCGTCATCGAGATTGAGATCGCGGATGACATTGCGCGCGAGACGCGCGAACGCCGTTTGATCGTGGAGGTCATCGGTCGAGGCGAGACGGTCAAGCGACGATCCCGCAAGCTCCTCGATTTCCTCGCCGCGCGCCGAGACAAGCGCCTTCGCCGATTGCGGATGATCGCGCCCGGTGAGGCGCTGGCGCAGCAGCAGGGCGGCGACATCGGCCAGCGGC
>JBGSSK010000277.1:0-9935 GCA_041737095.1 Parvularculaceae bacterium | reverse complement strand
CGCACAACGCTACGCCGCCGGCATCGACAGCTTCATCGACGTCCTTGACGCCGACCGGGCGCTGTTCGCCGCTGAAACCGAGGAAACGCGCAGCGATATTCTCGCCCTCCAGAACCTCATCGCCGTCTACCGGGCGCTCGGCGGCGGCTGGCGCATCTCGACGACGATCGCCGACGCCGGCGGCGTCTGATGCGCCGCCGGGCCGCATTTGCCTCGGGCGCGGCAATCCCTCTATAGAAGCGGCCATTCCTTCAGCCAGGGGACTGCAATGACCGCGCTTTACATGATCATCGCCTTCGTCGTCGTGATGGCGATCCTGAACATCGCTGCGACGGGGCGGATCGACTAGCGCCCCGGCGGGCGCCTCCCGCGATGATCGTCGACATCCTCCTCATTCTCGTCGGTCTCGCCGTCCTCCTCGTCGGCGGCGATCTTCTGGTGCGCGGCGCCGTCGGCGTCGCTTCGGCGCTCGGCGTGCCGACGCTGATCGTCAGCCTGACGATCATCGCCTTCGGCACCTCGGCGCCGGAGCTTGTCGTGTCAGTGACCTCGGTGCTCGAAAAGGAGCCCGGCATCGCGATCGGAAACATCATCGGCTCGAACATCGCCAATGTGCTGCTGGTCCTCGGCCTGCCGGCGATGATCTATCCGATGTCGACGCATGTGATCGGCCTCCGGCGTCACGGTGTCGCCATGCTGATCGCCACGGCGGCGTTCGCGGCGGTCGCCTATGGTCCGGGCGCGCTTGGCTTCGCCTCCGGCGCCGCCCTCTTCGCCGGCATCATCCTTTACGTCGGCGCGCTCGCGGTGATCGCGCAACGGTCCGAGGGCAGAGATCCCGTGATCGACGAGGTCGGCGCCTATGCCGGGGCGGACAAAACCAATTTCGGCGCGGCCGCCATGTTCATCTTCGCCGGCCTCATCGGCCTGCCGATCGGCGCGCACCTCCTCGTCAACAGCGGGACGTCGATCGCCGCCGGGCTTGGCGTGCGCTCCGAGCTGATCGGCCTCACGGTCATAGCCGTCGGCACATCGCTGCCCGAACTCGCGACCGTCGTCGCCGCCGCCTTCCACAAAAAGTCCGATGTCGCGATCGGCAATATCATCGGCTCGAACATCTTCAACATCTTCGCGGTCGCCGGGGCCGCCGGGATGGCCGGCGCAGCGCCCTTCGCGAAGGAAACGCTGGTCTTCGACTTGCCCGTGATGATCGCCGTATCGCTCGTGCTCGCCTTTTTCATATTCACGCGTCGCGACATCGGTCGAATCGTCGGCGCTATCCTCTTCCTCGCCTATATCGGCTTCATCGCCGCTCTGGCGACTGGCATGGGCTGAGAACATGCAGCGAGCGGTTCTCGTCACCGGCGGCGCCAAGCGGATCGGCGCCGCGATCACCGAACGGCTCGCCGCCGATGGCTGGCGCGTCGTCATTCATTATCATCATTCGCCTGACGACGCCGAAGCCCTTGCGCATGCTCTTGGCGGCGCGGCGATCGGCGCCGATCTTTCCGATCCCGCCGCCGCCGAAGCATTGCCGGCGCGCGCATCCGCGCTGATCGGCGCCCCGCTCGATGCGGTCGTCAACAACGCCTCGGTTTTCGAATACAACACCGTCGCGACCTTCACGATCGAGGACTGGCGGCGCGACGAGACAGTCAATCTCCTGTCGCCGATACTGATCGCCAGGGCCTTCGCCGCGCTGTCGTCGGGCCGGGCCGGCGCCGTGGTCAACCTTCTCGACCAGAAACTCTGGAACCTCAACGCCGATTTCTTCTCCTACACAATCTCGAAGATCGGTCTTGAAGGAGCGACGCGGATGCTCGCCCGCGCGCTTGCGCCAAGCGTGCGCGTCAACGCGATCGCGCCCGGCCTCACCCTGCCGAGCGGCGACCAGACCGCAGGGGATTTCGAAGCGGTCGCCGGGAAATACAATCTCATGAACCGCCCGATCGACATCAGCGCGATCACCGCCGCCGTTTCATTCCTGCTCGACAATTCAGCCGTCACCGGCCAGACGATCCTCGTCGACAACGGCCAGCACATGGTCGCATCCGACCACGACATCATGTTCAAAACCCGGGGCCATCAATGAACCGCCCGCTTCTCAACGCCGAGCATTACTACATCGTCCTCGACCGCTACCGCCTCGACGTGTCGATCGGCATCCATGATTTCGAACGACTGAAACCGCAGCCGGTGACGGTCTCGATCGCCGTCGCCTTCTCGCGGCGGCCGCGCTATCAGGACCGTGTCACCGAAGTCATTGATTACGATTTCCTCAGGACCGAGATCGCCGCGCTCGTCCATGACCGGCACATCAATCTGCAGGAAACCCTCTGCGAGGCGATCCTCGACATCTGCCGCAAAGGCGGCGCGAAAGGCGCGATCGTCCGTTCGGAAAAAACCAATGTCTATCCTGACACCCACTCGGTCGGCTGCGAAATGAGCTGGTTCGATGACGGCGTCCTCCTGAAGGCGTAAGGTAGTCCCGTGTACGAACAATCCTACCGGTTCACATTCGAGGCGGCGCACGATCTCGCCGAGACCGTCAAGGGCGACAGCGATCACCTTTACGCGCGCCTCCATGGTCATTCCTTCGTCGCGACGCTCACCCTGCGCACCGAAAGGCTCGCCCCGGAAGGCTGGATAATCGATTTCGCCGAGTTGAAGGCGATCTGCGCGGAGATCCACGACCGGCTCGACCACCGTTTTCTCAATACGATCGCCGGCCTTGAACAGCCGACGCTTGAGAACACCGCCGCCTGGATCTTCGCCGAGGCGGCGCGGCGCGCCCCGAAACTCTACAAAGTCGATCTCGCCCGCCCGACCCTCAATGAACGCGTCGCGTACTACGCCAGGAGTTGACGCAGCGCGACTGCGCGCCGCGCTCGCCATTGGCCCGCCGCTGCTCTAGACTTCAGCGATGTTCACGCGGTTTTTCCACGAACTGAAGTCGGCGGGTCTCCCCGTTTCCCTGCGCGAATACCTGACGCTGATGGAGGCGATGGACGCCGATCTCGCGGAGCGCAAGGTCGAGGATTTCTACTATCTCTCTCGCGCCGCGCTCGTCAAAGACGAACGAAATCTCGACAAGTTCGACCGCGTCTTCGGACATGTCTTCAAGGGGATCGAAACCCTCGAGGAAGGCATCACGGCGGAAATACCCGAGGACTGGCTGAAGTTGCTGACCCAGAAATACCTCACCGAAGAAGAGAAGAAGCAGATCGAGGCGCTCGGCGGCTGGGACAAACTGATGGAGACGTTGAAAGAGCGTCTTGAGGAACAAAAGAAGCGCCATCAGGGCGGCAGCAAATGGATCGGCACGGGCGGCACCTCGCCCTTCGGGTCGGGCGGGTACAATCCGGAGGGCGTGCGCATCGGCAATGAGGGCCAGCGACAGGGCCGCGCCGTCAAGGTCTGGGAAAAGCGCGAATACCGGAACCTCGACGATCAGGTCGAGCTTGGAACGCGCAACATCAAGATGGCGCTGCGGCGCCTGCGCCGTTTCGCCCGCAAAGGCGCCGCGGAGGAATTCGATCTCGACACCACGATCGACGCGACGGCGCGCGCCGGTTATCTCGATATCAAGATGCGCCCCGAGCGGCGCAACACGATCAAAGTGCTTATCTTTTTCGACGCGGGCGGATCAATGGACCCGTTCATCCGCCTCTGCGAGGAGCTTTTTTCCGCTGCGCGGTCGGAATTCAAGCACATGGAATATTTCTACTTCCACAATTGCCTTTACGATTACGTCTGGCGCGACAACAAGCGCCGCTGGACCGACAAGACGGCGACCTGGGACGTGCTGCACAAATACCCGCATGACTACAAAGTGATTTTCGTCGGCGACGCGTCGATGAGTCCATATGAGATCACCGTCCCCGGCGGCGCGGTCGAATATTTCAACGAAGAGCCGGGCGCCTTGTGGATCGACCGGGTGACGCGGATTTATGAAAGCGCCGTCTGGCTCAATCCGATCCCGACGCAGCACTGGGACTATTCAGGGTCGATCCGGATGATCCGCGACCTGATGGGCGATCGCATGTATCCGCTCACCCTGTCGGGTATTGATGCGGCGATGGCCGAATTGCGGCGCTGAAATTTACGACGGCGCCAGCGCTGCGGCGACCTGCCTCTCGATTTCAAGGACCGGATGGTTGGTCAGGTCACGGTCGATCTCGGCGACAAGCCGCTTTTTCAGATCAGCGGTGAATAGCGGACGCAATTCGCCAAGTGTTTGCGGCGGCGCGAACAAGACAAGCCGGTCGAATGCGCCCTTCTCAGCCGCTTTGTTGATATTGGCGGCGAAATCGCGGGCGAAGACGTCTTTTGCAAGGCGATGAAAATCGGTCTCCTCAAAAGCAGAGCGGCGCGTGCTGCCTGCCCGCCCGTCATTCATCCGTCCCGGACGGGCTGCGCCCTGGTCACGCGACGGCGGATTATCGATCTGATGGGCGTCGACGACATTCAACAGCGGCGTCGCATCCGTATCGTCATTGCGGAGTATGAGCGACTTTTCGCCGTCGACGACGGCGACCCAGGTGATTCGATCGGCGAAATCTCTGATCATTCGCGTCTCCGGGCTCGGCTGCTGCGTGGTGAGCCTGACGGCCAGTCCCGGCGCAAAATCGCTCCCTGTCAAGTGCCGGCGCTGGGCTCGCGAATTTTCCGCGCATAATTGATCGCCGCGTCTGCGGCGGTCCGCAGCTCGCCGCGGATCGCCTCGCGCAGCGCGTCCTGGCCGGGGCCGACCAGTTCCTCCGCCCGCTCGGCGATATCGCCGAGCATCCAGGCGCCGACGCCGCGCGACGCGCCTTTCAGCGTGTGCGTCGCCAGCCGCCAGTCCTGATCGCTCTGCGTCGGGTCAATCCGATCGACCCACGCCGAAGTCTGGTCGATGAAAATCGTCAAAATCTCATCTAGAAGCGCGGCATCGCCGAGCACGTATTTATCCAGATGTTGCAGGTCGATCGGCGCGGTCATGCTCGGGGCGCTCCAGGGACAACCCAGAAATAACCCGCATGCCCTGCTCAATCGTTAAAATGCAAGGCATCAAGATTAAGCGGCGGCTAACTCTTTTTTCGCCTCAGGGATTGGGCGCGGCCTCGGGCTCTGCGGCTCCACCGGCTGGCTCTTCGCTCGGGTCGACCGGGACATCAAGAACGTCTTCGGCTGCTGCACCCATAGCTTCCACTGCGTCGGCTGCGGCGTCGGCCGTCACATCGACGGCATCGCCGGCCGCTTCCAGCGTCGTCTCGGTCGCCGAGCCGAGTTCGTCTGAAATTGATTGAACCGCCTCGCCAGCCGAATTAGTCGCCTCTTCGGTCGCCGCGCCGACCTCGGCCGGCTTCGTCCCGGTCAGCCGCATCAGGCCGATGATGACAGCAAGCGCAACAGCGATAATCAGCAGGATTCTCAGCATGGCGTACCTCGTGTTCAATGATCCGGCGGCGACCCGTCTCGGCGCGGTTTGATCTGCCGTACTTCTATAGGATGCCGGCCGCCTCCGGCAATCGCGCCCGGTTAAATCCGGGTAAGGCCGTCGAACCGGCAAAGACGGGCGCCCTTGCCGTCGCGGTCCAGCGACCGCTATCGAGGGAGACTGACGCAATAGGAGACGCCATGACCGATCCAGCCGCCCTGTTCATCGGAAAAGGCGCGGCGCCGCAGACGCTGGCGCTGAAATATGCCAACCGCCATGGCCTGATTTCCGGCGCGACCGGCACCGGCAAGACCGTTACGCTGCAAATCCTCGCCGAAGGGTTTTCCAAGGCAGGCGTCCCGGTCTTCGTCGCCGACGTCAAGGGCGATCTCGCCGGCCTTGCCATGCCGGGCGCTATGAAGGATTTCCTCGTCGCCCGCGCCGAGAAAATCGACCTTGCTGAATATGCGCCGGAGGCGTTTCCCGTCGCCTTCTGGGACCTTCATGGCGAGCTGGGATGCCCGATCAGGACGACGGTTTCGGAGATGGGGCCGCTTCTCCTGTCGCGCCTCCTCGATCTCAATGACACGCAGGAAGGGGTTTTGACCCTCGCTTTCCGTGTCGCCGATGATGACGGCCTCCTACTCCTTGATCTGAAGGACCTGCGCGCGCTCCTCATCGATATCGCGGCGCGCGCCGCGGAGCTCACAACGCAATATGGCAATGTCGCCGCGGCGACGGTCGGCGCGATACAGCGCCGCCTTCTGGCGCTCGAGGAACAAGGCGCCGAGAAATTTTTCGGCGAGCCCGCGCTCGATCTGCATGACTTCATGCGCAACGACAAAGCCGGCGCCGGGGTGATCAACATCCTCAGCGCCGATCGGCTGATGTTGACGCCGAAACTTTATGCGACGTTCCTGCTCTGGCTGTTGTCGGAGCTGTTCGAGGAGCTGCCCGAGATCGGCGACCCGGAAAAGCCGAAGCTCGTTTTCTTTTTCGACGAGGCGCACTTGTTGTTCAGCGATGCGCCGAAAGCTCTGATCGAAAAAATCGAGCAGGTCGTCCGCCTCATCCGTTCGAAGGGCGTCGGCGTATTCTTCGTGACTCAAAATCCGCAGGATGTGCCGGACAGCGTATCAAGCCAGCTCGGCGCGCGCATCCAGCATGCGCTGCGCGGCTTCACGCCGAAGGAGCAGAAGGTCATCAGGACCGCAGCTGAAATGTTCCGCCCTAACCCGGCGTTTTCAACGCTCGATGCGATCACCGACCTCGGTGTCGGCGAGGCCCTCGTTTCAACGCTTGAAGCCAAAGGCGCGCCATCGATCGTTGACCGGACGCTGATCCGTCCGCCCGCCTCACGCATGGGTCCGATCACGCCGGAAGAGCGCGCAGCGATCCTGCGCGGCAGCGACCTCGTCGATCGCTACAAGACCGTCCGCGATCGCTATTCCGCCTATGAGATACTGGCCGAACGCGCCGAAATGCAGGCGAAGCGCGCAGCGAAGGAGGCCGATGGGGAAGACCGGCGCGCGCAGGCGCCAAAATCGCGCCCGGCCCCCCGCCGATCGAACCGGCAGTCGGCCGGGGAAGCGGCGGTCAAATCCGCGGTGCGCACCTTCTCGACGATGGTGACCCGCGAAATCGTCCGCGGTCTTCTCGGCGGCATGAAACGGCGTTCCTAGTGGCGGCGACGCAGGCCGGGACGGCGGAGGATTCGCGCGCTTTCTGGACGACGCTGGCGCTCGGTGCGCTGGTCCCGATTCTCGCGATCGCCCTCGCCGACTTTTTCCGCATCGATCTTGCGTCGGAACTGCATTTGCGGATCGACACCGCGCTACTCGGCGTCATTGCGACGGCGCCGCCATTCGCGTTCCTCTTGTGGATCATGCGCTCTCGCTCGCCGTCGCTGGTCGCGTTCCGTGAAGCGCAAATGGAATTCTTCCGAATGATCGGATTCGCCTTCACGCCATTGCGCATCCTGCTCCTGTCGCTGGCGGCGGGGGTCGGCGAGGAACTGCTGTTTCGCGGCGTCTTTCAGATCGTCGGCGAGCGGCATTTCGGGATCATCGCGGCGATCATTGTTCCGAATTTGCTGTTCGGCGCCCTTCATGCGCGATCGCTCTTTTACGCGACGGCCGCCGCCCTCGTCGGAACTTACCTTGGTTTAATATTCTGGATAAGCGGCAGCCTTGCCGTCGCCATTATCGCGCATACGCTTTACGATCTGTTGGCGCTCGAATGGACGCGGCGCCTTTTGAGGCGGCAACGCATCAGCGATGCTTCGGAAAGATAAATTGCCGTCGAAGCCGGCACGAGTTTCTCAACGACCTCGCGGCCATCATGAACTCTCGCATCGGAGTATTTGCATGCCGTATCGCTGGCCAGGCCTCCTCGCTGGAATCGCCCTTTGCACCGCCTGTTCGGGCGGCGATTCCGCGACCCCACCCGCGAACCGCGCACCGGTTTTCACCTCCGCCTCCGCCGTGACGGTCGCCGAGAATGCGGCGAGCGCGTTTTACGACGCCGTCGCTTCCGACGCCGACGGCGACGCCGTCGCATACACGATTTCGGGCGGCGCTGACGCTGCGCGTTTCTCGATCAGCGCAGGCGGCGCGCTCAGCTTCATCGCGCCCCCGGATTTCGAGGCGCCGGCCGACGCAAATGCGGACAATATCTATCTCGTCACCTTGCGCGCCAGCGACGGCGTCCTCGCCGCAACCCTCGATCTCACCGTCACTGTCACCAATGCAGCCAATGAACTCCGTGTACGGCGGATCGCGGTCGGCCTTAGCCAACCGTTGTTCCTGCTTCCGCGCGGCGACGGATCGAACCACGTCTTCATCCTGGAAAAGGGCGGCCAGGTCGAAATCCTCAATCCCGGATCCGGCCTCCTCAATCCGACGCCGTTCCTCGATATTTCGACGTCGATCTCGACCAATGGCGAGCGCGGCCTTCTCGGCATGGCGCCGGCGCCGGATTTTGCGACGAGCGGGCGGTTTTATCTGAACGTCACCAACCTCGCCGGCGACACCGAGATCCGCGCCTATCGCCGCTCGACAACGAACGCCGATCTTGCTGACCCGGCGAGCCTCGACGTCATCCTGACGGCGACGCAGCCGGACGCCAACCACAATGGCGGCTGGCTCGGTTTCGGGCCGGACGGCTTATTGTATGTCGCGCTCGGCGACGGCGGCGGCTCCAATGACCCGTTCGGCAACGGCCAGAACCTCAATACGCTGCTCGGCAAGATATTGCGGATTGATCCGTCAGCGGACGCTTTTCCGGCCGATCCGCTGCGCGACTACGCGATCCCGGCCGGCAATCCGTTCGCCGGCGGCGGCGGCAGGCCGGAGATTTTCGCCTATGGCCTCAGGAACCCGTTTCGCGCGAGTTTCGACCGGCAGACCGGCGATCTTTATATCGGCGATGTCGGCCAGGGCGCGATCGAGGAGGTCGACCTCATTCGACCGAACGAAGGCGGGCTGAATTTCGGCTGGCCGGTCCTCGAAGGCAGGCGCGTCAATCAGGCCGGATCGACCGCCGGCATGACGCCGCCGATCGCCGAATACGGTCACGGCGGCGGCCCGACGCAAGGCGACTCGATCACTGGCGGCTATGTTTATCGCGGCCCCGTCGCAGCGCCGCAGGGCGCGTATGTTTTCGGCGACTTCATCAGCGACAATATCTGGTCGTTCCCGGCCAGTTCAGCGTCGCAGGGCGCAACCATTGCTTCGTCGTCATTCACACTGAGAAACAACGACTTCGCGCCGGATATCGGCGTCATCGATTCAGTCTCGAGTTTCGGCGAAGACGCCAATGGCGATCTCTACATCATCGGCATAGACGGCGAGATCTTTCGGATCGGCAGTCAGTAACGCGTCGCCGTTTCAACCGGTTCTTCAGTGACCGGATAACCGAGATCGGTCGGGATCGTCAGCACCGGCCGACCATCGCGCGTTTCGACGATCGGCGTCACCGGCCTGATCGGACGGCGGCGCGCATCGTCGAACACCGCATCGACCGACTGGGAAACGCCGAGAAGTTCAAGGTTTCTGACCGTTGGAAAGATAATCTTGCGTGTCCCTTTGCGGCGCGCCTCGACGGCATCGGCGGGCGCAATCCAGAGAGCTTCCGTCGCTTCTAGCCCGTCTTCGAGGACCTGTTGACCCGCCGGAAAGCGCGCAGCGAAAAACAGCGTATCAAACCGGCGATGTAGCGCCGGCGGCGCGACCCAGTGCGAAAAGAGACAAAGCGCGTCGGCGGCGAGCGTCAGCCCTTCGCGCGCAATCATCTCCATGAACAGAGCATCGCTTTTTTCAACGGACGCGCGAAAGCCGCTCAGCGCGAGCGTCACGGCGCCGCTCACGATTGCGCCGGATTTCTCGCGCGCCAGCAGTACCCCGGCCTCCTCATAGGCCTCGCGGATCGCCGCGACCTGGGCGGCGGCGACCGTCGGATCGGCGGCGAGGCCGTTCGCATGTTTGCGCCAATCGGGATCACCGTCGCCGGGGTC
>JBGSSK010000348.1:0-2259 GCA_041737095.1 Parvularculaceae bacterium | reverse complement strand
GCCGCTGGCGCTCGACGTCGACGCGGCGGCCTATGGCGTCAGTGAGATTGTCGACGAGAACATGGCGTCGGCGGCGCGGGCGCAAGCGATCGAACAGGGGAAAGATATCCGCAAGCGGACGATGATCGCCTTTGGCGGCGCGGCGCCGCTGCATGCGGCAAGGCTCGCCGAAAAGCTCGGCGTGTCGCAGGTGATTATTCCGCAAGGCGCCGGCGTCGGCTCGGCGATCGGTTTTCTGCTGGCGCCGGCTTCCTATGAAATCATTCACAGCCTGCCGATGCGCCTTGCTGATTTTGACGCAGAGAAAGTCGAAGCGCTGCTTGCGGGATTGCTTCATGACGCTACCGCGATCGTTCGCTCGGCTGAACCGAATGCCCTGCTGACGTCAAGCGCCGACGCCTACATGCGTTATGTCGGGCAGGGCTATGAAATTCCGGTCGGCATAGCCGACGATCTGTCGATGGCGCGGCTCAAAGCGAATTTCGAGGCGGCTTACCGGTCGCTCTACGGCCGGATCATCCCGGCGATGCCGATCGAGATCCTGAGCTGGTCGCTGCGGGTGAGCGCGCCGACGCCGACGGCTCCGAAGATCCGACGCCCGGAAACGACGCAGGCGGCGGCGCCGCCGAACCGCCGTATGGTTTTCGACGCCGGCGCCCGGCGACGTCTCGATTACGGTGTCTACGATCGCCGATCGCTCGCCCCCGGCGACTGCATCGCCGGCCCGGCGCTGATCATCGAGGATCAGACGACGAGCGTCGTGACGGCGAGCTTTGACGCGGCGATCGATACTGCAGACAACATCATCATGACGCGAAAGACTGCGGCATGAGCGCCATTGATCAAATCCGGCTGCAGCTTCTCTGGTCGCGACTGATCGCGATTGTCGAGGAGCAGGCGCAGACGCTGATCCGGACGGCGTTTTCTGCGACCGTTCGCGAGGCCGGCGATCTTTCCGCCGGGGTTTTCGATACGCGCGGCCGGATGCTGGCGCAGGCGGTGACGGGAACGCCGGGCCACGTCAACGCGATGGCGGCGAGCGTCGGCTGTTTCCTTGGGAAACACCCGATCGGGACGCTGCGCGAGGGCGATGCCCTGGTGACCAACGATCCGTGGGAGGGAACCGGGCATCTCAACGATTTCACTGTCGTGACGCCGGTCTTCCGGGGCAGCGCGGTTGTCGCGCTGTTCGCGGCGACATCGCATATCGCCGATGTCGGCGGGCTCGGCTTCGGGCCTGATGCGCGGCAAGTCTTCGAGGAAGGCCTGCTCGTGCCGATCTCCTATCTGTTTCGCGCCGGCGCGGCCAATGACACGCTTTTGGAGTTGATCCGCGCGAATGTCCGTGATCCGGATGCGGCCGAAGGCGATCTCTATTCGCTCGCCGCCTGCAATGAAGCGGGCCGGTCGCGTCTCATCGAAACGCTTGATGAATTCGGCCTTGCTGGGCTCGACGAGGTCGGCGCGATGATCATCGAGAATTCGCGCGCGGCAATGATTGAGGAGGTGAAACGCGTCGCCTTCGGCCGCCATGATTATGCGATGCGCATCGACGGCTATGACGAGCCGGTTGACCTCGTCGCGAGCGTGACGATCGGCGAGACTGGCGTCGACGTCGATTTCGCCGGGACGTCGCCCGCCTCACCGCGCGGGATCAACGTGCCGCTCACCTATACGCAAGCTTACGCCTCGTTCGGCGTACGCTGCGTCATCGGCAACATGGTTCCGAACAACGCCGGCTCGCTTGGCGTGGTAAGGGTGACGGCGCCTGAAGGATCGATCCTCAATGCCCCGCGACCCTCGGCGGTGTCGGCGCGTCATACGGTCGGGCAGATGCTGCCGGATGTCGTGCTCGGCGCGCTCGCCAGGGCGATCCCTGAGCGGACGCCGGCCGAAGGCGCGTCGTGTCTTTATCTTCCCGTTCTGCTTGGCGGTCAGGGAATCGGCGGCGGCGAGAATTTCATCGTCAATCCGTTTTATACAGGCGGCGCCGGCGCGCGGCCGTCGAAAGACGGATTGTCGTGCACGGCGTTTCCATCAGGCGTGCGCAACACGCCGGTTGAAATCAACGAAGCGGCGGCGCCGATCGTCATCTGGCGGAAGGAATACCGGACCGATTCCGGCGGCGCCGGACGCTTGCGCGGCGGGCTCGGCCAGACGATCGAATTCGGTCATGCGGCGGGGGCCGCCTTCGCCGTTTCGAAGATGTTCGATCGCATCCGCCATCCGGCGCGCGGTCGCGACGGCGGCGGGAATGGC
>JBGSSK010000339.1:0-2018 GCA_041737095.1 Parvularculaceae bacterium | reverse complement strand
GATCAGGAGCGGCCCCTCGCCGAGCGCACCGGCGACGCCGCCGATGACCCCGACCAGCGTGAAAGTGCGCGCGCCCGCGAAACTGCGCTCTCGCCGTTCGAGCGCATGCGTCCACTCGCGCTCGAAACCGATGAGGAAGCCCGCCGCGCCGGCGATGCCGATGCGGCCGAGAAGCGCAAGGTCAGCGCTGGCTGGAAGCCCCGGCATGTCGCCCTTTCCTAGCGCAATTCATGCGCTTTATTTCACCACAGACCGGTTTGGTCTCCAATGGTTCGCGTCAAAGAAATTCAAGGGCTTTATGCGCCGCGCGGCAATCCCTATTTAGGGCGCGCCACATCTGGAGGAGAGGACGTCATGGCTGAACCCGTGCGATCGACCGCGCTGCAATATCTTGACAAGGCGATGGGGGAGCTCCGGGCGCTCGGCTTTGCGCCGGAAGGCGGCAGCCCGGCGCCGATCATCGCCCTCCTCAATCAGATCGCTGATCTCGACGAGGACCGCGTCGCCGCGATCGCGCGGACGCTCGACCAGGCGTCGCATTTCAACGACGTCGTGCGCAACGAGGTCGCCTCGATGACGATCGGCGAGCGTTACAAGGAAATCACCGGCGCGTTCGATTCGATCCGCGACGACGCCAAGTCGCTCGTCGACCAGCACGCTGACGGCAAGATCTCGACGATGGAGCGCGTCTCCAACGTCTGGATGAAGATGACGCGCGGCGATATCGCAGCGCGCTTTGAAAAGATCCGCAAGGCCTATCTCGATGTCGCTGGCGAAACCCGCAACCAGGTCGAGCGCGAGATCCGCATACTCGAAGCCTATCGGGATTTCCGCGGCGCGCTGAAGCAATCGGAAGTGCTGGCGCTCGACGTCCTCAAGACCGCCGAGGCGCGCCTCGCGGAAGCCAAGGCGGCGCTCAAATCCTCTGTCGACAAGGTCGCCGGATTTTCGGGCGACGACGCCGCGGCGCGCGCGACGCTTGAACTTGATCGCGACGAGGCGCTGCGGGCGCTGCAAAAGGAAGAAAAGCGCTATCAGGTCGCGAAGGACCTCTCCGACAATATCACGATCGGCTACAACACCTCGGAAGTCATCATGACGCGGCTTGTCCAGACGACGAACGCAAAGGAGCGCATCTACGCGCAGGCGGTCTCGTTCTTCGGCACAAATGAAACGGTGCTGACCGCGCTCACCGCGACCTTCACCGGCATGCACGGCCTTCATGAATCGACTGCGACGGTCGAGGCGATGAAGAAGGGCATCGACCAGAGCCTTGAAACCTTGTCCGACATCGGCGGCAAGGTGCACGAAGCCGCGGTCAGAGCCGGTTATGGCCCGACGATTTCGGCGGCCGCCGTCAAGACGCTCGTCGACAGCGTCGTCGCCTTCCAGGAGCGCAGCCAGACGATCATCGAGGAAATTCGAAAGGCCTCGACCGAGAATTCAAAGGAAATCCGCGAAGCGGTCGAGGACGGCAAGCGACGCCTCGCGCACCTAATTGAAACCGGCGCAACCGCCGCGCTCGACCGGACGTAATCCTTGGCGGGCTTAACCACGAAAGGCGCGACGATGCTTTCGGCGACCGCTCTCGCCGACGCGAAGCCGCAATCGCTCGACGATGTCATGCTCGCCATGGACATCGTCGACACGTTGCGCCATCGCGAGCTGGTTCTGGCCAAAGAGCTTGGCGGCGCCGAGCGCAGGGAAACGCTGATCGCGCGCCTCAAGGAAATCTATTCGGCGCAAGGGATCGCCGTCTCCGACCGCATCCTTGAGGACGGCGTCAAGGCGCTGGAGGAACACCGTTTCACCTATGATCCGCCGACCGACAGTTTTTCCGTTCGCCTCGCCAGGGCCTATATCAGCCGCGGCCGCTGGGGACCGCCGATCATTTTCATCGGCGCCGTCGCGCTCATCGCTGCGCTCACCTTCGAATTCGGGATCGCGCGTCCGCAGGCGGCAGCCGAACGGCGCGCCGCAATCGAGCTTTCGGTCGACCTGCCGCGCGATCTCGCCGC
>JBGSSK010000338.1:0-1778 GCA_041737095.1 Parvularculaceae bacterium | reverse complement strand
ATCGCCGCCGACTGCGTCGCGCGCGCCGTCGCTCGCGCCGTCTACGAATCGGGCCGCTCGCCGCGTTGACCGCTTAGGCGAACCTTCGAGCCCCCCGCGGCGCTTGCATTCCCCGAGGCGATGCGCTTAAAGGCCCGTTACCGCGCCTAACCGCGCCGCGCGCCCGTAGCTCAGCTGGATAGAGCACCAGACTACGAATCTGGGGGTCGGACGTTCGAATCGTTCCGGGCGCGCCATTTTCCGACAATCCGAATCCGACACGCCGCTCATTCCGTCCCCTGCCCGGTGACGGGCGACAGGAACAGGGCGCCGAGATCGACAGTTGCAGCGCGGAAGCGGGTGAGCGCCGCGGCGCGTTCGAACTCGGCTTCATAGAGGCGTATGCGTGCATTCGCCTCCGCTTCCTCGCGCAGGTTCACGAGGAAGAAATCGCTGGCGCCGTCGCGGAATCGCCGGCGCTCGGCGACGCTCAGGGTTTCGGTCTGGCCGACCTCGAGACGCGCGAGTTCGGTCAATTGCGCGGCGAAGCCGAGATCGAGGATGATGTTCTGAAGATCAATCTCGATCTGGTCCCGGGTCTTGCGCAGGCGCTGTTGCAACGCTTCGTAGTTCGCCTCGGCTTTTTGCGCGGCGCCTCGTCCTTCGCGGCGCTGCAGCGGCAGCTCGAATTTCAGGCCGACAATATTTTCAACGCCGTCGCGCGACACGCCGCCTTCGCCGATATTGCCGAAATCATTTGAGGCCTCATAGGCGATGTCGAGCCGTGGCTTGAAGATGTTGCGGGCATAAGCGAGTTCGGCTTCGGCGCGGCGGAGCGCGGTTGCAACGAGATTGAATTCGGGGCGTGCGGAGAGCGCCTCAGCCGCCGACGCGCCAAGGCCCGCAAGATCGACAGCCGCGCCGCCGGACGCGAGCGGAAGTTCGGCGCGAACCGGGCGTAGCCGCTCGCCCGCGGCGTCGCGATAGTAATAGGAAAGCGAGTTCGCCGCCGCTTCAAAGGCGCGCCGCGCCTCAGCGGCGGCGATCTGGCGGCGGGTGATGTTCTGCCGGTTCTCGGTCAGGAAAATTTCCGCGCGCGCACCCGATCGCACTTCGGTGACGAAGCCGCGTTCGCGTTCCTCGGCGATGCGCAGCAGATCTTCGTAAACGGCGAGCTGACGACCGGTCGCAACCCATCGCCAATAGGCTTCCTGCGCCCGCTGTTGAACGCCGATGCGGGTCAGCATCAGGTCGAGCGACGCCGCCTCGAGCGACAGGTCGGCATCAATCAGGGCGAGCCGGCGTTCATCGATCCCGCGATCGCGGAGCAGCGAGAAATATGCGCCGATTTTTGCTTCGCCGGCGCGATTGGTGAAGGCCTCGTCGCGATAGACCGGAAAGTCGCCGCGCGACGCACGATAGCCGCCGACGATGCGGCCGCCGAACGGCGCGATCGGTTGGACGAGGCGCGCGCCGGCCGCTTGCCCGTCGTAAAAGCCGCTGAGCGTGTGCGACGTGTCCGCCGAAAAGACGAGTGTCTTGCCCCCGTATAACTGGGCCGCTTATCTGGGATTTTTCTACGAAGCGGTTGGGGAACTGGGATGGCGAGGAAACGGTTTTCGGACGAGGACATATTGAACCTGCTGCGGCTGATCGACGTCGAGTTGTCATCGGGCTGTGACGTTCAATCGGCGTGTCGGAGGGTCGGGATCAGCGACGCGACTTATTATAATTGGCGCAAGCGGTTTGGCGGGATGGCGAAGTCGCAGCTCCAGGAGTTCAAGACGCTGGAGAAAGAG
>JBGSSK010000326.1:0-1591 GCA_041737095.1 Parvularculaceae bacterium | reverse complement strand
GTCGCCGCCGCCGATCGCGACGCGCGGCATCGCGAGCTCATTCGCCGCCGCCAGCGCGTCAGCCGTCAAACGCTTGCGAGGGTCTTCGCCGTTCATCCGCATCAATCGCCAAACAGGCCGAACAGCCCGCCCTTCTTTCTGGAATCTCGCGGTTGCGGCGCATCGGGGCCGCGGTCGACCTCCGCGAAATCGTCATTGAAAATCTGTGTCACTTCCTTGCCATTGCGCAGGATGAATTCCGGCGCGATCTGGTGGACGACGATCGCGTCGTCCTTGTAGCTGAAATTGACGATGCTCTCGCCGCCATCGGGGCGACGGTAAAAAATCGCCGGCGCCTCGACGCCTTTCGGCCATTCGAACATCGTCGATTCTCCGTCGTCATAAACGCGTGATGGAAGATTTTGTTTCGACCCCTTGTAAGTGTAGCGCGTATTGACCGGCGCATGCTCAACGAGCCCAGTCGGTTCACGGAGGATCGAGGGCTCTTTCGCCGCGGCCATCGCCGGCGGCGAAATCCGCAAGAGGTAGGTGATTTCGGAGGCGGGCGTCTCGGGGCTGCGGCGCCGCGCCGTCAATTCGAAGGTGTAATAGCGCTCCGACGTGACGACTGTCATATTGGTCGGATCGCCTTCATCGACCGGCTTGACGAACAGAATATTGCCGCGCTTGTTCGGCGTCACCTGCCAGGTGAGGCTGTCGCCGACCGCAACGCTTTCGATCCGGTCGGGGGCCGGAAACTCGATCGCCACCTGATATCCGTAATGGCCGACGAGACGGATCACCTTGTCCGGCGAATAAACGATATCGCGAATGCGCGGATCGGCGTGGGCCGGCGACGCCGCCAGAAAGGCAAAGAGAAGAAGCGCATGTAGTTTCATGAGAGGCCTCTTGCGGTGCGGCGCGCCGTCGAGCCAAAGCCGCGATAGGCTCGCGGCGCGCGGCGAATATCGACTGGGCGATCGGCGACGTCGAAGGCGTCGGCCGCGACGGAAGGTATAGGCATGATGGCGGCGCGCGAGGGCGACGCTGCCTCGCTGCGGCCGACGGAAGCAACGAGGTCTACGATGCGCGGGTCGCTTGCGGAATACGACTGCGCGGCGCTCGCCGGCTGCGACGCGAGATCGCTACCGTACTCATGACGTTCGCCGCCACGCTCCGGCAGACGCCAGGCGGCGGCGAGTTGCGCGATTGATGAAACGATTTGCCTGATCAGCATGGCGAAGACGATGCAGGCGATCATCAGGGCGAATACCGGGCCGACATCATTGACGCCGACCGCCTGATTGTCAGCGATCTCGTCGATGATCGGCGTGACGACGCCGAGCGCGCCAGCCGTCGCCAGCAATGCAAAGGCGAGAACGAACAATCCCGCAACGACTGTGCGAAGCCATCCTTCCAGCAGGCCGCGCGTCGCCGGAAAGACCCCGAGCATCAGGAACAAGGGACCAAGCGCCAACAGGAATGCGAGCGACGCCTTAGTGATGATGAGGACTCCCGCAGAACTGACGCCGAACAGAACGGCGCTCAGCCACAGCATGTTTGCAGCGCTGGCGCCGGCGGGCGAACTCTGGAGGGCCGGCGCGCCCGGCAG
>JBGSSK010000275.1:0-8587 GCA_041737095.1 Parvularculaceae bacterium | reverse complement strand
GCCGCGCCGCATCGCTGTCGCGACGTGCGGCGAACGCCTCGGACGCTTCGATGATCTGCGCTGACGCTTGCTGCAGGGCGACCGCGAAAACATCGGCGGCGGATGCGTCGGGAGGCAGACGCGGGCGACCGCGCTTTCCGGGAGCCGGGGCTCTGCCGCCACGCAGCGCCGTCTCAAGTTTCGTATCGAGGGCGGGGCGGAGCCGACCGCCGGACTCGCTGATGAGCCGGCGGGCGATCTCGAACAGCCCGTCGGCAGGGCCCTTCAGCAATTCGAGTTCGATTTCCTCCAGCGGCGCTGACCGCTTTTCGATGAGGTTTTCAGCTGATCCGAACTCCGCGGAGAATTCGATCAGGGCGCCGCCGCAGTCGATCAGGCGCGACCACCGATCCGTCGCAGTGCGGGCGATCGGAGCCAGATCATCGGCGGCGGCGATCACGGCGTCAATCTCGCCGACGCCGGTCCTGAAGTCGTCGTCTTCGCCGGCTGTCGCCCGCTCTGTTTCGAGGCGAATGACCGCGCCCGCTCCGAGCGGCGTCTGCTTCACGATCACCATTCGGACGCCGGCTTCGTCGCGCACCCGCAACGAGACGCCCGCCGCGGCGAGCCGTTGATCGGCGCTGTCGTAATAGGTCGAAACGAGCCTTTCCCATGACGGCGGACCGACGGCCAGCTGGTCGAGAAAGGGGTGCTCGGACGCCGCGGCGAGATCGCGCGACGCGCCGACAAGCTTCAATTCAAATTCCGTCTTCGCATGCGCCATCGGCGCCGGCCCCCAGCATCAACGCAAACCACGAGAAAGTTCCCGTAATTGCTGCGCCATAATCGCCGGGCTGTCATGCATTGTTCGAAAAAAACGGGCGGCCGCGAGCGATCATTCTCCGTTTGCGCGCCAAATAGGCGATTTGCGCCGGCGGCGCTCGCCTCCCGGGAGAAGATAAAATAATCCGCCTACAGAAAAAAGACGGCGCGCCTTTCGGCGTCGCCGTCTTCGACAATCTCAATTCGGATTCAGCCGGCTGCGGCGTCCGGGAAGCAGGCGGCGATCGCCTCCTTCGTCGATTGATCCGCCGCCTCAAGGTCGGCTGGCGTCGCGATCGCGGCGAGCGCGTCAGCGAGCGTTGCGTCACTTGCGGCCGCCTCGCCGAGGCAATCGCAGCCTGATGCGTCGCCGCCATTTTCGGCGACATAAGACTTGCAGGCGTCCGCCGTCTCGTTAGCGCTCGCCGGCGCCGATAGGCAGGCCGCCGCAATTGTCAAAATCAGATATTTCTTCATTTTGTCTCTCCTGTTCATCAACGCGTGCAGGAATCCATCGCCGCCTTGGCGTCAGCCGACGCGGCGGCATAGCGTTCGGCGGGGTCGTCGATTTCGCCGAGTTCGCGGAATTCCGCTTCAAGCGCGGCGTTTCCGGCGATCGCCTCTTCGAGGCAGTTGCAGCCGGAGGTGTCGCGCCCTTCCGCCTCAAGACGCGCGATGCAGGCGTCCGCCATTTCCCCGGCGTAGGCGGAAGCCGTCAGCGCCGCAAACGCGACGCCCATCGAGATCAGTATCTTCATTGGAACCCCTTGATTGTTTCGCTTCACTCCCAGCGGCGACTTTGTGGCGCGGTATGGTTAACCGCGTCAAGCGCGAGACCCCGAGGCGGCGACGAGATGACAGCGAGTTAAGCGATAGGGGGCGATTGATCTCGGCGGCTGCGCCGGGCAAAAGCCGTCTATGAGCCATTCGATGCACGGGACGACGATCCTCAGCGTCCGCCGCGGCGGCGTCGTCGCGGTCGGCGGCGACGGGCAGGTCAGTCTCGGCCAGACGATCGTCAAGGGCGATGCGCGCAAGGTGCGCAAATTGGCGGGCGGCTCGGTCCTCGCCGGCTTTGCTGGCGGCACGGCGGACGCCTTCACCCTGATCGAGCGTCTTGAAGGCAAGCTCGAGCAGCATCCGGGCAACCTCACCCGCGCGGCGGTCGATCTCGCCCGCGACTGGCGGACCGACCGCTACTTGCGACGCCTCGAAGCGATGATGATCGTCGCCGACGCCAGGACGACGCTGGTCCTGACCGGCGCCGGCGACGTGATCGAGCCGCAACGCGGCATTGCGGCGATCGGCTCCGGCGGCGATTTCGCGCGGGCCGCCGCAATCGGCCTTTTCGACGAGACGCCGCTCGACGCCGAGGCGATCGTCCGCAAGGCGATGGCGGTCGCCGCATCGATCTGCGTCTATACGAATGATCAGCTGACGCTCGAGCGCATCGGCTGAGGTTGCTCCGCGCTGGCGCGCCTTCGCGCTCATTGATCCGAAGACGGACGATTAACCTTAATGCGCGTTATCTATCGTATTGAATTAACTGAAAAGTTTTCATCTTTTTAAACGACCCATAAACATCGATCGTCAATAACTCATCCTGCATTCTTGCGTGATCGTAATGCGGCCTTGCAGACCGCCATTGACGGGGATGATTATGAAGCCTGGCGCTATTGAACTGAAATCGCGGGGCGGCGCGGCGTTTCTTGATGATGCGCACGGCGGCGCTGCGATCATCATGGCGTTCATGACGCCGATCATCATCGGCGGACTCGCCTTCGGCGCGGAAATCGGCGGCTGGGAGATGACGCGGCGGCAGTTGCAAAACGCGGCCGACACGGCGGCGTTCGCCGCCGGCACGCAAGTTCGCTCCGGCGCTGATAATGACGTCATCGCCGCGGCGGCGAAAGCTGTCGCGGTGGAAAGCGGATACAAGGGAGACGATGCAGGCGTCGTCGTTGAATATCCGCCGGCGACAGCGCCGCTCGCCGCCGATGGCACGGATCCGAACGGCGACAACGCCTATGTCTATGTCACGCTGACCCAAACGCAGAATCGCACCTTCACGAAATTCTTTTCGGCGAGCAGCGCAGTCGCCTTCCAGACCGCTGCGCTGGTCAACATCGAGAATGGCCGGCCGCCTGCGTTCTCGCTCTTCATCCGAGCGCATCCGGCGCGATCGCTACCGGCGGCTCGACGAATGTCGCGCTGACCGGCTGCGATATCGCGGCGAATTCGATTTCCTCAAGCGCCATCACCGCGACCGGCAACGGCTCGAGCGTCACGGCGGATTGCATTTCCGCGGTCGGCAATGTCTCGGTCAACAGCACCTACGATCTCGCCTGCCCGGCGCCGATCGCCAATGGCCCGCTGACCGCCGACCCCTACGCCAATGTCGCCATGCCGGGGGCCGGCGATTGCACATCGACCGGAACACCAACCAATTTCACGCAGAGCGGCAATCCGTCGACGCCATCGGGCAGCGGCGCGCTGCGCTGCTATTCCGGCGCCGCGAACAGCTGGAACTTCAATCGCAGCATCAACCTGACGTCGAATGTCGCCTATGTGCTGGAAAACACCAGCGCATCGGCGGCCAGCCTCTCCCTTACAGGGGGCAGGACGATCACGGGGACGAGCGTTACGCTCATTTTCAAAGGCAAATGGGACATCAAGCTCAACGGCAACTCGACGATCAACATCTCCGCGCAAACAACTGGAACCTATGCCGGGCTTGCCCTCTTCGGCAGTCGGTCCAGCGAAGTGAACATCGACCTGACCGGCAACAACGGCGCCAAGGTCGTCGGCGCAATTTATTCGCCGAACAAGGATTCGGATATCGTCTACACAGGCAGCAGCCTCGCCTACAGCGCAGGTCAATGCACGCAGGTCATCGGCGGCACGGTCACCTTCTGGGGCAACTCGAATTTCAGCACGAACTGCTCGAATTCAGGCACCAAGGAAATCAAGACCGCGCAGTCCCTGAAAATCGTCGGCTAACGAACGAGGCGTCAAATGATAAAGGCTTGTCTCAAACTTTTCGGTGACAAAAGCGCCTCTTCGGCGGTTGAATTCGCAGTCGGCGCGCCGGTTCTCCTGATCGGCCTCATCATCGTGACGGATGTCGGACTCGCCGTTTCCGGTCGGACTCGCCGTTTCCGACCGCATGAATCTCGACCAGTCGGTGCGGGCGGGCGCGGAGTTCGCCATGAACAATGTCGAGGACGAGACGACGCTGGAAGACATGGTCAAATCGGCGGCGACCGGCGCCTATGGCTCGGATCTCGGCGACGTCGATTCCGCCGACATCCCGACCGTCGACGTCACGAAGACGTGCGAGTGCGCCGACGCGCCGGGAACCGCAGTCCAGTGCGACGTTCTCTGCACGGGCGAGATCCCGCCGTCGATCTACTATGACTTCCTCGCAAGCAAGGCCTATCAGGGGATCTTCATTCCGGACTTCACGATGGAAACCGCAATGTCCGTGCAGGTGCGATGAAATGAGCTTGTTCTCCCGGATCGGCGATTTCCGCTGCGACCGGACCGGCGCGCAGGCAGTCGAGTTTGCGATCATCGCGCCGGTTTTGTTCGCCTTCATCTTCGGCACGTTCGAAATCGGGCGTGTGATGTACGAGCAGAACCGCGTCGCCGCCGCCGCCGCCGCCGGCGTCCGGGCCGTGACGCTTTACGGACCGTCCGACATCACCAAGATCGAGGACGCCATCAACGCGCGGCTGCCCTATACGGCGGCGATTTCGGTGACGGATACGACGTTTGGAACGCAGCCGTTCAAAAAGATCGACGTCACCTATGATTTCGATTTCCTGATCCGGTTCAACAAGGACTGGAACGGCGTCACGATCACCGCGACGCGATACGCGCCGGCGTTCAGCTGATCCCTCCCGCATGACGCCGGTGGAATGGGCGGCTCCTCGGGGCCGCCCTTTTTTCACGGCGGTCTTTCAATGTCGAAGCGCGACGCCTAAATCGAGCCTGCAGTCGCCAAGACGTTCCCATGACCTCCTTTTCGCCGCGCGAAATCGTTTCCGAGCTTGATCGCTTCATCGTCGGCCAGGGCGACGCCAAGCGGGCCGTGGCGATCGCGCTTCGCAATCGCTGGCGCCGCCGCCAGGTCGAGGGCGCGCTGCGCGAGGAAATTACGCCGAAGAACATCCTGATGATCGGGCCGACGGGCGTCGGCAAGACCGAGATCTCCCGCCGGCTCGCCAAGCTCGCGGGCGCGCCGTTCCTGAAGGTCGAAGCGACGAAATTCACGGAAGTCGGCTATGTCGGCCGCGACGTCGATTCGATCATTCGCGATCTCATGGAAGTATCGATTGGCCTCGTTCGCGAGAAAAAGCGCGAGGACGTCCGGGCGCGTGCGCACCGGGCGGCGGAGGGGCGCGTCCTCGACGCCCTTGTCGGCGACAGCGCCAGCGCCGCGACGCGCGAATCCTTCCTTGAAAAGCTGCGGCGCGGCGATCTCGACGACCGCGAGATCGAGATCGACCTTCGGGATATGGCTTCGCCGGCGATCGATCTTCCCGGCATGCAGGCCGGCGGGATCGGCGTTCTCAATCTTTCCGACCTCTTCGGCAAGGCCTTCGGCGGGCCGGTGAAGCGCCGCAAGGTCCGTGTAAAGAGCGCTTACGAGCCGCTGGTCGCCGAAGAATCGGACAAGCTACTCGACCAGGAGGCGATGACGCGCGAGGCGGTCGACCTCGCCGAGAATGACGGCATCGTCTTTCTTGACGAAATCGACAAGATCGCGCGCGGCGGCGATCAGGGGGTGCGCGGCGGCGATGTCTCAAGGGAAGGCGTCCAGCGCGATCTCCTGCCGCTGATCGAAGGGGCGACGGTCGCGACCAAATACGGTCCGGTCAAAACCGACCACATTCTGTTCATCGCCTCCGGGGCCTTTCACCTGTCGAAGCCGTCCGATCTCCTTCCCGAGTTGCAAGGGCGGCTGCCGATCCGCGTCGAGTTGGAGGCGCTGACCCGCGACGACCTTCGCCGGATCCTGACGGAAACCGAGGCGAGCCTTACCCGTCAGTATGAGGCGCTGCTGGCGACCGAGGGCGTGATTCTGGCCTTTTCTGAGGACGGCGTCGACGCGCTCGCCGACGCCGCGGCGACCGTCAACGCCTCCGTCGAGAATATCGGGGCGCGGCGCCTCGCGACGGTCCTCGAGGCGGTCCTTGAGGATCTTTCCTTCTCGGCCGCCGACCGCGCCGGCGAGACCATCACCATCGACGCAGCCTATGTCGACGCCAGGATAGGGAAAATCGCCCGGAATACCGACCTTTCGAGGTATATTCTCTAGCCAGCCGCGTCGCCGTCATTTGCGGGAAGGCGGCGTTGCCGGCATGTTCCTGAAAGCGGCGTTGCCGCCGGGCCACAGGCCGGCGGCGCCAGCGGCCTTTCAGTTTCGTTAACCCCGGGGTAAGCTCCCGCTTCTTGTTGGGGAAGCAGTGGGGCCATGGCCATGGCGGACGGATCACGCGCGACATCGAAGCGACGCTTCAACGGCGGGGCCTTCCGCGACGCCGATCCGCGTTTTTCGTTTTCTTATGACGCCGAGGGTCGGACCGAGCAGGCCGCCGGGGTCAATCCGGTAAAGACATCGGATGGAAAAAAGCGGCCGCGCGTCGCATTTACCGGCGAAGAATACGGTTTCGGCTACCAGGCGACGTCGGCTTTCCTGGATTGGTCCCGCAAGCTTGGAACCGTCCCTGACGGCGGCCTGCGCGGCGTCGTTGCGCGCACCGAGCGTGAATACGAGGCCGCAAGCCGTAACAACAAGTTCAATTACCAGGAATCGATTCCGCAGCCGCTCCGCACCAAGGAGCAGGCGTTGATGGCGGTTCAGCAAGGCACTGCCGATTTCGCGATTATTCCGTTTTACAGCCCATACGCCGGTTATGACTTTGAATCGCTGAGAGCGCTCGCCAGTCTTTTTACCTTGCGCGGCGTCGCTCAAGTTGAAGCGACGGACAAGCTGTGCCTCGCGGTGCATGAATCGCAACTCTACGACATTGTGCAGTCTTCGCACCCCGGAACCGGCTTCTCCTCATTGCAAAGGCGATTCCGCAAAAGCTGGGGGACGGTCGATAACGGGAGCGGCAACAGGCCAAGCGCATCAATGGATGCGGAGATGCCGCGCGCCGGCCTTCCAATCGACATGGGCGACCAAAAACTGATCCGTGACCGGATCGATGTCGTCTTCGCCGGACCGGAGGCGGCGCGACGTTGCAAGTCGCGGCTTGATGGCATGCGCGCCATCGGCGTCAGCGTCGAAGAGCTGCCGCAGATGGTTGAGCCGCACCGTGAACTGGCCCGCCGCGCCCGAGGCACCGTCAACACCGCCCGCCAGACAAATACGTTCTTCGACCCTGTCTCCGGCGAAACCCGGTTCTTCTCAACACTCGGCGCCGAGGCTCAATCCGGCTCGCTGTTCGGAATGGTGCTTCCTTATGAAGTCGCCATGCGATCGTCCGATTATGTGATCATTGATCACGATTTTGATGACGCGCCGGGCGAAAAGACCCGATTCATGGTCGTCGAGGTGAATCCCGACCATACCTTGTTTGAAGACGCCTACCGGACGACCGATGCGAAAACGCGCTACTGGATCAACAGGTTGCGCGCTGTCGCCGCTGGCCTGCCAAATGCAAGATCGCGGCTCTTCACCGGCGTCGGCGTCGCTCTGGCGTTTGCCGGGTTGCTTTTTCTTCTTGGCGGCGTTCCCGCCCTGATGGGATATCCGGCGGGGACCCCGTGGACAGCTCCCGCATGGCTGACGGTTGGCGGCGATCTTGGTGCGACGATTTTTGGCGCAATCCTGGTGGCGGCCGCCGTAGCCACCGGGATCGCAGGGCAGATGGAAGCCGTTCCGCCTAGGGGCGTGCGGCTGATGATGAAATTCCGGCGCGACAGCACCGCGGCGTCAATTGGCGATGTTGAAGACTTCCTGAGAAATTACGGCGTCAAGCACGCCGCCACGCGCCTTGATGAAGACAGCGAACGCGACAAGCCAGCGGCTATTATGCTCGATATCGAATTCACGCCCGACGACTTCCGCCATGACTTCATCAGCATGCTGACGCGCAGGCTGCGTGGATCGGTGGCTAATGGCGCGGTAAAGAAGGCTTTCCAGCGCTGGAAGAACCGCGGCGTGCTGGTGCTTGCGGCGATGCCGATTATTTCCGACGAACAGATGCAGCTTCCCAAACAGTCGCAGCGTCGTTGGTGGAACGAAGCATTTTCGGACTGGCTTGCTGATTTCGGCGAGACGATGTTCATTCGCCTTTCTCGCCTGCTCGTTTACATTATTCCGCTTTCGGTGGCCGCCTACTTCGCCTGGCAAATGCTGAATGGCGCAGCAAAATAAGGTCGGGCTGTTGCGGGTCAACGGCGCCGGATCGTCGGCGCGCCCTTGGCTTTCAGGAAAACATAAAAGGCGCCGGCGCCGCCATCCTTCGGCTTTGCCGGCGCGACGCGCGCAATCGAAAATTTCAACGCCGGCTCCTCGACCCAGTCGAGGAAGCGCGATCTGAGAACGCCCTGACGACCGGCGGCGGCGGACGCCGTCGGCCGTCCGTTTCCGGTTATGACAAGGACAAGCCGGACGCCGTCGCACAAGGCGTCCTCTATGAACCGTCCCAGAAAAAGTCGCGCTGTCGCCTGGGTCAGGCCGTGCAGGTCGAGCGTCCGCTCAATTTCGAGGCGGCGGCGCGCGGCGGCGCGATCCAGCGCCGGATCGCCGCCGCCGAATACCTTGTGCTTT
>JBGSSK010000262.1:0-6344 GCA_041737095.1 Parvularculaceae bacterium | reverse complement strand
CCGGCGAGGCGAGCCTCGTCGACGTCGTCACGGCGATATCGGCCGCCGAGGTCAGCCTCGAGACGGCGCTCGCGGTCCGCAACCGCGTGATCGAAGCCTATCAGGAAATCATGCGCATGCCGATTTAAGGCGACATCGACGAAGGCGCTGCCGATGACGCTTGCGCCAGGGCCCCGCGTCTCGCAGTTTCCCTCGCATGACGGCATTTGACACGCTGATCAAAAACGCGATGATTTTCGATGGCGCCGGCGCGTCGCCGGTGATCGGCGATATCGCTATCAAGAATGGACGCATTTCGGCGCGCGGCCGCGATCTCCCCGGAGACCTCGCTGATCGCGTCATCGATGCAAGCGGCCTGTGGCTGACGCCGGGCCTTCTCGATATTCACACGCATTATGATCTCGAAGTTGAGCTGGCGCCGGGCCTTCCCGAGTCCGTCCGGCACGGCACGACGACCGTCGTCGTCTCGAACTGCTCGCTCGGGCTCGCCTTCGGCGCGCTCAGAAGCGACGGCTCTGATCCGATCGTCGATTGTTTCGCGCGCGTCGAGAATGTCCCGAAACCGATCCTGCGGCGCATCGCGGATCGCGCCGACTGGTCCGATTCCAAAGCCTATCTCGATCATCTGAACGCACTCAATCTCGGCCCCAACATCGTTCCAATGATCCCCTATTCCATGCTGCGCATCGCCGCGATGGGGGTGACGCCGTCAGTGACGCGCGATCCGACTTTCGCGGAACGCGCCGAGATGGAGCGGCTTCTCGAAAAAGGAATGCGCGAGGGCTATGCCGGATTTTCATCTGACGGCCTGCCGTTTCATTATCTCTCGAACGACCCGAACCGCGACAATCGGGTACCCTCGCAATATGCGGGCATGAAGGAGCTGAAACGCCTGACCTCGATCGTGCGTCGGTACCGTCGTGTCTGGCAAGCGACGCCGCCGACCGACGATCCGCTGAAAGTGTTCCGGACATTTCTGTTGACCAGTGCGCGGCTGAACGGCCAGCCGCTGAAAATCACGGCCGTCGCCGCGCTCGACGTGCGCTCCAACCGCAACATCATCGGAAGCGCCTATCTGCTGACGCGGCTATTGAACTCGCGGTTGCTGAAGGGGAAGTTCTACCTGCAGAGCCTCGCGGCGCGGTTCAAGGTCTGGGGCGACGGGCCGATCACGCCGCTTTCGGAAGAGATTCCGGCGCTCCGTGAGCTGATGAAACCGGATCTTGAGGATGACGCGGCGCGCGCCGCGATTTACGCCGATCCGGATTTCGAACAGCGGTTCAAGGAAATGTGGCGCAGGGGGAAATCAGGACGGTCGATCGCGCGCCTGAAACGCCTGTTGCGGCTCGAGGACTGGGCGCTGCGGCGGGCAATTGACGAGATGACGGTCGAGGCCTGTCCGATCGGGGCATGGAACGGTCAGGCGCTGTCGGCGATTTACGAGAGGCTGGTCGAGCAGCAGGAATCCGGACGGGGCGCCGCCGATGAGACGGAGCGCGCGCTATTCGCGTCATTTCCTCCGGTTGCGGATGATGCGGATTTCATCTTTCATCTGTTCAGGACATGGGACCGCAAATTCGTCTGGTCGACGATCAGCGCCAACGCCGATGAACGCCAGGTCCGTCGCCTCGCCATGGATCCGACGTTCCTTCCGGGCTTTGCTGATTGCGGCGCGCATCTCACCAATCTCGCCTTTTACGACGTCAATTTGCGCGCGCTGCGGATCGCCCTTGAAGAACGAGGCGAAGAGGGCGTCGCCTTCATGGTGAAACGGCTGACGCGCGACGCCGCCAGCGTCTTCGACATCGACGCCGGTTCGATCGAGCCCGGCGATCAGGCGGACATTGTGCTGATCGATCCCGCGGCGCTGGCGCGCCATGACGGCGAGAAAAACACTGTGCGCATCTGGCGCGAGACCTTGCAAAACGAGCAGCTCGTTAACCGTTCGGACGGCGTGGTTAGGAAAGTCTTCATTCGCGGCGAGGAAGCGTGGGATGGCGAGGGTTTCTCCGCGGCGTTCGAGCGAAGAAAACTCGGCCGCGTGCTGCCCGCGCGGCCCCTAGATGCGCGAACAGGTGCGGTCGCGGCGCGCTGATCATTCAGGACTTGTTAGCGTCGCTGTCCTTATCTGGTGCGCCTGTCGGCGCGTAATATCAGGGCTGATCCATGAACGCCGAGCGCTTTGCCTCTCCCGTCCGCCCGCGAATGCTTGCCGATCCCGCCAAGCGTCAGCTCTGGTGGTATTCGACGCTGACGCCGCTTGCGCCCGGCCTTGCTGCGGCGATCCTGATCGTCGGCGGCGATCCGCTCTGGTCGCTGCTGCCGCTCGCCTATTTCTTCGTGATCGTTCCGGTCGCCGACATTTTGATCGGCGAGGACCCCTTCAGTCCGAGCGAAGCGGATTTCGCGCGCCTCGCCAATGATCGCTTCTATCGCCGCATCCTGTTCGTCGCGCTCGCCTTTCTTTACGTGAGTTTTTTTGCGGTCGCGGCGGCGGTCGTCGACTTGCCCCCCTTCGCTTATATCGCGCTGTCGATCGGGGCGGGCGCCGGCGCCGGCGCCGGCCTCACCATCGGGCACGAATTCGGCCATAAGGGCCGCAAGGCCGACGGCATCGCCGCGTTTTTCGCCAATGGCCTCGCCGGCTACGCGCATTTCCGGATGGAGCACAATCGCGGCCACCATGCGATGGTCGCCACGCCGGAGGACAGCGCGTCGGCCCGGCTCGGCGAAAGCGTGTGGCGTTTCGCCTTGCGCGAAATGCCGGGCGGCGTCGTCCGCGGATGGCGACACGAAAGCGAGCGGTTGACCGCCGCCGGCAAGCGCGTCCTTTCATTCCGGAATGAAATTCTGTGCGGATATGCGTTCGCGTTCTTGCTGGCGCTCCTCCTCGTCAAGCTTTTCGGTCTCATGGTCCTGCCGTTCATTGTCATTCATCATCTGACGGCATGGCTGCAACTCACCTTCGCAAATTATGTCGAACATTACGGATTGTTGCGCGCGCTGCGCGAAGACGGCCGCCGCGAGCCATGCGCGGCGCGCCATTCATGGAACAGCAACCATATCGTGACAAATCTGGCGCTCTTCCACCTGCAGCGGCATTCCGATCACCATGCGCATCCGACGCGTCCTTACCAGGCGCTGCGCAATTTCGACGAGGCGCCGAGACTGCCGACCGGCTATCCGGGTTGCTTTCTCCTGGCGGCGGCGCCGCCGCTCTGGCGATCGGTGATGGACCGCCGGGCGATCGATTGGGCGATGGGCGATCTCGACAAACTGAATGTGTGCCCGCGCAAGCGCATCCGCTATCAGTCAAGATTAACGAACGCTTAATCAATCGTCCGCGAGGCAGGCAGGATTCCTTAATCGTCGAGCCCTAGATTTGACTGTCAATTTAGCGGCTGGGGGCTCAACGGTTGCACAAGGCAGGTCTCGACCGAACGCCAACTTCGCTTGACCGGCTGGTTTTCATCTCCAGGCTGATCATCATCGCCGTCTCATCGGCGACCGGCATTGTCTATGTCATCCACGAATTTTTCCGGCCGGAACTGCAGTCCTATCTGACGGCGCTTTCATTCGCGGTGAGCCTGATCGTATCGACGCCGATTTGCACAATCGTTGGCAACATGTATTTCGATCTTCAGAAAGTGCGGATCGACCTTGAAGACGCCAAACGCGCCGCCGAAAGCGCGAGCCTCGCAAAATCCGACTTTCTCGCCCATATGAGCCACGAGATCAGAACGCCGATGAACGGCGTTCTCGGCATGGCCGAAGTGCTGTCGAGAACGCCGCTCGATGATCGCCAGAAGAGTTTTGTCGACACGATAAATCGCTCCGGACGCGGATTGATGGGCATCATCGACGACATTCTCGATTTCTCGAAGATCGAAGCAGGCATGCTGACGCTCGACCCGGCCCCCTTCGATCTCGAAGAAGAGGTACGCGATATCGCCCGGCTCTTCGGCGCTCGCGCCGCCGAGAAAAAAATCGACCTCCTCTTTCGCTATGAACCCGGCATTCCATCGGTCGTTAGCGGCGACGCCGGACGCATAAGGCAGATCATCACAAACCTTGTTGGAAACGCCGTAAAGTTCACCGACGCTGGCCGGATCGTCATCCGCGTCCGCGGCGCCGCGGAGGGCGGCGTTCTCAAGGCCGTCATCGCTATCGAAGACACCGGCATCGGCATTTCCGCAGACAAGCTCGGACTGATTTTCGACGAGTTTGCACAGGCCGAATCATCGACCACGCGCAATTACGGCGGCACCGGTCTTGGCCTCGCGATTTCACGCCGTCTCGCCGCGGCCATGGGCGGCGCGCTTGAGGTCGCCTCAAGAGAAGGCGAGGGATCGACATTCACGCTCCGCATCGATCTTCCGACAGCCAATATTGAAGCGTCGACCGCGAGCGCAAATTCGTCAGTTGATCGCGCCCCGACGCCTGGCGGCGTTGCATCAAGCGCACTTTTATCGGCGCCGACGGTGCTCGTCGCCGAGGACAATGAAGTCAACCAGATGGTCATCCGCAGCATGATCGAGGGAGAGTACGCGCTCACGTTCGCCGCCAATGGCGAGCAGGCGGTCAGCCTGTTCGAAAATAACAACTTCGATATCGTACTCATGGACGTATCGATGCCGGTTATGGACGGTCATCAGGCGGCCGCCGCGATCAGAGCCTTCGAGCGCAAGGCGGCGCGGACGCGCACGCCGATCATCTGCCTCACCGCCCACGCATCGAGCGACGCCTCCGCCGCGTGCAGCGCAAACGGCATGGACGACTACGTCACCAAGCCGCTGAAGCGTGATCTGCTCCTCGCAATGCTTAAAAAATGGTCGGGCCGCCCGGCGCCCGCCGCCGAATCCGCCGCCTGATCCCCTTCTGATCCCCCGCCTGGCTCACGCATCCGACACGCTCTTTTAACCATAAGGCCGGCAAAATCTGCCGGTTGAAGAAAGGGAAATCGGATGACCGGGGCGGACCTCCTCGATCTGGCGCGCGAAGGCTTCTGGGTGACGTTGCTCATCGCCGGGCCGGCGATGATCGCAGGGCTCCTGGTCGGTCTGGCGATCGCGCTCGTTCAGGCGCTGACGCAGGTCCAGGAAATGACGCTCGTTTTCGTGCCGCGCATTGTCGTCATGTTCCTCGTCATCGCAGTCACGCTGCCCTTCATGGGAGCGACGCTAGGGCGATTCTCGAACAAGATTTTCGCGATCATCGCCGGCGGCGCGATCCCCTGATGACGGTTTATTCGTCAACCGAGTTGCTCGCGGCGCTTCCGGTCGACGCAGTCGTCGCTTTCGCCGTCTTTACGCGGGTCGGCGCGATGATGATGACCGCGCCGGCTTTCGGCGACTTCACTTTAAGCCCGCGCATCCGGCTCGCCATCGCGCTAGGGGTCACCGCGGCCCTGGCGCCCGCCGCCGCTTCATCATTTCCGGATGCGGCGCGCTCGTCCGACAGCGCCGCCATCGCAACGCTCATCGTCGGTGAAATCGCGGTTGGGGTTTTTCTCGGTCTCGCCGCCCGTATCTTCGCCGCGGCGCTGAATGTCGCAGGCCAGATCATCGCGCTCCAGATGGGACTGTCGCTGGCGCAGATTTTCGATCCCGGCCAGGAAATCCAGGGCGCGATTGTCGGCGGCTTCCTGGCCGTTCTCGGGACGACGTTGATTTTTGCGACCGATCTCCACCATGTGCTCCTGATGGCGCTCCGCGATTCCTATGAATTGTTCGCGCCCGGCGCCGGCGTCGCTGTCGGCGACATGGCGCAATCGCTGATCGGGACGCTCGCCAGCGCCTTTTCCCTTGGCGTTCGCCTCGCCGCGCCGTTCATCGTCTTCGGCCTGGTCTTCTATGCGGGCGCCGGCGTTCTCAATCGCCTTATGCCGCAGGCGCAGGTGTTTTTCATGCTGATGCCGGCGAATCTCATTCTAGGCCTTCTGCTGCTGATGATGACGACCGGCCTGATGATGACGGTTTTTCTCGGCGCCTTCGAAGAGCAGATGGCCGCATTTTTGAGGTGACGCCGTGGCGGACGCGCCCGACCAGCATCAGCGAACCGAAGAGCCGACGCCGAAGCGGCTTGAAGACGCGCTGAAAAAGGGCGACGCGCCGCGCAGCCAGGAAATCGTCGCGACGACGATGCTTGCGGCCGCGGGATTGGCGCTGGCGCTGCTCTTCGCGCCGGCCGCCGATGATTTCTCCGCCCTCGGACGGGTGTTTCTCGAAAGGCCGCATGAATTCGCCGTCGACGCGGACAGTCTCGGCCGGCTGTTTTTCTCGATCATCGTTAAAGCCGGGCTCGCGCTTGCTGCGCTGGCCGCGCTCGTCATGGCGGCCGCGATC
>JBGSSK010000244.1:0-7808 GCA_041737095.1 Parvularculaceae bacterium | reverse complement strand
CGGCGTCACCGCGATGATCGCCCCCGGCTGGCGCTGACGCCTTTCGCGGATCAGGCCGCGCTCTCGCGATAGAGCCGTCCCCACAGGCCAGCGCTGACGCCATAGGTGAAGGCGGTCCACAGCATCGTGAAGACGATGCCGATGACCGCCCACAGCCAGCTGAAAAACGGGAACACCCAGTCGCCGCCCTCGCCGCCCGACGCGAGGCGCACGTAGCTCTCAACCGCCGCTGCGAGATAGCCGAGCACCGCGAAAGCCGCGCCGCCGCCGATCCAGACGAGCAGGATCTGCGTCATAAAAAGAACGAGGCCGAGCAGGAGGAACGCAAGGCCGAGGCGAAAGACGTTGAAGCGCCGCGTCACCCGGAACGTCCCGCCGAACCCCATCGACTTCCGGCAGACCGCGACGCCGGCGTAGGGGTAAAGCCGCAGACTGAGAAAGACCGCCGCAGCGAGCGAGGCCGCCGCGAACATGATGAGCGGAAAGGCTTCGGACGGAATCGGCGCGTTGTCCGATGTCATGATCTGCAGCATCAGTTTCGCGACGAAGCCGAAATATAGCGCAAGGCCGGCGACGACGCCGAGGATCCGGCCGAGGATGCCGAGACCGCGCGTCCTGTCCTCCGCCCGCGGACGAAAATGCAGGATGAGGACGATCGCGAGCAGCGCCGTAATGGTCATTGTCGCCGCGCCCCAGTAGCCGTAATCGTAAAGCCAGAGGCCGCCGCGCATCGACAGGGCGTCGCGTCCTGAAATGACGTCGATCGTATGCAGGCTGCCGGCGTCGGGAAAATGCGCGTAAGGCGTCGAGACCGCGGTTGCGACAATCCCGATGATGATGAAGGTCGCCGCGCCGATCGGCGCATAGACGACGAGCGCCGACAGCAGGAAACTCAAAATGCTGGCGCCGATGAAGCGCAGCTGGTCCGGCCCCAAAGGCGCGCGCACCAGCCCGCGCGGCGGCTTTTCGCCGAGCCCTGCGTAGCGGATCAGCGGCGCCATGACCGCGGCGATGAGCGCGAGATTGACGACCAGCGAGGCGATGTAGATGCCCCAGACCGGCGGCGAGGCGGACATCAGCCCCTGCGTCGCCGCGGCCCCTGAGAATTTCGTCACCTGCGCCCAGCTGGCGCCGGCGGCGGCGATATCGCGAAAGGTGATCAGCCGGCCATTGGCGACCGACAGATAACCGAGCGCCGCCGTCATGTTGAAGATGAGAAGCAGCGACAGCGGCAAGGCCGCCACGCGCAATACGGTCTCGAACCGCCGCGAAGAAAAATGCAGCGCCTCGCCGACGACTGAAAACGCCTTGATCGCCATCCGCCCCGCCCCTTTTTCGCCGGCCATTCGGCTTCGGCGCCCCGTGGGCCATGTTATCCGATAACAAGGCGGCGGCAAGGGCGGGGGAACTGGGCGAACACGTCAGATCAGGACGCAGCGCATCTCCTGATGCAAGTCGGGCGCATCAAGCGCCGCGCAACGCCGCATTCATCCGCCGTTTCGGTTCCTTCCGCTTGCGAGCGGCGACGGCGAAGGCGCCGAGAGCGGGGATCATCAAAAGACCCGCCGCCGGTATCGGCACCTCGGCGACGGAGATCTGTCCCTGGATGCTGGTCAAGCCGGCGTTGACCGACGGCGGCACCAGGGCGAGCGGGGAGTTTGCAATTGAATAGGTGACAGCGCCGATCACGGCTGCGCTGAGGGACGACCAGGTGATGACAGCCGACGAACCCATGCCTGAAATTGCGCCGGTTATTGATCCCGTCGAGATCGTGGCGGAGCCCGAGGTCGGCGCTGACTGGGTGGTATTGATATAGAGATTCAGCCCGGTGAGGTCGGTGCTGAGGCACGCGGTTCCGCCGCCGACGCAGCTGACGTTGAGATCGCCAAAGCTGGTGAACGTCGTCGGATCAGCATTTACGGTGCTCGACACGATCGGGGCGAACGAGACCGTGATTTGACCGTTCACCGTTTGTGAGTTGACGCCGCAACCCTGGCTGCCGAAGCAAAGCTGCGTGCCTATTGTATCGTATGTCACCAGTCCCGCATGCGCGGCGGTCGTCAGGCCGACAAACGCCGGACCGGCGAAGCACGCTGCACCCAGCGCCAGCGAAAGCATAGATTTAGTCATTATCGAACCTCCATTTAATCGCCGCATTGTGCGCGCGATACTGGCAAGGACCTGTTCAGGAGCGTGTCGGGCGACGGTCGAATTGCCTGCGCGGAGCGGAATTCGACGCTAGGAGCGATCAACTGCCCCGGCAATTCCGTACATATACTCAACCGCTGACGCCGCAGCAGTTGATAGCGCATGGCGTTCATCGCTTCCCGGTCGATTCCATTTCATACAGCCCGCCGACAACATCCGATTCAGACAGGGCGCCGTCTGTCGACGACCATTCGTCCGAAGGCTCCCGCCATAGATCGCCCATGTTGTGACCGCGTTTCCCTACAAACGGGTCTGGCGCGACAACGTTTTCCTGAAAAACGCGGCCGGCGCCAAGCCGCTTGATGCCCATAAGCCTCGCGACGCGCCTCTTGATGTCGTCGAAAGCGACTGCTCGCATTGGCGCGGAGACATTGCTGTCATTCATGAGTTTCATCCCGTGTTGCACGAAGAATGAACATCCGCCGCGAAAGATTGTTCCTGCCGATATTCGCGAAACTCGGTCCCGCCTTTCAATATCAGCCCGGTTCATCGCAACGCTTGACGCCAACTCGAGTGCGCGCACCACTTGCGACATCGACCTTCGGCGCCCGTTCCCCATGAGGGGTTTTGTCTGATAAGCATGGCGCGGCAAGGGCGACACCATGCGACGGCGAATGCAGCGGCGGTTGGCGTCCCACCCCGAGGCGACCGGCGGTCGTCAACGCGGCAGGGACAGGCAATGATTCGAAACAGCCTCGCTATCGCCTTCGCGCTCGCGATCGCACTCTTCGCCACTCTCGCCGCCGGGCTTTTTGATCCGCGCACGCTCATGCCGCAGACCCGCGTGTTTGCGCAGGCCGCCGCGCCTCTTGATCGCCGGCCCTTCGGCTTCGGGGCCCCGGGGGTCCTGTTATCTTATAACAAAGCGGCGGCAAGGGCGAGGAGCGGCGGGGGAGCAATTAATTGACGGCGCCGCAAACTCTGGCACAACGCCCTCATGTTTGACGACAGCCGGAGTTTCATCACCCGCGCCTTCTTGCGCAGCGCTCTGGAGCTTGAATTTCGAGCCTATTGCGACGGCGACGCCGATCATGGGTTGCTGGCCCGACTGACCGATTGGGACAAGCGGCTCAAACTCTCCGAAAAGCAGGCCGAAACCGCTTTCATCCAGACCTTCTTCGTCGATATCTGGGGCTATGGCGAGACCGGCCGCGTCGGCGCGGACGACCATACCCTGATCCCGAAGCTGAGAATCGGCGGCGAAGGCGCCGGCGGCGGTTCCGGCGAAGTCGATCTCGCGGCCGGGTGGTTCAAAGGGCGCATCGACGCAACGCCGCAGGTTCTCTGCGAGTTCAAGGATATTCGCTCGGCGCTCGACGCAAAGCAGAATCGCAAGGGCGACAACCGGACGCCGGTCGAACAGTGTCTCGCTTACGTGCGCGGCGCGCGCCGCAGTCTATTTGGGAATGAGCCGGTTCAGCCGTGGTGGGGGCTCGTCACCGATATGAATGAGTTCCGCCTCTATTGGTGGGACCGCGCGCCACAGCAATTTGCGCGCTTTACGATCCGACGCCCCAATGATTTGTTCCGCGGTCCCTACGATCTGCTTTCCGAATCCGAGGATGCGAAATTCGACCGGTTCCTTTTTCAAAAGGTTTTCAATCGCGATTTTCTCATCGCCGAAGCGGGCCGCCCAGCCCTGCTGCGTCTTGTCGAGAAGCAATGGGTCCGCGAGGAAGCGCTCGAAGACGAATTCTACGAGCGATATAAAGCAGTGCGCGAAAGGCTTTTTGCGGTCATCCGCGTCAACAATCCCGAATTTCCCGGGACGCCGACGGAGCTGCTGCGGCTCACTCAGAAACTCCTCGACCGATTCATTTTCGCTTTTTACTGCGAGGACATGGGCGAGCGCATGTTGTTCCCGCCGCAATTCGTTCGCGAGCATCTGCGCGTCAGATGCAATGAACCCTATTATGACGACAAGGCGGAGGATTTCTGGCCGTTTTTCAAGCGGCTGTTCGCGCACATGAATATTGGCGGCCTCATCGGCAAGCAACAAGTTCCGTTCATCAATGGCGGTCTCTTCGCGACCGATCCGCAGATCGACAACCTTTCAATACCCAATCATGTCTTCGCAGCGCATGAGCAAGGTAGAAACGAAGCCTCTCTGGAAATCGACCGCGACACGATCTTCTACCTCTCCGCCCGCTACAATTACGCCTCGCGCGGCGACATCCGCGAAAGCGTCAGCCTCTACACGCTCGGGCGCATTTTCGAACAGTCGATCACGGAGCTTGAATACCGCGCCGGCGAACTTGAAAACCGCGACACTCTCGCGAAGCTCTCCAAGCGCAAACGCGACGGCGTCTATTACACGCCCGAGCCCGTCGTGAATTACCTTGTCGAAGAGACACTTTCGCCGTGGTTCGCGGCAGTGAAGCGCGATTGCGGTTATGAAGCGGACAAGCTCACAGAAACTGCGATTGACTCTTATGAAAAGCGCCTGAGGGACATCAGGATTGTCGATCCCGCCTGCGGTTCAGGCGCGTTCCTGATTTCGGCGTTTCGCCGCCTTCTCGACGAGCGGCTTTCAGTCGCCCGCGACCGCGAAAGCGTCAGCGGCGTCAAGGGCGCTGTCGCGGAACAGGCGATCATCGCGGATATCCTGACCAATAATATCTACGGCGTCGACATCAACCCGGCGGCGGTGGAGATCGGGAAACTGGCGCTCTGGCTGCATTCGGCGCGGGCGAATTCGCCGCTCTCGGCGCTCGATCATACGATCCGCTGCGGCAACAGTCTTGTGGGCCCGGACTTTTGGGCTGGGCGCGCGGGTGAAGCCGCCGACCGCGAACGCGTCAACGCCTTCGACTGGCGCGTGGCCTTTCCGGAGGTTTTTGAACAAGGCGGGTTTGATATCGTTCTCGGCAACCCGCCTTATGTGAAGCTGCAAAATCTCAGAAAAGTTCACCCCGATGTCGCCGACTATCTTCAGGCGAACCGCGGCGACGACACCTATGTCAGCGCGCAGACCGGCAATTTCGATCTCTATCTGCCTTTCATCGAAAAGGGCCTGCGCCTGCTCGCGCCGGGCGGACGCATGGCCTATATCGCGCCGAGCCTGTGGGCGGTGAACGAGTATGGCGCGGGGCTGCGCCGCCTTGTCGCCGAACGGCGGCAGCTCGATCGCTGGATCGACTTCAAGGCGCATCAGGTCTTCAAGGAAGCGATCACCTATACCGCCCTGCAATTTTTCACGCGCGAGCCCAATCCGGCCGTGCGGATCGCGATCGCGCCGGACGGCAAGGACAGCGACATTGACTGGACGGATGCGGAACTCGCCGTCGACTACGCAGTGCTCGATGGCGAGGCGGAATGGCTGATCTCAACGGGCGAGGAACGCGCGTTGATCGAGCGGCTCGCGCGCAATTGTAAGAGGCTGGAAACCCCGGATTGCACTTCGGCAATATTCCAAGGAGTGAAAACCGGCGCAGATGGTGTTTTTAAGCTTAGACGAATTGGGCCTGGTCGATTCATTTGCGAGCTAGGAAATTCTGCCGAGGTAAGCTTGGAAGACGAAGTCCTCATGCCAATTATTAGCGGTCCGGAAACAAAGAGATACGTTGATCTCTATACAGATTATTACCTGCTATTTCCATATCGCAAGAGCGCGGTAGGTATGGAACTTATTCCGGCGCGCGAATTCGAAAAAATTTACCCAAAAGCTTGGATATATCTCAATTCTTGGAAAGGCGAGCTCATTAGGCGCGACAATGGTGCGTTGAATTCTAATGACTGGTATCGATTTAGCAGATCACAGAGCCTTGATACGCGAGGCTTTGTCAAATTGGCGGCTGCTGGAACTGTTCAAAATCTACAAATTTCCGCAGACGAGCATGGGGAAAATTTCTTAACTGGCGGTCGCGTCGACGGAATTGTGGCGGCGCCGAATGTCGATCCATTTTTCCTTCTTGGTGTACTCAATGGTCCGGTTGCCGACTTTGTTTTTCGACGAATTGGTCGGGTCAAATCAGGCGGTTATTTTGAAGCCAACAAGCAATTCATCGCGCCCCTGCCCGTTCCCGACGCCACGAAGCAACAGGCGGCCGAAGTCGCTCGGCGCGCCAAATCATTGCAGAAAAGCTGGACGAGACGGCGCAAGCTGCTCGCCGCCGCCGGCGACCGGCTCGCCATTCTGCCGCGCGCCAAATGGAAGGCGCGCCAGCTTTGGACGGATCTGCCCGATATCGCGGCGCTTGCCGACAGCGCGCCGAAAGCCTTCAAGCTGAAACCCGACAAACGTAAATGGGCCGAGGCGCGGCTTGGTGAGCTTGAGGCCGGAAAGCTCGCGGCGCTGCAGGCGCTCCTCGATGCGAAATTGCGCCTGTCGGTCGTGGCGCAGGACGGCGAGTTGCGATTGCTCGCCGATGGCGCGCCGGCGATCCGCCGCATCTATGCGGACGCCGGGCATGCCGACTTGATTCTCGCCTATTGGCGGTTCCTGCTGATGTCGCAGGGGTGGACCGATGCGGCGCGGCTGTCGGCGGAGTTGCGCCGGCCGCCTTCGGGTGTCGCGTCGCCGGCGGCGCGGCAATTCGTCGAGAAAGTGAATGAGCTCGCCGCCGAGAGCGCCGCGATCGCGATCGCAGAAGCGGAGATGAACGCGCTTCTTTACCGCCTTTATGATCTGAGCGACGATGAGCAAACGCTTGTGGAAAATGACCGCAAGGCGCTGTTGCTTTGATCCCGGCGAATCGGCGATTGTCGGCGTTCATGTCACGTTCCGCCGCCAGCAACCAGCCTTCCCTCTTCGACGCGCCCCGCGCGCCCGAGGAGCCGCGCCGGGTCAATGTCGCGATCATCCGCAAGACCCTGTTCGCGCAGCTTTACATGCTGCGGCGCGCGGTCGTCATGCCGTGGCGCGACTTTGAACTGGCGGACTGGGAGGAACGGTTCCCACGCCTTGTCGGCTATTTGGAGCCGGAGGAAGGCGCGGCGGCGCTTGCGGACTTTCAACAGGAAATCGCCCGGCTGAAAGCCGCCGCCTGATCCCTCGATTTTTTCCAACCCCTTGACTTTCTTTTTGAAAAAAAACTTATCCCCCTCCTTGCGCGAGGGTTTAGACTGCGCGCGTGCGCCCTTCGGGATGCGGCGCGCGGACAATGAAGGACGAGAATGACGGCGGAGTTTGAACTGGATTTGGCGGTGAGTGAGCGCTCACATCGGTTGCGCGCTTGGCGCGAGGAAAAGGGCGCCCTTTTCGAATGCGCAAAAGGGCGCCTTTTGGCGCTCCGCCCCGCGGAAAATGCCGAAAAAGGAACAATTCCCGCCTGGCGGAAGGGCGCCCTTTCGGGGCCCCGCGCATGACGGCGACGATCCACATCATCGGCGCCGGGCTCGCCGGGAGCGAGGCCGCGTGGCAGGCGGCGGAGGCCGGGGCCGAGGTCATCCTCCATGAGATGCGCCCGCACCGCATGACCGAGGCGCACCGGACGGACGGCTGCGCCGAGCTTGTGTGCTCGAATTCCTTCCGCTCGGACGATTCCGAGACCAACGCGGTCGGCCTCCTGCATGAGGAGATGCGGCGCGCCGGCTCGCTGATCATGCGATGCGCAGATGCGAACCAGGTGCCGGCGGGCGGCGCGCTGGCGGTTGATCGC
>JBGSSK010000173.1:0-3869 GCA_041737095.1 Parvularculaceae bacterium | reverse complement strand
CCGGCGATGACGGCGATGATGCGGCGCGACCGCCTCGACATGGTTGTCGGCGTCCGCGCGCATGCGAGCGCGGCGGCCTATCGCCCCGGGCACGCCTTCGGCAACCAGGTGTTCAGCGGCGTCTTCCGCGCCCTCTTCAAGACCAATTACACGGATATCCTGAGCGGCTATCGGGTGCTGTCGCGCCGTTTCGTCAAGAGCTTCCCGTCGCGCGCCCGCGGCTTCGAGATCGAAATCGAGATGTCGGCGCATGCGGCGCTGTTGCGCCTGCCGGTCGCCGAGGTTCAAACGTCCTATGCGGCGCGGGTCGGCGAAAGCAAGCTCGATACGATCCGCGACGGCGCGCGCATCCTGAGGCGGATGTTCCGTTTCCTGCGCCTGCATCGTCCGCGCTTCGTCTACGGACAGATCGGCATCCTGTGCACGGGCGTCGCCTTCATTCTGACGATCCCGATCCTTGTCGAGTTCCTGCGAACCGGCCTTGTGCCGCGGTTCCCGACGCTGATCGTCGCGGTCGCGCTCGGCATTGTCGGGGTCGGCGTCTTTTTCGCTGGCGCCATTCTCGACGCGCAGGCGCAGCACTTCGCCGAGACCAAGCGCCTTGCATATCTCCGCCTGCCGCCGCCGCCGGGCGTCGACGCGTGACGCCGACGGCGAGAGAGATCCTGCAAAAAGCGCTGATCGCGCTCCTCGCGACGCCGTTGATCGCCGGCGTCTTCCTCGCCGCGATCATCGGCGCCTTTGCGATCCCCAATGAAAAAATCGTTGCGCATCTCATGGAGCGGCCGGAGGTCTTGACGGCGCGCCGAGCCGACAATGGCCGCGTCATCGACGCCGACACCGAATGCATCGGGCTCAGCATCGGGCTCGACATCGGCGCCGACGCCTCGGCGCCGCTCCTCGAACGCGCCGTCAACGCGCAGAGCCTCTTCGGCTGCGAGCCGTTGATCCGCTGGGCGGCGGGATCGCGCGGGGAGGCGGTGCGCGATTATTTCCGCTACTGGCACGGCTATCTCGCGATCGCGCGCCCGGCGCTGGCGGTTGCGCCCTATAATGATCTGCGCGGCCTCCTGTTCACCCTATCGGTCGGCCTATTCATCTGGCTGTTGTGGCGTATCGGCGGCGATTTCGGCGCGGCGGCGGCGCTTGCTGTCGCGGCGCCCTTTGTCGTCCTCAACGCGATGGGACTATTCGTCGTCGTCACCAAGGCGACGACCTGGTTTCTTGCAATCGGCGCGGCGGTCGCGCTCAGCCGGCGCACCAGCGCGGCGCTGCCGCTGCTGTTCTTTTTCGGACTCGGCGCGCTCGTCGCCTATTTCGATTTCTTCACCGCGCCGGCGTTCGTTTTCTGTTTCGCGGGGATGATCTGGGCGCTTTACGAAGAGCGCGCCGGACGTTCGCCGACATGGCCGACGCTCCTCATTCTCGGCGCGTTCTCGGCCGCCGGATGGATGGGGCTTATCCTCGCAAAAATCGTGATCGCCGCGGCGGTGCTCGACGGCGACGTGTGGCGGGTCTTTTTTGAAGCCGCGCTTTACCGCGTCAATGGCGAGACGACGGACGTCGACAATTTCACGCCGGGGATGGCGCTCGCCAAAAACTTCGCGGCGATGAAATCGATCTGGGCTCCGATTGCGCTTGTCGCCTTTGTCATCCTGCCTTTCGCAACGAAGGCGCGCCGCGACCGATGGGCGCGGCTCATCAAGGCGCGCTCCGTGCTGCTCGGCCTCGCCGCCGCGCCGCTCGTGTTCATGGAGATCTTTTCCAACCACACGCAGATCCACGCCGCGTTCACGCAGATCAATTTCGCGCCCGCCTTCGTGCTGGCGTCGCTGGTAGTTTCAGGGCGCGCGATCGCCGGGCGCGGCGCCTGAACAAACTTGCAAAAAAAGCGCGCCGAGAGCATCCTCCGGCAGTGCTGCCGAGTACCCGATTACAGGCGTCGAGGCGACGCCGATTTGATGGAGAAAACGCATGACAATCAGGCCCGATCCGACCTTTCACGCCACTGCAAAACTCGCCATGGAAGCGCCGGCGGAGCGCTACGCCTACACGCTGATGCTGAGCGGCGATTTCTCGCGACCCGACGGGCTTGCGGTGATCGACCTTGACAAGACGTCGAAGACCTATGGCGCGATCGTCCATACGGTGATCATGCCGAACAAGGGCGACGAGTTTCATCATTTCGGCTGGAACGCCTGCTCGTCGGCGCTGTCGCCCTTGTCGGGCCATGCATTTCTTGAACGGCGTTATCTGATTATCCCCGGCATCCGCTCGTCGCGCATTTATGTCATCGACACCAAGCCCGACCCGACCAAGGCGGCGATCTGCAAGATCATCGAGCCCGAAGAGATCTTCCGCAAGACCGGCTATTCGCGGCCTCACACGATCCATTGCGGGCCGGAAGGCATCTACGTCTCGGCGCTCGGCGGCGGCGGCCCCGCCGGAACCGACGGACCGCCGGGCATCTTCATCCTCGATTGCCAGACCTTCGACGTCGTCGGGCGCTGGGAGATCGATCGCGGCTCGCAGGACAAGCATTATGATTTCTGGTGGAACCTGCCGCGCGACTACATGGTGTCAAGCGAGTGGGCGCTGCCGCCGCAATTCGAAAACGGGCTCGTCCCGGAGGATCTCCTGTCGAACAAATACAGGCACCGGCTGCATTTCTGGGACTTGCGGGCGCGCCGCAACGTGCAGACGATCGATATCGGCGCCAATCACCAGATGGCGCTTGAGGTGCGGCCCGCGCATGACCCGGTCAAGGAATACGGCTTTCTCGTCGTCGTCGTCGACACCACCAATCTCGAAGGGTCGATCTGGACTTGGTGGCGCGAAAACGGAAAGTTCCATTGCAGGAAGACCGCGACCATTCCCGCCGAGCCGGCGGCGAAGGACGATCTGCCGCCGCTGCTGCAAGGCTTCGGCGCGGTCCCGCCGCTGGTCACCGATATCGATCTGTCGCTCGACGATCGCTTCCTCTACGTCTCGTGCTGGGGCGCCGGCGAGATGCGCCAGTACGATGTTTCGGACCCGATGAAGCCGGAGCTTGTCGGCTCGGCGCATATCGGCGGCATCGTCCGCAAGATGCCGCATCCGAACGGCGCTGTTTTCGGCTATGGCCCGCAGATGGTCGAGATCAGCCGCGACGGCAAGCGCGTCTACTGGACGAACTCGCTCTATTCGACATGGGACGACCAGTTCTATCCGGGCGACCGCGGCGGCGCGATGGTCATGGCCAATGTCGGCGCCGGCGGCGGCATCACGCTCGACAAGGATTTCCATGTCGAGTTTCCGAAGGGATACCGGTCGCACCAGATCCGTCTTGAAGGCGGCGACTGCTCTACGGACTCGTTCTGTTATCCGTCCGTGTAACGCATAAAATGGCGGACTGGACGACCGGCGGTCTCTGGCTCGCCATCATCGGCAGCGGCGTCTATCACGGCGTCAATCCCGGCATGGGCTGGCCGCTTGCGGTCTCGGCGGCGATGATGGGCGGCGGCCGGCGCGGCATGCTGTCGGCGCTCGGCGCGCTCGCCTTCGGGCATCTGCTGGCGATGATCGTCATCCTTCTGCCGTTCGCGGCGCTGATGACGGTCGTCATGTGGCAACGCGAAATCCGCGTCGCCGCCGGGCTCCTCGTCATCGCCGCCGGCGTCTTCCTGCTGGTCTATCGCCGGCATCCGCGATTCATCGCCCGCACCCGGCCGACGGAGCTGGCGTTCTGGTCCTTCGCTGTCGCCACCGTGCACGGCGCGGGGCTGATGATCGCGCCGATCTATCTCGGCCTTTGCAGGCCCGGCGAAGCCGACGCCGGCCACCTGGCGGCGGCGGCGCTCATCGGCGCGAATATGCGCATGGCGGCCCTG
>JBGSSK010000166.1:0-1505 GCA_041737095.1 Parvularculaceae bacterium | reverse complement strand
CTCGCCGGCGCCGCATCCTGCGCGGGAGGAAAACCAGCCATGAAAGTCGCCGTCATCGGCGCCGGAGTCGCCGGATCATCCGCCGCCCTGCACCTTGCAAAGCGCGGCGCGGCGGTGACGCTGTTCGACCAATTTCCCTTCGGCCATGACAAAGGCTCGTCGCATGGCGCGACGCGGTTGTTCAGGACCGCCTATTTCGAGCATCCGAATTACGTCCCGATCCTGCAACGCGCGATGGCGATGTGGCGAACCTTTGAAGAGGAAGCCGGAGAAACGCTTTTCCATCAGGCGGGCGTCCTTGAAGCGGGTCCGCCGGACGGATTTCTGCTGAAGGGCCTCAGGGAGGCGATCGAAACGCATGATCTGCCGGTCGTCCGCCTCGACGCCGCAGCGCTTCGGCGCGATCACCCGCTGCTGACCCTGCCGCCGGACTACGAAGCGATCTTCGAGCGCGAGGCGGGTTTCGTCTTCGCCGGCAAGACGGTCGCGCACCAGATCCGCCTCGCCGCGGCGCATGGCGCGACGCTCCGCCCCGACACATCCGTGAACGGATGGTCGCCGACGAATAGCGGCGTCAGGGTCGAAACCGGAGAAGGCGCCCTGACCTTCGATCGCATCATCATCGCCGCCGGGGCCTTCGCGGACAGATTGCTCGATCTGCCTCTGGCGGCGGTGGCGCCTGTCGCGAAGACGCTGTACTGGCGTCGTCCCGATACGGACCGCTTTGATCTCGGCAAGGGCTTTGCGCCTTTCGCGGTCGAAACGCGGGATGGGAGTCTCTTCTACGGCTTTCCGTCGATCGACGCCGAGGGTGTGAAAGTCGCGGAACATACAGGCGTCGATGATACGGAAGCCGATCTTGACGGCTTCCTCGCGGCGACCATTCCGGCGCTGGCCGGGCGGCCGGGATCGCATCAGGGCTGTCTCTATGAGAATTCCTCTGACCATCATTTCCTGATCGACCGGCATCCCCAATCCGACCGCGTCATCTTCGCGGCCGGTTTGTCCGGGCACGGATTCAAGTTCGCGCCGGTGCTGGGCGAGACGCTGGCTATCATGGCGCTTGAGGACCGGACGCCCGCCGAGTGGGAATTCCTCTCGCTGAAGCGGTTTTCCTGAACCCTATTTACCGAAGAGATCGGCGCCTGCGCCTTTCGGAGGCGGAAGTCCCAGATGCTTCCAGGCGCTCTGCGACAAGACGCGGCCGCGCGGCGTCCTCTGGATGAGCCCGCATTGCAGCAGGAAAGGCTCAACGACGTCCTCGACCGCATCGCGCGCTTCGGCGAGCGAGGCGGCGATCGTTTCAACGCCGACCGGCCCTCCGCCGAAATGCTCGGCGATCAGTTTCAGATAGCGCCGGTCGAGCGGATCGAGGCCGAGCCCGTCGATCTCAAGCCGCTTCAGCGCCCGGTCGGCGACGGCGCGATCGATCGTTCCTGATTCTTCAACCGTCGCGACATCGCGGACGCGACGCAACAGGCGCCCGGCGACGCGCGGCGTGCCGC
>JBGSSK010000142.1:0-1524 GCA_041737095.1 Parvularculaceae bacterium | reverse complement strand
CCGGCGATGTCGACGGCGCGCGGGAAGTGCTGGCGCTCGTTCCGGAAGCAAAAAAGAATGATCCCGCGTTGAATTCCGTCCGCGCCCAGATCGATCTGACAAGCAAGGCCGGTGCCGATCCGGCCGCGCTGCGCGCGCGCGCCGCAGCGGCCCCGAAGGATTTTGCGCTGCGCCTTGAGCTCGCCGAAGCGCTTGCAGCAAGCGGCGACATGGAAGGCGCGATCGATGAATTGCTGGCGATGTTCGCCGCCGACAAGGCGTGGAACGAAGAGGCGGCGCGCAAGAAGCTCCTGACGATTTTCGATGCGCTCGGGCCGACCCATCCGCAAACGCTGTCAGGACGGCGACGTCTTTCGTCGCTGATGTTTTCCTGATGGGCTCAGATGCGCCAGCCCGGTCGACCAGCGTTCACGGACGCGCGCAGCCTGCGGTGATCCCGATTTTCCCGCTCTCCGGCGCGATCCTGCTGCCGCGCGGGCAATTGCCGCTGAATATCTTCGAGCCGCGATATTTGCGGATGGTCGACGATGCGCTGGCCGGCGCAAGGGTGATCGGCATGATCCAGCCGCGCGAGGAAAGCGCCGGCGCAACCATGCTCTATCAGATCGGCTGCGCGGGCCGGATCATTTCCTTTTCCGAGACCAGCGACGGGCGCTATCTTATCGGTCTCGTGGGGACGCTGCGCTTTCGGGTGCGGACGGAAGTCGCGGCGGAAACGCCCTATCGTCAGGCCGAGGTCGATTATTCCGGTTTCGTCAAGGACGCCGATCCCGACCCGACGACGGCGGCGGTCGACCGGCTTCGCCTGTTCGAGGCGATGCGGCTTTATCTCGACTCGGAAAATCTGAGTACGGACTGGGACGCCGCCTCGGAAGCGCCGACCGAAGCGCTGATCAATTCGCTCGCCATGGGATGTCCGTTTGCGCCAAATGAAAAGCAGGCGCTGCTTGAGGCCGCGACCCTGGCAGACCGCGCCGATTGCCTGGTCGCACTAATGCGAATGGGCGGCGAGGCTCCCGACAGCCAGACCGTGCAGTAGAAGGATCGGAAAGCGTGAGCGAAGCGAAGACGAATCTCAAGGAAATCGACCCCAAGCTCCTTGAAATGCTGGTGTGCCCGGCGTCGAAGGACCGCCTCATTTACAAGAAAGAAGCCGGCGAACTCATCAGCCGCAAGGCGCGGCTTGCCTATCCGATCCGCGACGGCATCCCGATCATGCTGGTTGAGGAGGCGCGGCCTCTCGACGATCAGGAAGCCGAAGCGCTCGGCTGATCGCCGGTATGTGAGGCGGAACGCGCCGGCCGCCGCAATTCCGCCGGGAGCGCGTCGCTTTTTGAGCCAATCTCGCCCGGAGGATGATTATCGTCCGGGCCGGGGATTCAAGTCGCCTGTCGCCCGGAATTCGGAGGATTTTTGATGTTGAGCCTGCTCCTGTCGACCGTCGCCTTCATGGTGGCCGACGCCGCCGCGGCGACCGAAGTCCCTGCCGCGCCGGCGATTGAATCGGCGCGCCCGGCGCCGCCT
>JBGSSK010000004.1:0-5202 GCA_041737095.1 Parvularculaceae bacterium | reverse complement strand
GCGGCATTGCGCCGCGCGACCTGAAAGCCTCGCCGCCAAGCGCGGCGCTGCGCGAGCGTCTCGGTGCGCGCGTCGATTTCGGTGTCAAGGCGCTCGATGTTTTCTGCCCGGCCCGGATCGGCCAGCGCCTCGGCGTTTTTTCGGGTTCAGGGATCGGCAAGTCGGCGCTTCTCGCCATGATCACGCGGAACACGGCATGCGATGTCATCGTCATCGCGCTGATCGGCGAACGCGGTCGCGAGGTGCGTGAATTCATTGAAGACAGTCTCGGCGCGGACGGCCTCGCGCGATCGGTTGTGATCGTCGCGACTTCCGATGAACCGGCCATGATGCGGCGGGAAGCCGCTTATCTTGCGATGACCGTCAGCGAGCATTTCCGCGACGAAGGCGCTCATGTGCTGTGCCTCATGGATTCGCTGACCCGCGTTGCGGCCGCGCAGCGCGAAATCGGGCTCGCCGCTGGCGAACCGCCGACCACCAAGGGCTTCACGCCCTCGGTCTTTTCGTTGCTGCCGAAACTGCTGGAGCGGGCCGGGGCGGGGTGCGCCGGCGCCGGGGCGATCACCGGGGTTTTCACCGTGCTCGTCGAGGGTGACGATCATGACGAACCGATTGCTGATGCGGCGCGCGCGATCCTTGACGGCCACGTCGTCCTCGATCGTCGCATCGCCGAGCGCGGCCGGTTTCCGGCGGTCGACATCCTGAAAAGCGTATCGCGAACAGCCGGCGGCGCGCCGGGCGACTCCTTGCAGGCGGCTGCGCGACGCGCGCGATCGTTAGCGTCGGTTTACGAGGACATGCGGGAAATGATCCGCATCGGCGCCTACAAGGCGGGCGCCAATGCCGAGGTCGATGCTGCAATAGATTTTCACGCCCGGCTCGAAGCGTTCCTCGCGCAGGGCAGGGAAGAAAAGATCGCTGCGACAGTCGCAGAAGAAGCCCTTCGCGGCATTCTGCCGGACGCATGAATCAGAGGATCTGGCGGTGAATGAACGCGAGGCGAGGTCGCTGGCGAAACTCTTGAAGGTCGCGCGAATGAAAACCGATGCAGCGAGCGCCCGGCTTTCCGATCTGCGCGCGGCGGCGGCGGAAGCGGACGCGGCGCTCAGCATCCTCACCCGCGCCGTCGCCGACGAGGAAGCCGCCTCAGCGGCGGCCGAAATCGTCGGATTCCGGCAACTCGCCGGTTATCTGGCCGGCGCCGAAAGCAAGCGGTCCTCGATCCTTGCGACCCAGCAGCTGATTGCGGCGGAGATCAGGGAGGCCGAGGCCGATCTTCACGCAGCCTTCGCCGAGGTGCAAAAGCTCGATCATGTCGTCGAACGGTCGCGGGACGCGATCGCCAAGCGCCGGCAGAAATCGGAATTGGCGATGCAAGGCGACGCGGCGATCGCCCGGCGCCGCCGGGCTTCCGACGTTTAACGAAAAAATAACGATTATTTTCAATTGATTAACGGCCCATCATTCGCCGCCGTTTCACTTCCGGAATCGTCCAAATAATTCCCGGCAGATGCGGCGATTGTCGTTTGACGACATCAACTCATGTATGTTAACCCATAAATTGTCGGAGAGTGGCGCTAAATGGCGCCGTCTCCCGGGTTGGTCCTGGCGGGCGGCCCAAGGAACGAGGGCGGAGTTCGGGCGTGAAATTGCGGTCGCCGGAGACCTCATTTCTGGGGTCTCACATCAACCGGATTGATGCGAAAGGGCGGGTGGCCGCGCCCGCCGACTTTCGGCGCGCGCTTGAGGGCGACCCGATCCGCGGCTTCTACTGCTTGCCGTCGCTGCGCGGCGCATTCCTCGAATGCGGCGGCGGCGACCTGATCAGCTTTTTCAAGGAAATGATCAACGAATTGCAGCCTTTCGAGGAAGACCGAGAGGCGCTCGAAGAACACCTGATCGGTCAGATGCGGTCGCTGCCCTTTGACACAGAAGGCCGGGTTGTGATCCCCGAACCGTTGCGGCTTTACGCCAATTTGTCCGAACGCGTCCTATTTCAGGGGCGCGGGGAATTCTTTTTCATCATGCCGGCCGAGAACGCTGAGGAAAGACTGGCGGCGACGCGTGAGCGCGCCCGAGCCGCCCTGCAGCGCCTGCGCACCCCCAAGCCGGGAAACCAGCCATGATGCGCCAGGGCCATGCGCCCGTCATGCTTGACGAAGCGGTCGCCGCTTTGGCGCCGATGAATAACGGCGTCTATGTCGATGCGACTTTCGGCGGCGGCGGCTATGCCCGGGCGATCCTCGGCGCTGCGAATTGCACGGTCATAGGTTTCGATCGCGATCCGACCGCGATTGAGCGCGCGCGCGACTGGTCGCGCGCCTATGCGGGCCGGCTTGCGCTCGTCACTCGGCCTTTCGCCGATATGGAAGCGGCGCTTGGCGACTTGCAGGTCGACGCGATCGACGGCGCCGTTTTCGATCTCGGGGTTTCGTCGATGCAGCTTGACGAGGCCGAGCGCGGCTTTTCATTTATGCGCGACGGTCCATTATCGATGCGGATGGACGGCGGCAAGCCGGACGCCGCCGACGTCGTCAACGTTGCAGAAGCGGGTGATCTTGCGACGATTTTCAAGCTCTATGGCGAGGAAAAGCGCGCCGGGCGCATCGCGCGCGCCATTGTCGAAGCGCGCAACGCATCGCCGATTGAAACGACCGGCCGGCTTGCTGAAATCGTCGGGCGCGCCTCGCCGCCGAAACGCGAAGATCGGATCCACCCCGCGACGCGCGTGTTCCAGGCGTTGAGGATCTTCGTCAATGACGAGCTGGGGCAACTCGCAAAAGCTCTTTTTGCGGCGGAGAGACTTCTGAGGCCGGCAGGACGGCTTGTCGTCGTCACTTTTCATTCTCTCGAAGACCGGATCGTCAAGCGCTTCATGATTGAACGCAGCGGCGCCGCCGCGCGCCCGTCGCGCCATGCACCCGAAGCAGCGCCTGTCACCGCGAGTTTCAAATTGCTGTCGGACAAGCCGCAAACGCCGAGCGAGGACGAGGTCTCGTCCAATCCTCGGGCGCGGTCCGCCAAACTTCGCACGGCGATCCGCACGAGCGCGCCGCCGCTTGGCGGGAATTTCAGAGACTTCGCGCCGAAATTTTCCCTTTCACCGACCCTAGCAGCCTGGAGCTAATCTGATGATGCGGCTTACCATGATCCTCTTGTGCTTCCTTCTCGCCGCCGCCGCCGCCGGGCGCTACAAAGCGGAAGCGGCGGTGCGCGAATCCCGAATTGAATTGCGCCGGCTTGATCGCGCAAAGGCGCAGGAAGTTTCAGCAATCCAGGCGTTGCGCGCGGAGGTCGCGTATCTGGAGAGTCCCGAACGCCTCGCCGGCGTGGCGGATGCAGTCACCAATCTGAAACCCTTGACCGGAGCGCAATTGATGACGGCCGAGGATTTCGTCGCCGCCTTCGGCGCCGCCGACGGGGAGGCGATGATTTCATCCGACAAGATCGCTCCGTCGCTCGAAGTTGCAGCTCTCAACAATCCCATTCGCTGAGTCAGGAAATGCGATTACGACGAGCGCCCAGAAAAGTCCGCTGTACGATCATTGAAGAATGCGAGCGTCTCAGCGATCATGGATCGGACCGCATCGCTGCGAAGAATCGCCGGTCGCGGACGTTGAGTTCGGCCCGCCGCCGGATCGTCATGTGTTCGGTCGCTTTCATATTCGCTTTTTCGCTGCTCGCCGTCCGCCTGTCGATCGTCACCCTTGGACCTGAAAAGACATTGGTCGCCGTCGCCGCCGATCGCGGCGATGATCCGGACAGGCGCGAGATGGTCGACCGCAACGGCGTGTTGCTGGCTGTCAATCTGCCGATGCGCACGCTTGAGATCGCCGGGAACGAAGTGTGGAGCGCTGCAGAGACCGCTAAGTCGATCGCATCGGTGTTTCCCGATGTCGACGCAGAACTGCTCGAAGCAAAACTGGCCGCCGGCCGTTATGTCGAAATCCAGGATCGCCTGACGCCGGCGCAAGAAGAGGCGGTGTTTGCGCTCGGTCTCACCGGCGTGCGGTTCTCGCCGCGCACCAAGCGGTTTTATCCGCAAGGGCCGATCGCCGCGCATGTCATCGGTCACACCGAGCAAGGCAAGGGCGGCGTCATGGGCCTCGAGCGCCAGATCAACGACTGGCGTCGCCCCGGCCCGCTGGCGGCTTCGCTCGATATCCGCGCGCAGCAAATTCTCGAACAGGAACTCTCGGCGTCGCTGAAGAAATTTGCGGCTAAAGCGGCCTTCGGCGCGGTCATGGATGTGAACACCGGCGAAATTCTGGCGCTCGCCAGCCTGCCGGACTTCGATCCGAACGCCCCCGGCGCCGCGCCGGCGGATTTCCGCCGCAATCGCGCCGTCTATGACCGCTACGAACTTGGGTCGGCCTTCAAGCTGTTCACCGCGGCGGCGGCGCTCGAAACAGGGGCGGCCAATGAGAATTCGACCTACGACGCCCGCGGCTACTACAAGGTGGCCGACAAGATCATCAGGGATTTTCACGGTGAAAATCGCGTGCTCAATTTCTCGGAAGTCATCCAGTATTCGTCGAACATCGGCGCAGCGCGGATGGCGGCTGACCTAGGCTCGGAGCGCCAAAAGACGGCGCTGAAGAATTTCGGCCTGCTCGATCCTTTGCCGATCGAACTCGCAGAACGCCGGCCGCCCGAACTCCCCTGGCAATGGGGCCCTGTCGAAACCGCGACGATTTCCTACGGCCATGGGATCGCGGTGACGCCGCTGCATCTCCTCGCGGCTGCGGCGAGCGTCGTCAATGGCGGCGTTTATCACGCGCCGACGTTTCTTCTCGCAACCGAAGCGCCGAAGGGAAAGCGCGTGATTTCCGAAAGGACCAGCCTCATCATGCGACGCGTCATGCGCACCGTGATCGAGGGCGGCACCGCGGGCCAGGCGGAAGCGCCCGGCTATTTCGTGATCGGCAAGACGGCGACCGCAGAGAAGCCTTCGCGCGGCGGTTATAACCGCAACGCCCGCATCGCGACTTTCGTCGGGGCCTTCCCGGGGCATGCGCCGCAATATGCCGTCCTCATCACGCTCGACGAACCGCAGGCGGTCGACGGCACTTTCGGCTACGCGACCGCGGGATGGAACGCAGCTCCGACATTCGCTGCCGTCACGACGCGGCTGGCGCCGCTCTTCGGCGTGATGCCGGCGGATCAGGGCGAGGCGATCGCCGCCGTCGCCTATGGCGCCGC
>JBGSSK010000435.1:0-1746 GCA_041737095.1 Parvularculaceae bacterium | reverse complement strand
GGCGCCGGCGGAAACGCCGGACGCGGCCGCCGCCGCGAATGTCTCGATCCCGACCGGCGAGACCGGCGGCATGTGCGGCGGCATTGCCGCCTTTCAATGCCTCAATGACGCCGATTATTGCGCCATTTCGGAGGGCGAGTGCGTTCAGATCGCCGATGTCGCGGGAACCTGCGCGGCGAAGCCGGAAATCTGCACCATGGACTACAATCCGGTCTGCGGCTGCGACGGGAAAACCTACGGCAATGCTTGCGCCGCCGCGGGCGCCGGCGTCAGCGTCGCGGCGAGGGGCGAATGCGCGGTTAAGGCTTCCGAGTAGCGGCCGGAAAATATTCCTCCTTCGGCCAGCGGCGGTGCAGCCATAGCCATTGCCCGGGCCGTTTGCGGACCAGCTTTTCGATTTCGAGATTGATCGAGTCGGTCAGACGCTGCGTGTCGGCGCTGATGTCTCCGCCCGGCGCAAAGGCGATCGCCTCATGGATAGTGACGCAGAAGCGCGCGCCTTTCAGGCGTTCGATTTCGATCGGCGTGACGGGCGCCGAGAATTTCAGGGAGAGGCGGGCGGCGGCGGGCGCCGTCATCGCGTCCTTGCCGAAAAACGGCGAGGGAATGCCGCCGCTGGTCAGTTTCTGGTCGACCAGCATGGCGAGCGACGCGCCGTCCTTCAGCGTGCTGATCATGTCGCGTCCGCCGCGCTTTCCTTTTGGAATCTGCCGCTGCGACATGATGCGCGCGCGTTCGTTGATGATAAGACCATCGACCAGCGGGTTGTTCGCCGCGCGATAGATGAAGCCATAGTCGACGCCCAGCGCATGAAGGACAATCGACATCACCTCCCAATTGCCAAAATGCCCGGAAACGAAAATCGCCGGCCGATCGCCGGCGGCGATCATCGTCAGCCGATCGCGCCCGATGATTTCAACGCGCGGCCTTGCGGCGTCCGGATCGAATTTTTCAAGATGCGCGAACTCCGCGACCGTCCGCCCGAGATTCTCCCAGACGTCGCGGATAATGGCGTTCGTCGCCGCCCGGTCCATCCCGGGAAAGGCGATTTCGAGATTGCGCCTCGCGCGGCCGGTGATCGGCGCGATCATCGGTCCGACGAGACGCGTGAACGTCCCGGCGATCGACGACGCGGCATCGACGCCGACGAGGCGGAAAAACGCGCCGAGCGCGATCGCCAGCGCATATTCTGCGCGGTTCGCCAGCGTAACCTTGCGTTTGCGCCGCGGCTCAGGGAGGGCGATCTCGTCGTCGATTGAAATCATGGCGCGCGTTCGATCTTCGCCAGCGCCAGCGTGACAAGCCCTTGCGGATCATCGACGCTCATCCGCAGCGGCGCCGTTGCAATGTCTTCCCGGTCTGCGGCGGCGAGCCGTACGAAATCCTTTTCAGTGGTGATAAGTCTGGCGCCCGCCTTTTTCGCCTTCCGGCGCAACACTGCGAGGTCGGCGTCGCCGTAGGCGTGATGATCGGAAAATGCGGCGCGCGCCTCAAGGGTGAAGCCGCGCGCGGCGAGCGCGTCGAAGAACCGCTGCGGGCGCGCGATGCCGCAAAAGGCGACAATCTTCTGCGGCGCGATCGTCGGTTCGATGTCGGTCATCACGCGAAAGACCGGGCGTTCGCCGATATTGCTTCCGCTGTCGCCCTCGCCGGTGAGGATTACGGCGTCAGCGCGGGACAGCGCGCGCGCCAGCGGCTCGCGCAACGGACCGGCCGGAAAGACGCGCCCATTGCCGGCGGGATCGC
>JBGSSK010000423.1:0-10695 GCA_041737095.1 Parvularculaceae bacterium | reverse complement strand
GTTTCCGCCGGCAGCGCGCGCTCGTCGACATCCGCCGCGACGATCGCATCGGGCGTCACCGAGATTTGCGCGAGCAGGTCGCGGCGACGCGGCGAGGCGCTGGCGAGAATGAGGCGGGCCGTCGTGGCCACAGCGTTTACTTGAAGCGGAACGTGATCCGGCCCTTGGTCAGATCATAAGGGGTCATCTCGACAAGCACCTTGTCGCCCGCCAGCACGCGAATGCGGTTCTTGCGCATCTTGCCCGCGGTGTGGGCGATGATTTCATGGCCCTGATCCAGTTTCACGCGAAAGGTCGCGTTCGGAAGGAGTTCCTCAACGGTTCCTTCAAATTCCAGCAATTCTTCTTTGGCCATGCAGTCCTCGGTTGGGGCGATCCCCCCCTCCTTCGGGGTCGCCCGAACAGCGGGCAATTGCGGATCTCGAATAGCGGGCGAAAATGGTCGCGCCGGCGGCCAAAATCAAGGCTTTTCCTTCACCGACGGAAACCGCGCCCGAATCCGGCTCCGAAGCTCGTCGCGCACCGACCGGTAGGCCTCAAGAAGCGCGTCGCGGCCGCCGCGAACATCGCTCGGATTTTCGATCGGCCAGAACTCGATGCGCTCGCGCGGCGCAAAACGACGCGCCTCCGCCGCCGCTTCCGGCGTCAATGCGATGACGAGGTCGAAGCTTTTCGGATCGATATCCGACACGGCCTTCGGCTCGTAATCGCCAAGGGTGAGACCAATCTCGCCGAGCACGCTTTCGACAAATGGGTCGACGCCCCCTTCATAGACGCCGGCGCTGTCGACCTTGAGCGCGCTGTGGCCGGCGAGAATCGCCGCCGCCATCGGCGAGCGCACGGAATTCAGATTACAGACAAACAGGACGGACTTCACCATTGCGCGGTCATCTCATGTGGAAGCTGCAAATCAGCGTGAACAGGCGACGCGCTGTGTTGAGGTCGAGCGTGATCTTGTCTTTAAGCCGGTCGCTGAGGATTTCCGATCCCTCATTGTGGAGGGACCGGCGCGCCATGTCGATCGTCTCGATCTGCGCCGGCGCCGCCGTGCGGATCGCGTCGTAATAGCTTTCGCACAGCATGAAATAGTCTTTGATGATCTTGCGGAAGGGCGTCATCGACAGGTGAACCTGGCCGAGCGCCTGGCCGCCTTCCTTCCTGACATCGAACACGAGACGGTTCTCGACATAGGAAAGATAAAGTTCGAACGGCCCCGCGCCGCCGCCGACCGGTTCGAAGTAATTTTCCTCGAGCAGGTCATAGATCGCGACCTTGCGTTCATGCTCGATATCGGCTGTCGCGCGGGCGAGACTGCGCTCATCGAGTTCGATGCGCGCGATCTTCATGGCCGAACCGGTTTCCCCGCCCTCTGTCATCGACCCTCCGAATTCATTTCGCCTTCTAGCCGGGACGGGCGGCGCCGTCACGCCCGGCCGCCTGTCAATTCCACCCGCCGGTGTTAAAAGGCACTCACGGGAGGGCGACGTCATGAAGATTCAGCGGGTAGCCGCTTTTGCGGCCGGACTGGCGATCGCCGCCGCCGGGCTCGCTTATGGAACGGTCTGGTTCCTCGGCGAACGAATCATCGCCCGCAAATACGAAACGCCGCCGCAAAACATCATGGCGTCGTCCGACCCCGCGATCATCGCGGAAGGGGAAAGGCTCGCCAATATCGCCGGTTGCCTCGGGTGCCACGGCGCCGACATGAACGGCAAGCTGTTCGGCGAGGCGCCTTACATCTATCGTTCCGTCACGGCGAATATCCCGCGCCTTGCGTCGGATTATTAGGACGAGGATTTCGCCCGGGCGATCCGGCACGGCGTCCGCAAGAACGGCCGCAGCGTCATCGGCATGCCGTCGCCCGCTTTCTTCGACATGAGCGATGAAGACCTCGCCGCCATCCTTTCCTACGCCCGGACGCTGCCCGATCGCGGCGAAAATTTACCGAAATCGGAAACCTTCATCCTTGGACGCCTCGAACTGATGCAGGGCCTCTTCCCGCCGGACGCATCGACGATCGATCATCGGGAGCCGCGGCGCACTTATGATTTCGCCGACAGCAAGCAGCGCGGCGAATATCTGGCGCGCATCGCCTGCGCCGAATGTCACGGAGTCGACTTCACCGGTGCGCCCGGACCGGCCGACGCGAAGCCGCCGCCGGACCTGATGGTCGCCGCCGCCTACACGCCCGACCAGTTTTCACATCTGATGAAGACCGGCGAACCAATCGGCGGACGCGACCTTCGGCTGATGGGCGATGTGGCGCGCTCGCGCTTCGCGCATTTCACCAACGATGAAATCTCTGCGATGCATGCGTATTTCGTCGAGCGGGCCGGGCAGCTCTAGGTTTCATGATCCGGGCGCGCGCGCGTCATCCACGGCTCTGAAATATCGGAAAGCTGGGCGTTGAGGCTTTCAACTTCGAGCCTGATCGCGCCGCCGCCCGCGAAATCCAGCATCACGACGCCGGCGCCGTCGACGCCTGGTTCGAAGCGGATGGTGAGCAGGTCGACAATGCCTTCCTTGAAGTCGGGGCGCAGATTGTACTGCTGCGCCGACACGACATCGTCGAAATGACACCCGACGCGCACGCGCCCATAGGTCTCGCGCCTCTTCCTGGCGGCGTCTTCCCAGATGAAGCGATTGGCGACAAAGGCGAAACGGCGCTGCGCGCTGATGTAGGCGAAATCGCCGATCTTCGCGATCGCGTCCTGCAGGACCGAGGAGAGGATTTTCAGATCATCCGCATCTTCGATCAGCAGCCGAAGCGGCTTGTAATCCTTGAGGCTCGGCATCAATCCCCTTTCACGCGTTCAATCAGGGCGCCGCATTGGTTGAGCTTTTCTTCGAGGCGTTCAAATCCCCGGTCAAGATGATAGACGCGGTTGATGATCGTTTGCCCCTCGGCGCCGAGACCGGCGAGAATGAGGCTCATCGACGCGCGCAAATCGGTCGCCATCACCGGCGCGCCTTTCAGGCGCTTGACGCCACGGACGGTGGCGATCTGTCCGTCGACGGAGATCTGTGCGCCCATGCGCGCCAGTTCCGGCGCATGCATGAAGCGATTCTCGAAAATCGTTTCCTTGATGACCGAGACGCCTTCAGCGGTCGTCATCAGCGCCATGAACTGCGCCTGCAGGTCGGTGAAGAAGCCAGGATAGGGTTGCGTCACGATATTGACCGATTGCAGGCGATCAATGATGCGCTTGACGCGCACGCCGCCTTCCTCCGCCGTCAGCTTGAGGCCGGATTCCTCCAGAACGCTCGCCGCCGCGCCGAGAAGTTCGATGCGTCCATTGCGCAAGAACAACTCACCGCCGGCGGCGCCTGCCGCCATCGCGTAGGATCCCATTTCGATCCGATCGGCGACGACGCTGTGCCGCGCGCCGCGGAGGCGATCGACGCCGACGATGCGGATCGTCGATCGCCCGGCGTTCTCAATGCGCGCGCCCATCGCATTGAGGCAATCGGCGAGATCGGCGATTTCAGGCTCGCGCGCCGCGTTCGTCAGGATCGTCTCGCCCTTCGCCAGCGACGCCGCCAGCATCGCATGCTCGGTCGCGCCGACCGATACGAACGGAAAATCGATCTTTGCGCCGTGCAGCCCGTTCGGCGCCGACGCGACGACATAACCCTCGTCGAGTTCGATCGACGCGCCCATCGCTGAGAGCGCTTTCAGATGCAGATCGACCGGCCGCGCGCCGATCGCGCAGCCGCCAGGAAGCGACACCCGCGCCTTGCCTTCGCGCGCCAGCAGCGGCCCCAGAACATTGAACGAGGCGCGCATCTTGCGGACAAGATCGTAAGGCGCTTCGGTCGAGGTGATCGTGGCGGCGTGCAAGGTCAGCGTCGCGCCCTCGAAGCTGATCGCGGCGCCGTGCTGCGCGAGCAGCTTCAGCAGCATGTCGACATCGGCCAGCCGCGGCGTGTTCTCAATCACTAGCGGCTCGTCGGTCAGCAGCGAGGCCGCCATCAGTTTCAAGGCGGAATTCTTGGCGCCGCTGATCGCGATCTCGCCAAAGAGCGGCCTGCCGCCGATGATCGCCAGTCTGTCCATTCAGTCCGTGTCTTTCAGCCGGTTGTCTTTCCGGGCGCCGGCCTTCCGTCGCCGCAAGTTCTCGCGCAAGGCGGCAGCTAGCCGCGCTTCCTTGTCTCGCCCGCCGCCCTTCGCCGGGCGTGAAGGATTTTTCAAGGCCTCATCGGGGCTTTTCTTCGCCGGGGCTTCGGCATTCTTGTCGGACGTCTCGTCATGCATGGCGGCAGGGACCATAGGGGCGGACAAGTCACCGTCAAGGAGCGCCCGGCCAGCGGCTTTTCAATCGCGCCCGCCCGGTCTATATCGCCGCCTCGCCCGGCGGCCAGCCGGGACTGGCTGCGGTAGCTCAGTGGTAGAGCACTCCCTTGGTAAGGGAGAGGTCGAGAGTTCAATCCTCTCTCGCAGCACCATTCCGGCTTTTTCCACAGTCACCAAACCTTCGTTTGCCGGTCACCCGGATGTCGCGCCCTGCTCGTAACCTCCCGGTCGGCGGCCAAAGCCCCGAGCTTCGCCCGCCAGAGGTTGAGTACCGCCTTAATCGTTTCCGCCAGTAGCTTGAGGCCGGCACGCCCAATGGCCGGCCTCAATTTTCGGCGCGCTTGAAAACGGCGGGGACCGGTCGCAGCATGTGACTGATGAAACGCTATTTCGTTCTTGCCATGCTGGCGGCCTGCCCGGAGTCGGTTGCGGCTGAACATCCGGTCTGCGTGGCGAAGGGCATCTCCCTGCGGGGCGACGTCCAGATCGTCGACAGCTTTCCTGATCTCAAGGTCCAGATCGTCGAGAGCTTCCCGGATTTGCGGGTGATGGCGGTCGAAAGCTTCGCTGATACCTGCGGGAAATGGCGATTCGTCTACAGCTTTCCCGATTTCACCATTCAGTATGTCGACAGCTTTCCGGACCTGAAAATCCAGATGGTCGAAAGCTTTCCCGGCCCTCCTTGAGCCCTGTTCTCCGCTTATTGAGTGCTAACTTTATGATTTATCGTACTTTATTTGATTTTGTGCGCTGCAAAAAATTTGGATGATCATTCTAGATCCATTCCCTATCTTCCGTCTCAGTGATGAGCGCCGGCGTTCCTGCTCGGCCAACCTTGAAAGGGACACACCATGACGAAGCGCAAAAAAGTCGCCGAAACGAAAGAAATCAACGCCGCTGAAGCGATCCGCCAGGGCTGGCTCGCCTATCTCGGCGTTTACGGGCTCGCCTTCGAACGCGCCAAACCGGCGCTGAAGTCGCTGACCGAGAAATATTCCGACCTGTTCGGCGACCTCGTCGAAAAAGGCGAAGAAATCGAAGCGACCGCCAAAGAGCAGATCGTCGATGTACGCGATCGCGCCAAGGGCGTTTACGGCGCCGGCATTGAAAAATTCCGCGCCGTCCTGCCGGTCGGCATCGTCGCCAATGACCGCGTGAAGGAACTCGAAGCCGAAGTCGAAGCGCTGAACAAGAAACTCGCGACCAAGACCAAGCGCACTACCGCGAAAACCGCCAAAGCGGCTTAATCTTTTCGATCGTTCAGTTGCGTAGAGTACCCATGAAGCGGGGCGTTTCTTCTGGAGCGCTCCGCTTTTTGTTGCGTTGCAATAAGGAGCCCCGTTTGCCAAGCGCCGACAAACGTCGAATACTTTCAACTGCGTAGAAACAAAAATTGACGACCCTTGGGAGGCTACATGTCGAAATCGAGCGACGAACTCGGCGAGCGGGCGGCCGACACGCCGACCGCCCTCAATCCGATCATCGGCGTGCGTCGCACGGAGTTGCTCAAATCGCTCGGCGTCCTCATCGGGCACGCGGCGAAGCAGCCGGCGCCCTTTGCAAAGCACCTGACGAATTACGGCAAGGATCTCGTCGAGATCATCAAGGGCGAATCGGAGATCGCGCCGGAGAAGAAGGATCGGCGCTTTCAGGACCCGACCTGGTCGCACAACCCGCTCTACAAATACACGCTCCAATCCTGGCTCGCGATGCGCAAGGGCTTTGTCGGCTGGATAGATGAGTCAGGCGTTGACGACGCCGACAAGACGCGCGCGAAATTCGTTCTCGACATTATCGCCGATGCGCTGGCGCCGACCAACACGCTGGTCGGCAATCCGGCGGCGATCAAGCGCCTATATGAGACTGGCGGCCAGTCGCTCGTGAAGGGGCTGCAAAACGCCTACAACGATCTTCGCCACAATCACGGCATGCCGAGCCAGGTTGACGGGCGGCCGTTCAAGGTCGGCCAGAATCTCGCAACGACGCCCGGCGCCGTCGTTTTCAAGAACGAGATGCTGGAGCTTATCCAGTACGCGCCGACGACCGACGAGGTTTATGAAATCCCGCTGCTCGTCGTGCCGCCGCAGATCAACAAGTTTTACGCGAACGATCTCTCGCCGGAGAAAAGCGTCGTCCGGTTCATGCTGTCGCAAGGCATTCAGACCTTCGCCGTCAGCTGGCGCAATCCGCAGAAAGAACATGCGCATTGGGGACTTGAGGAGTATGTCGCGTCGCTGATCGAGGCGGCCGAAGCGATCACCAGGATCACCAAATCGAAGCAGATCAATGTCTCGGGCGCGTGCTCCGGCGGCATCACGACGGCGAGCTTCCTGTCTGAACTCGCGGCGCGCAAATCATCGATCGTCAAATCCTTCACGCTGCAGGTCTGCGTCCTCGACGGCCGCAAGGAAGACAGCGAAGTCGGCCTCTTCGTCACCGACGAAGCGATCGAGGCGGCGCGGCGCCATTCCGCCAAAAAGGGCATTCTATCCGGTGACGATCTGTCGAAATCCTTCGCCTGGCTTCGTCCAAACGATCTCATCTGGAATTACGTGGTCAACAATTACCTGATGGGCGACAGCCCGCCGCCTTTCGACATCCTTTACTGGAACAATGATTCGACGAACCTGCCGGCGCAGCTCCACTCCGATTATCTCGACATCTACAAGGACAAGCGCTTCGCCAATCCCGGAACGGTCGATTTCATGAGCGGCAAGCTCGACCTGACGAAGATCAAGCAGGACGCGTTCATGGTCGCCGCCGTCACGGACCACATCACGCCCTGGCGCGCCTGTTACCGCAATGTGCACCTATTCGGCGGCGACGTGAAATTCGTGCTGTCGAACAGCGGCCATATCCAGGCGCTGCTCAATCCGCCTGGCAATCCGAAAGCGCAGTTCTTCGCCAATGACGATCTGCCGAAATCAGCCGACGACTGGTTCGCCGGCGCACGGCCGCAGCAGGGATCGTGGTGGCCGCTCTGGACGAACTGGCTGCGCCAGCGGTCAGGCGAAAAGAAAGCAGCGCCGAAATCTTTAGGGTCGAAGGCCTTCCCGGCGACGACCAAGGCGCCGGGCGATTATGTGTTCGGTTGAGAGAGGATCAAATTTCGTATGAGTACAGAAGACCACAACCTTCCCGAACTCGGATTTGTGACGGCCGGCCTCCAGAAACTGCGCACCGCGGTGTGGCGCGGCGACGGCGGCGGGCGTCCGTTGCTGTTTTTCAACGGCATCGGCGCCAATCTTGAAATCGCCCAGCCGCTCGCCGAAGCCTTCGCCGATCGCGATATCATCACCTTCGACCTGCCCGGCATAGGCGGATCGCCGGGGCCGGTGACGCCATATAGGCCCTGGTGGGTCGCGCAGGCGGCAAAAACCATCCTTCTTCATTACGGCTATGACGAGCCTGTCGATGTCATGGGCGTTTCGTGGGGCGGCGGCGCCGCGCAGCAATTCGCTTTTCAATACCAGAACCGCGTCAACCGCCTCATCCTCTGCGCAACCTCGCCCGGCGCCTTGATGGTGCCCGGCAAGATCGAAGCGCTGTCGAAAATGGCCGACCCGAAGCGGTACATGGATCGCGACTTTCTCGCCAGGAACTTCAAGGCTCTTTACGGCGACGAACCGGAGGGCGCTTCGCAATTCGCGACGCGCATGACCGCGCCGACGCGCTCGGGCTATGTCTATCAGCTGATGGCGATGGTGGGCTGGTCCAGCCTGCCGTTCCTGCCGTTCCTGCCGCATGAAACGCTGGTGCTCGCCGGCGACCGCGACAACATCGTGCCGCTCGCCAATGCGAAGATACTGAAATTCATGATCCCGAAATCGGAATTGCATGTCGTCGAAAACGGCGGGCATTTGTTCGTCCTGTCGCAGGCGAAGCGAGTCCTGCCGGTCATGCAATCGTTTCTTGACCGGCCTGTCGCCGCCGGACGCCCGCGCCGTAAATTCGAGGCGGCCGCCGCCGCCAATTAGGAGGAAGACCTTGGCCAAGAAGCCCGCGCATTCGACGGACACCGCCCGCAAGATCTGGCTCGCCGGCATCGGCGCCTATGGCCGCGCCTTTTCGGAAGCGCAGGAATCAATTGCGAAGTTGTCGGGCGAATCCGCCCGCGTCTTCGATGAACTTGTCGCCAAGGGCGAAGCGATCGAGAAAAACGTCGAGGAACGCGGCCGCAAGGTCGCCGCTCAGGTGACGCCGGCCGGGCTCGATGACCGCATCAAGCGGATGCGCGACCGCATCGGCCTTGGCGAGGATCAATCGTCGCTCGCCGACGAGGTGCGCGCCTTGCGCGCGCGCGTCGAGGCGCTCGAAGCGGCGATCGCCGAACGCAAGCCAGCCAAAAAGGCGTCCGCCGAAAAGCGAAAGAAACGCGGCAAGAAATCGACCTGAGGCGCGCCGATGGCCGGCAAGGTCAAGACCCGCGACAGGATATTGAAGACATCGCTGGCGCTCTTCAACAGCGAGGGCGAAGCGCAGGTCTCGACCGTCGATATCTCGGCCGTCCTCGGCATCAGCCCCGGCAATCTCTATTATCATTTCAAGGGCAAGGAAGCGATCATCGAAGCGCTGTTTGACGATTTCGACGTCGAACTGCGCCAGGTCCTGTCGGCGCCGATCGAGCAAGCCTTGTCGCTCGAGGACAACTGGATCTTCATCTACATCATCTTCGAAGAGATCAATGATTTCCGCTTCTTCTATGAAGGAATGTCGTCGATCCTCGAACGGTGCCCCGCCTTGCGGTCACGGACCGCGCGCCTGCTTTCCCTGAAGCGGACGACGACGCTGGCGATCCTGTCGTCGCTCGAAGCGCAAAAACTGATCGCCTTCGAGACCGGCGAGAAAGATCGCCTCGCCGACCGGATGGCGGCGCATCTTACATACTGGTTGCAATACAGGTCGATCGCGGAAGCGCAATCATCCGACAAGGCGCGGATCGATGACGGCGTCTATTCGGCGGTTCTGCAGATCGCGCCTTATGTCGTCGGCGACCGCAAGGACTATCTCAAGGGCGCCGCAAAATATTTCGCGTCGCAATCGGCGCGGAAACAGGGCTGATCACTGCGCGGTGATGCCGCCGTCGATCTTGAATTCCGCCGCCGTCACGAACCGCGATTCGTCGGAGGCGAGGTATAATACCGCATAGCCGACGTCTTCAGGCTCGCCGAGCCGCTTCAGCGGTATCTGCCGGACGAGCTTCGCTTCGCCTTTTTCACCGCCGCCGCCCATCGCCAGGATCGGCTCGATGATCGGCGTCCGGGTGAATACAGGGTGCACGGAGTTGCAGCGGATGTCGTAGCCCTCTTTCGCGCAATGAAGCGCGATCGACTTCGTCATCATCCAGACCGCCGCTTTGGCTGTGTTGTAGGCGAGCATTTCGGCGCTGGCGGTCAGGCCGGCGACCGACGAGATATTTATGATCGAGGCGGGCTGCGCTTCCTTCAGGTAAGGCATGGCGAGCTGCGTGCCGATATAGATCGAATCAACGTCGATCGACATCGTGCGCCGCCAGTTCTCGTCGGTCTCGGATTCGATCGTGCCCCATGTGCCGATGCCGGCGTTGTTGATGAGAACGCTGATCCCGCCCATGAATTCGGCGGCCATGCCGAGCGCGGTCTCCCAATCCTCGCGTTTGGTTACGTCGTGATGGCAGAACGCGGCGGCGCCCGGATATGTCGCGTCGATTGCGGCGGCGGTCTTCTCCGCACCGGCGACATTGATGTCGGTGACGACCACCTTGGCGCCTTCCGCGGCCAGCATATGCGCAAAGCAGGCGCCGAGCCCCTGCCCGCCGCCGGTGATGAACGCTCGTTTTCCTGCAACGCGTCCCATGGTCCGCTCCCAATAATCAGGTTGGTGAGGTTCGCATGGGCGCGGCGCTCACGCCATCGCTTCGCGCAGTCGACGTCAGCGGTCGGCTTCGAAAATCAATCGCAAACCCAGCGCGCCGAATACCGTCGCGGCGATAAGACCGAGCGCCGATCGCAATTGGACAGATGCCGCCAAGCCGGTCGCGCACCGCACCGGCGGCGACGCCAACAAGCGCCAACGCGCCGGAAAGCGAAAAGATTGCGCCGAGCATTACCGTTTGCAGCCAGACAGGACCGATCGCCGGATTGGTGAAGCTCGGCAGGAACGCCAGATAGAACACGCCGACTTTCGGGTTGAGGAGATTGGTGAGAACGCCCGAGCGGAAAGCGCCGATCTCGTTCCCTGCGCCGTCGAGCGACAGCAGCTCCTTGCCCGCGCGGAAGGTGCGCCATGCGAGATAAAGAAGATAGGCGCCGCCCATGATCCTGATCCAGGCGAACGCCGCGTCGGAGGCGGCGAGAAGCGCGGCGAGACCGCCGGCGGTCAGTCCCGCCCAAATGAGCGAGCCGGCGCCGACCCCGATGGCG
>JBGSSK010000422.1:0-9056 GCA_041737095.1 Parvularculaceae bacterium | reverse complement strand
CGACCAGCGCGCCCGCGTCGGAAGCGAGCCGCGCCTTGCGCCCGGCTGTCTCACCGCCGCCGACGATCAGCACCTTGCGGCCGTTGAGGTCATGGAAGGCCGGGAATGTCTTCATGGTCTTACAGTTTTTCTAATTGGTTTGCCCGGCGGATGCGTCGAGCGTGAGCCGTGCGGCTCATATGGGCCGCGTAAATCCGCAAACCCAAACGAGAAGTGCTGATTTTTGTGTCAGGTTTTCTAAACTATCGCGAATCCTTGGCGTAATGTGGGCGATTGCGCCGCGCTTCCGCCGAATCACAAATATGTGTGAGTTTTTCTGAAGACATGGCCTTCCGGGAAGCGTATGCAGTTCTCGCTGAAATTCCATGAACAGGCTCGTTTATGAAGTCGCTCCCACCCCTGAATGCGCTGAAGGTCTTTGAATCGGCGGCGCGGCACCTGAGTTTTACTAAAGCTGCTGAGGAACTGCACGTGACTCCGGGGGCGGTCAGCCAGCAGATCAAGTCCCTGGAAGACTTTATCGGCGGACGGCTGTTCCGGCGGACCAAGCGGGCGCTGCTGCTGACCGACGCGGCGCAGGCGAGCCTGCCGATCTTGCGTGAGGCCTTCGACAAGCTGGAAGAGGCGTCGCGCATTCTGACGGCGCGCGGCGATTCCAAGCGGCTGACGATTTCGGTCGCGCCGTCGCTCGCGGCGAAGTGGCTGGTGCCGCGGCTCGACCGCTTTCACGAGCGCCTGCCTGAAATCGAGGTTTGGATCTCCGCCGACATGGAGGTCGTCGACTTCGCGGTCGATGATATCGATCTCGCGATCCGTTACGGCGGCGGCAAATATCCGGGCCTTGAGGCGGAACTGCTGATGGAGGAATCGATCCTGCCGGTCTGCAGTCCCCGCCTGTTGCAGGGGCCGCACCCGATAAGGACGCCGCAAGACCTCGTCCATCACCCGCTCCTGCATGACGGCAGCCCGGATCAGGACGATCTGGCGAGCACCAATTGGGCGATGTGGCTGAAGGCGGCCGGCGTCGCCGATATCGACGGCAAGCGCGGCGCTAAATTCAACCAGTCGAGCCTCGTCATCGAGGCGGCCGTCGCCGGCAAGGGCGTGGCGCTCGCCAAGCAGGCGATTGCGCTTGCAGACCTTGAAGCCGGCCGTCTCGTTGCGCCGTTCGACCTGACGACCCCATCGAATTTTTCGTATTACCTCGTCCACCCGGCGTCGAAATCGCGCAACGCCGCGGTCAAAGCGTTCAAGCAATGGCTGCATGAGGAAGCAAAAGCGGCCGGCGCCAATGCCGCGACGCGCCTCGCCGCTCAGTAAATCGGGCGATGAAAAGGTGCAAGAAAGAAGCCGCCCGCGCGTCTTGGGGGAGAGCGCCGCGCGGGCGGCCCTGCGCAAGCAACCTGAGGGGGGAGACACGGTTACTCTTGCTTAAGAACAGATAATCCGCAGGGCGTTGAAATCAACGGCGCTGGCGCCGCGAAGCGCGCACAAACAGGGCGCGGTCGATCACGGTTGCGCGACGCCGGCGCCGTCGTCGCTCTTGCGCGACGCGGCGATCTGATCGAGGCAGTCGGCGACGGCCTGGAAAACCAGCAATGTCGAGGCGTGACGTTGCGGATAATCGCGGATTGCAATCAGCGCCTGCAACTCGCGCCAGCGCGCGCCGTCAGGCGGCGGGCCACTGTCCTTCAGCATCGCACGCATCTGATCGCGCAGGCGATAAAGCTCCTCGGCGGACGCGCCGACGATATGGCGCGCGACGATCGAAGCCGACGCCTGGCCGAGCGCGCAGGCTTTCGCCTCCAGGCCGAAATCGGCGACGACGCCGTTTTTCAGAACAACGTCGACGGAGACCTCCGAGCCGCAAACACGGCTGATCTTCGTCGCGCTCGCCTGCGGCGCGGATAGTCGCCGCGCCGGCGGGATCGCCGCCGCGGCGTCCAGAATCTTCTCGCTGTAAAGATCGCTCAGCATGATGAAGAGACTAACCGCCTATCCGGTTGCGCAAAAGAACACGGCGTCTCCCGCATCAATTGAGATCGAACATCAGGAACTCGGTCTCGTCAGCGAGCGCTTTCACCGACACCGCCTCTTCCGCCGAGATCTTCGCGCCGTCGCCCGCCTGCATGACGACGCCGCCGATTTCGAGACCGCCCTTGGCGAGCTGCAGCCAGCCATGGCGCCCGACCCCGAAAGCGTGGCGAACGCTGTCTCCTTCGGCGAGAACGCTCGCATAGAGATCGACGCCCTGATGAATGGCGATCGAACCGTCGCGCCCGTCGCTCGAGGCGACGAGCTTCAGCGCGCCGCGGCGCGCATCGCCGAAATCCTTCTGCTCGTAGCGCGGCGCATGGTTCGTCTTGTCCGGCAACAGCCAGATCTGCAACAGATGTGCGGGTTCATCCTTCGACGCATTGTATTCGCTGTGCGTGACGCCGGCGCCAGCGCACATATATTGAATCTCGCCCGGGCGGATGACGCCGCCGCCGCCGGTTGAATCCTCGTGTTCAAGCGCGCCCTCGAGAACATAGGTGATGATTTCCATGTCGCGATGCGAATGCGGCGGGAAGCCCGCCGCCGGCGCGATTCGGTCCTCGTTGATGACGCGCAGCGCGCGGAATCCCATATGATCCGGGTGATGATAATTGGCGAATGAGAAACTGTGTCGCGCTTCGAGCCAGCCATGGGTCGCATGGCCGCGGTCGATCGATTTCCGGATGAGGATCATCAATGGGTCTCCGTGTCGGGGATTTCGTCTCGCCGGAATATGGGGAATGCGGCGGCGAACGCCAGCGCCGCCGCGTTCACGCCCGCGCGAGGAAAAGGCATGCCCTTTTGAACGCGCGCCTTGTCCTTTTTTCGAGGCTTTCCGAGGGGTCCAGCCGCAAAAGGCGCCCTTTTCGGTCGCGGAAAAAGGCGCCCCTTTTGCGCGATCGGCGCGGGCGTCCTTGGGCGACGGCAAGGCGTTCATGCGTTGATGGCTCTGCGACTGGCTTCACGCACAGGATAAAGCCAAATCCGGGGTGTAGGACGGATTTTTGTTTGCGAATGAATTCAGGCGGATAGATGGTTAAAGCGATTTTCGTAGCCTGCCCCTATCGCCCATTGAACAGGCGCATCGCGCCGACGACCATCGCTTCCGTCGCGGTCTTGATCGCGGGTTCGGGTTCAATCCTGAAGAACGGCGAATGGTGCGAAGGCGCGGTCGCCAACTCTTTCTGCGGCGTGCCGCCGACGACGAAATAGACGCCTTTGACCCCGAGTTCCGGCGTCACGAAATAGGCGAAATCCTCTGCGCCCATGCCCTCCGGCGGCAATTCAACGAGACCGTCGGCGCCGAAATGCTCGGTAAACGCCGTTTTTATGATTTCAACGGTCGCCGCATCATTCACGGTCGGCGGCGTTGATTCCGTCTTAGAGCGGGTGACTTCCGGCATCAGCTTTTTCGGAACGCCCATCGACGCCGCAACGCCCGCCGCGACGCGATCAATGCCGTCGAGCAATTGCGCCCGCACCGCAGGATCATTCGACCGCACGGTCAGCTGCATGTCCACGCGGTCGCCGATAATGTTGTGCTTCGTCCCGCCATGAATCGATCCGACCGTGATGACGGCCGGCTGCAGCGGTTCGATCGAACGCGCGACCACCGATTGCAGCGAGACAACGATCTGCGCTGCGACAAGGATCGGATCGACGCCCTTGTTCGGCGATGCGCCATGAGCGCCGACGCCGTGCACGATGATATCGACGCTGTCGGAGCTTGATCCCGCGACCAGCGGCACTTCGATCTTGCCGGAGGGACGGCTGGCGTCGACATGGAAGGCGAGCGCGTAATCGGGTTTTGGAAAGCGTTCGTAAAGCCCGTCCTTCAGCATCTCCCGCGCTCCGGAAATACGCTCCTCCGCCGGCTGGCCGATCAGGACGAGCGTTCCCTTCCACTGGTCCTTGCGCGCCGCCAGCGCCCGCGCCGTCCCGACCAGCGAGGTGATGTGCGTGTCGTGGCCGCAGGCGTGCATCACCGGTTTCACAACGCCATCGATATCCTCCTGGGTGACGGTCGAGGCGTAGGCGAGCCCTGAATCCTCCTTCACCGGCAGCCCGTCCATGTCGGCGCGGATCATCACGGTCGGCCCGGCGCCGTTCTTCATGACGGCGACGACGCCGGTCCCGCCGACCTTCTCCGTGACGTCGAAGCCGAGCGTGCGGATTTCCTTCGCAAGCCGTTCCGAGGTTTTGAATTCGCGGTGCGAGAGTTCCGGATTGCGGTGGAAATAATCGAACAGGGGCGCAAGGTTGGCTTTGTAATCAGCCTCGATCTCGGCGCGGAGATCGTCTTGCGCGAAAGCGGGCGCGGCGATCGCCGTCATCGCAAGAAAAAGCGTGGCGCCGGTGGAGAATTTCGCGATCATGTCAGCCCCTCTGTGTTGTCGGCGGCACACTAGGCCGCATGGGCGATAATTGGAATGCGCCGACCTGCTCTTGCGCCGCGCCGGCGTGCAGGTTCCCCGGGCCTTGCCATGGGAGCCGCGATTGACGTCGGCCAGCCAGAGCGCGAAATCACAAGAATCACGTCATTCTGGCGATGATATTTTCCAGAGGTGCTGCATGACTATTTCCCTTGTCGGCTCGAAGGCCAACCCGTCGAAATTCGACTGCTTCAACGATCTCGCCGAGGACGAGCCCTATTTCGTCATCAGGGCCGACGACCCCCTGTCGGATTCGCTGATCGAGCTTCACGCCTATATCCGCGCGGGCCAGTCCGGCGCCGCGCACAACAAGCTGGCCGAGATCATGGCGCTGACCGCCGCCCGCCCGCCGCGCCCGTCGGACTCGCCGAAATACCGCGAGACCTTCGCGATCAGCCAGGCGATGGAAGCCTGGCGGGCGGCCAAACACGCACGCAAGGCGGGGTGAGAAAGAAGGATCGCAGAGCCGCTTGAGCGCAGCGACGCCCGACAATCCGTATCGCCGATCCCGGGGACCGGAACCCGCTTCGCTTCGGCACACTGACGCGCGACATGCGCGGCCTCAACGCCGCCGGTCAATAAAGCGGCGTCAGCGGCGTCTCCGCCGGGCGCTGCAGCCAGTTGTCGGCGGGGTAGCGCGCCGCCTTCTCGATCATATGCAGCGTGTAGGCCATGCGCGGCGATTGCGAGCGATTCGCCCGGCTCATGTGCGGCGCGCGGCCTGAAAAAATAACGAGATCGCCGACGGCGGCCGGCGCCGCGATGCGGCGTTCCTCCGGATACGGATCGTGCGACAACTCGATCATTTCGGTTCCCCCGCCGGCCTTGCGGCGAAAGAGGCGGCGCAGCGGACCCTTGTGCTCGCCTGGGATGAATTCCATGCAGCCGTTCTCAGGCGTCGCCGCGTCGAGCGCGACCCAGAAGCCGACGCAGGTTTCCGGTTCCGTTCGCAGGAACGTCGAATCCTGATGGCACGTCACCTCGCCGCCGATTCCCGGCGGCTTCATGATCACCATCGATTGCAGCAGCACGGGCGCCGCAAAGCCGGCCGCGCGGGCCGCCGCCGCCATTTTGGGCGCGCGCGAAAACGCCGCGAAAACCGGATCGAGATCATGCAGCGCGTGGCCGATCTTGTTGACCGATTCGCGCTTGCCGCGTTTCAGCCGGCCCTCGGCGTCATACGCCTCTTCTTCAAGGAAGAAGCTGATCGCGCCGCCGGAGTTGAGGAAATAATCGTCCTCGGCATGCGCCTGGGTCCGGGTCGAAAAGACCGTCTGATGTGCGTCGATGTCGAAATCGTCGATCAGCTCGAACGCGCGCGCCTTCAACGCCGCGCATTCATCGGCGCTGGCGAAGCCCCTGAGAATGACGACGCCGGTTTCCGCGAAGGCGGCGCGGAGCGCGGTCGTCGGCGCATCGGCGGCGAAGTCGAATGCCGGAAGCGTTTTCAGTGAGCGCATCGCCTGCCCCCTTCAGTCAGCTTCGTTCCGTTCATCAAGCCCGCCTCCATGTCGCGCCCCCCGGGCCGTCTTCAATGATGATCCCCGCCGCCGCAAGGTCGTTGCGGATGCGGTCGGAGGTCTTGAAGTCTTTCGTTTTTCGCGCGGCGGCGCGTTCAGCCAGCATCGCTTCGACCTTTTCCGGCGAAAGCGCGCCTGCTTCGCCCGCCGGCGTCCATTTGAACCAAAACTCGGGATCGCTCGCGAAAAAACCCATCAGGGCGCCGGCGGCTTTCAGGCGCGCAGCGGCGCGGCGCTTCGGCTCCCCCTCCATCTGCATCGCGATATCGCGCAATTCGTGAAGACCGGCGATCGCTTCCGGCGTGTTCATGTCGTCCTCGAGCGCCAGCGTGATGCTTTCCGGAACATCGACGGCATCCGCCGGGCGCGCCTCCGCGAGCAGGCGGTAGAAGCGGTCGAGCTGTTTTTTCGACTGCTCGATCAGCTCGTCCGTCCAGTCGAGAGGCTGGCGGTACTGCGCCGAGAGCAGCGCGAAGCGCAAGGTTTCGCCATGGTGCTTCTTCAGGAGGTCGCGCGGCAGCGCGACATTGCCGAGCGATTTCGACATCTTGTCGGCGCCCATTTTCAGGAAACCGTTATGCAGCCAGTAGCGGGCGAGCGGCGCGCCGCCATGCGCGCAAGACGACTGCGCGATCTCGTTTTCATGATGCGGGAATTTCAGATCCTGCCCGCCGCCATGAATGTCGATCGTCGTCCCCAGCGCCTTTGCGATCATCGCCGAGCATTCAAGGTGCCAGCCGGGCCGGCCGCGACCCCACGGACTGTCCCAGCCGGGCTCGTCCGCCTTTGACGGTTTCCACAGCACGAAGTCGGCGGCGTCCTCCTTGTACGGAGCGATCTCGACGCGCGCGCCGGCGAGCCGTTCCTCGGCGTCGGCGCCGGAGAGCCTTCCATACTCGGCGAATTTGCCGACCGAAAACAGCACATGCCCATCCGCCGCGTAGGCGAAGCCGCCGGCGAGGAGCCGGTCGGCGAGATCGATCATCTCCGCGATGTGGCCGGTCGCGGTCGGCTTCAGGGTCGGGGCCAGGCAGTTGAACGCCGCCAGCTCCTCGTCATAGATCCGCGCGTATTTTTCGGTGATCGCCTCGATCGGCTCCCCCGTTTCGCGCGCCGCCTTGATGATCTTGTCGTCGATATCGGTGAAATTGCGCGCATAGATGACGGCCTCGGCGCCATAGCGCCGCCGCAGCACGCGGAACAGCAGGTCGAAGACGACCGCCGCGCGAAAATTGCCGATATGGGCGTGGTTGTAGACAGTCGGCCCGCAGACATAGAGCGTGACGCGCGCCGGGTCGGCCGGCGTGAAAATCCGCCTCTCCCGGGCGAGGCTGTCATAAAGGTGGATCATGCTGCTTTTGCTAGGCGGCGGCGGCGACACTCGCAAGACCAGCTTCACCTCCCTTCAGAAAATCTCGCCGTCGCCAGTCACGAAATTGTCGATTTGACAGAAGCCGATCCGGCGATAGGCTCTCTTCGTAAGAGTGCTTGCTAGGAACGCGCCTCTCTCCCCGAGAAACGCGACATTGTAATCGCCAGGAACGATAGGACAGGCCATGACCGCCATTGCCTACGACGTGATGACCCATGCCGACCGCGAAGAGCGCGAGATGCTGACCGACCGGCCGAGCCGGGCCGAGGCGGAGGCGGCGGTCCGGACTCTTCTGCGCTGGGCCGGGGACGATCCGAAGCGCGAGGGCCTGATCGACACCCCGAAGCGTGTCGTCAAGGCCTATGAGGAATGGTTCGCCGGCTATGAAAAGGACGCCGAGGCGATCCTTGCGCGCACCTTCGAGGAGGTCGAGGGCTATGACGACATCGTGCTCCTAAAAGACATCCGGCTTGAAAGCTATTGCGAGCACCACATAGCGCCGATCATCGGCAGGGCGCACATCGCCTATCTGCCGTCGGGCCGCGTCGTCGGAATTTCGAAGCTCGCACGGCTCGTCGATGTCTACGCCAAGCGGCTGCAGGTGCAGGAAAAACTGACCGCGCAGATCGCCAACGCGCTCGATGCGGCGCTGGCGCCGCGCGGCGTCGCGGTGATGATCGCCGCTGAACATCAATGCATGTCGACGCGCGGCGTTCACCGCCACGGCGTCGACACGGTGACAACGCGCTTCACCGGCGCGTTCAGGACCGATCCTAAAATGGAAGAAAAATTCCTGCGGCTCGTCGGCCTATAAGGACTGCGCCTTGAGGATCGCCTCTTCGACCTGATCGAGGCGATCCTTGCCGAAAAACATGTCCGCGCCGACATAGAATGTCGGGATGCCGAACGCGCCGCGCGCGACAGCGTTTTCGGTATTGGCGGCGAGCGCCGCCTTGATCTCCGGCGTTGCGGCCGCGGCCAGCAAGCCCGCCCCGTCAAGGCCGGCGGCGTTCAGAGTTTCGGCGACGGTCGCCGGATCGTCCATCTTGCGTTCGTCCTCCCACATCGCCCTGAACGCCGCGTCGACATAGACGGCGAGAACGCCGGCCGCCTCGGCCGCAGCGGCGCCGCGCATGATCAACAGCGTATTGACGGGAAAATGCGGATTGAACCTGAAGGCGGTCAATTGATGGCGGTCGATGAAGCGCCGGATTTCCAGCATTTCATAGGCGGCCTTGGCCGGGATGTCGGCGTTGGCGACCATTGGCGAGCGATTGCCCGTCGCCTTGAAGATGCCGCCGAGGAGGCAGGGAATATAGATGAACCGGGCGCCGGTCCGCGCTTCGAGACCGGGCAGGACCTTGTACGCGAAATAGGCGTTCGGGCTGCCAAAGTCGAAGATGAATTCCGGCCTCACCATTTTTCCGCCCACGGGCGCAGGTCGAGCTCATGCGTCCACGCCGACCGCGGCTGGCGATGCAGCATTACATAGTTTGCGGCGATCGCATCCGGCGACAGGATCGCGTCCTCGGCGCGCTTGTTTTCGAAATCGGGCGTAATGCCGCGAATGAAGTCGGTGTCGATGGCGCCGTCGATCACAACATGCGCAACGTGGATATTGTGCGGGCCGAGTTCACGCGCCATCGATTGCGCGAGCGCGCGCAGCGCGTGCTTGGCGCCGGCGAAGGCGGAAAA
>JBGSSK010000387.1:0-3385 GCA_041737095.1 Parvularculaceae bacterium | reverse complement strand
ACGATCCGCCCGATCGCCGGCACGCGGCCGCGCGGCGCGACGCCGGAAGAAGATGACGCCCTCGCCCGCGAACTCCTCGCCGATCCGAAGGAGCGCGCCGAGCACCTGATGCTGCTCGACCTTGGCCGGAATGATGTCGGCCGGTCGGCGGAAATCGGATCGGTGGCGGTTACCGAGAGTTTTGCAATCGAGCGTTACAGTCATGTCATGCACATCGTCTCGAATGTCGTCGGAAAGCTGCGCCGCGATCTGCATCCGGTTGACGCCGTCGTCGCGGGTTTTCCGGCGGGCACCGTCACCGGCGCGCCGAAAATCCGCGCAATGGAAATCATCGACGCCCTCGAACACGAGGCGCGCGGACCTTATGGCGGGGCGATCGGCTATTTCTCCGCCGGCGGCGACGTCGACACCTGCATTGCGCTCCGGACCGCCATGCTTCGCGATGGACGGATGTCCGTGCAGGCGGGCGCCGGCATCGTCGCCGACTCAGACCCGCGCGCGGAACAAGCTGAATGCGAGAACAAGGCGCGCGCGCTGTTCGCGGCGGCGCGGGCTGCGATCGGCTGAACGCAGCGATTTGCGACGAACCGCCCGCCTGGCGCGGCGAACATTGAGGTCCGGCGCCGGAAAACCCTATAGACAACGGTCAGGCTGAAGCGGAGCGAAGGCCCGGCCGCCGGAAGACCGTTTCAGGATGGCAGGGCCCGAAAATCCAGCCCGGCGAATCAAGAGTCAAAAAAGGGGACGTCATGATAATCCGTATGAAATCGCTATTGCTCGCCTCGTCGGCGCTGTTCGCCGCAATCGGGTTCGCCGCACCCGCCTCAGCCCAGGCGCAAGCCGTCGAAGCCGATGCGCCGCAAGCCGAGACCGAGGATCAGCGCCTCGCCGCCTTCTTCGAGGAGATCTTCCAGCGCAATCTAAAAAACAGCCCGACGTTCCAGTCGCAGCTCGGCATGAAGGGTCCTGACTACGGCAAGTGGGATGATTTTTCGGACGCCGAAGCAATCCGCCAGAACGACGAAGTCAACGCGGATCTCGAGCGGCTGCGCACGACTTTCGATGTCGCCAAACTCTCCGAGCAGTCGAAAGTCAGCTACCGGATATTTGAATATCTCCAGGAGCGCGCGCTGCGCAATTTTCCTTGGCGTTTCCACGGCTATGCGTTTTCGACGCAAAGCAATCCGGTGACGTTCCCCGCAACCTTCCTGCAAAACATCCACCGCGTCGACGACGTCGCGGACGCTGAAGCGTATGTCTCGCGCATCAACGGCCTTGAGACCGCCTTCGCCCAGTTCACCGAAGGTCTCGACATGGCGGCAGCGAAGGGAATCGCGCCGACATCGTTTTCTTTCGATCCGGTGATCACCGACGCGCGCAACGTCATAAAGGGCTTGCCGTTCGACGACAGCGGCGAGGATTCGGCGATCTTCGCCGATTTCAAAGGCAAGGTCGAAAAACTCGATATCTCCGCCAAGGAAAAGGCCCGTCTCATAGGCGAAGCGTCGACCGCGCTGCAAGGCCCGTTCCAGAAAAGCGTTCTCGCGTTCATCGCAAAAGTCGACAGCCTGCGCGATCAGTCGAATGGCGAGAATGGCGTCTGGGCGCTGCCGGACGGCGAGGATTATTACAAGACCCAGATCGATTTCTGGACAAGCGACGCGACGCTGACCGCCAATGATATCCACAAGACCGGCCTTGCGGAAGTCAAGCGCATACGCGGCGAAATGAAGGCGATCATGAAAAATGTCGGCTTCAAAGGCGATTTGCCGGCGTTCTTCAATTACCTGCGTACTGATCCCGGCAATTTCTATCCGAACACGGATGAAGGCCGCCAGGCCTATCTCGACCAGTCTAAGGCCTATATCGACTCGATCTACGCCGACGTCGACAAATATTTCAACATCCTCCCGAAAGCGCCGCTCGAAGTGCGGCGCGTCGAGGAATGGCGCGAGGAGACGGCGCCGATCGCCTTTTACAACCGGCCGACGCCCGACGGCTCGCGTCCTGGCATCTACTACGTCAATCTGAAGGATATGGCGTCCAAGCAGAAGCACGAGATGGAAACGATCGCCTATCACGAAGGGGCGCCCGGCCATCACTTCCAGATCGCGATCCAGCAGGAACTTGACGGCGTGCCGACCTTCCAGAAATTCGCGTTTTTCGGCGCGTATACCGAAGGCTGGGGACTTTATTCAGAGCGTCTGGCCAAGGAGCAAGGGCGCTTCACCGATCCAATGCAGGATTTCGGCCGGCTGCAGAATGAAATGCTGCGCGCCTGCCGGCTCGTCGTCGACACCGGCTCGCACGCCAAAAAATGGACGCGCCAGCAGATGATCGACTACATGCTCGCCAACAATCCGATGACGGAAGAAGACGCGATCAAGGAAGTCGAGCGCTATATCGACAATCCCGGACAGGCGTTGTCCTACAAGATCGGGATGATCAGGATCCTCGATCTGCGCGCCAGGGCGAAAAAAGCGCTAGGCGACAAGTTCGACATTCGCGATTTCCATGATTCGGTTCTGAAGAACGGCGCTGTGGCGTTGCCGATCCTTGAAGAACTCGTCGACGATTACATCGCGAAAAAGCTGGCCGCCTGACCCTGCCGATCTGCGCCGTCCGCCCGATGCGGCGGGCGGCCTTCAGCTCTTTCGGGCGAAGACGAAGTCGGCGGCGCCTTTCAGCGCATCGGCGCGCGCGCCGAAGCGGCCCAAATGCGCCTTGGCGCGATCGACAAGCGCCCGCGCCTGACCGCGCGCGCCTTCGGGCCCAAGCAGCTTGACGAAAGTCGCCTTGTCCATGTCTGCGTCCTGCCCGATCGGCTTGCCAAGCGCTTCGGCGTCGCCGAAGGCGTCGAGAAGATCGTCGACGACCTGGAAGGCGAGTCCCAGATCCTCCGCATAAAGACGGAGCGCCTCGATTTCGGCGTCCGACGCGCCGCCGACGATGCCGCCGGCGATCGCCGAAAAGCGGATGATCGCGCCGGTCTTCAGCCTTTGCAGCTCTTCGATGCCGGCGAGGTCGAATTCTTTCTGCTCTGCGTAAATGTCGATCATCTGGCCGCCCACCATGCCTTCGCGCCCCGACGCGCGCGCCAGTTCAAGCGCAAGCCGGCAGCGGACGGCGCCGTCCGGGTGGGTCGCCTCCTCGACGAGGACTTCGAAGGCCTGAGTCAAAAGCGCGTCACCGGCGAGGATAGCAGTCGCCTCGTCATACGCCTTGTGCACCGCCGGCCGGCCGCGGCGCAAATCGCTGTCGTCCATTGCCGGAAGGTCATCATGAATGAGGCTGTAGCAGTGGATCATCTCGACCGAGCAGCCGACGCGGATCGAGCGCACGCGCGGCGCGCCGAACATGTCGGCGGCGGCGATGACGAGAAACG
>JBGSSK010000385.1:0-1545 GCA_041737095.1 Parvularculaceae bacterium | reverse complement strand
GGCGTCGGGCGCCGGGCCGATCGCCGGCCTATGGGGCGCGATCTTCGTCGGGTTTTTCGCCGCCCTGTTCGGCGGCACCGGCGCGCAGGTCTCCGGCCCGACGGGTCCGATGGTCGTCGTTTTCGCCGGCGTTTTCGCTTCGCTGTCGGGGGATGCGCGCCTTGTCTTCGCGGCGGTCGTACTCGCCGGCGTCATTCAGATCCTGATGGGAGTCTTCCGCCTCGGCGATTATATCAAACTTGTTCCGTACCCGGTCGTTTCCGGGTTCATGAGCGGGATCGGCGTGATCATTATCGCCTTGCAGGTCTCGCGTCTGTTCGGCCACGAACCTGAAGGCGGCGGCACGATCCCGGCGCTTTCCGCCATACCAGGCTCCGTCGCCGATCCGGTCTGGCCGGCGCTGCTTGTCGGCGCGATCGCGCTGGCGACGGTCTTCCTGTGGCCGAAAAATATCGGCAAGTTCGTGCCCGGCGCGCTCGCCGCCCTGATCATCGGCACGCTGGTCAGCCTCGCGGTTCCCGGCGCGCCTATCCTTGGCGACATTCCGACTGGCTTGCCTGCGCTCATCATTCCGACCTTCTCTAGCGACACGCTGCTGCTGGTTCTTGAGGCTGCAATTATTCTCGCCATCCTCGGCGCGATTGACAGCCTGCTGACCTCGCTCGTCGCCGACAACATGACGGGAACGCGCCACAAATCGAATATCGAGCTTGTCGGGCAGGGCGTCGGCAACACGGTCGCCGGCCTGTTCGGCGCAATCCCCGGCGCCGGCGCCACCATGCGCACTGTCGTCAATATCCGGTCGGGGGGCGAGACCCGCCTGTCCGGCATGACGCATGCGCTGCTGCTCGTCGCGGTGGTCATTTCGCTGGCGCCGCTCGCCGCGAAAATTCCGCATGCGGTGCTTGCGGGCATTCTCGTGAAGGTCGGCTATGACATCATCGACTGGGCCTATATCCGCCGCGCCCACAAGGGCCCACGCTGGGATCTTGCGTTGATGGCTCTGGTGCTTGGCCTCACTGTCTTCGTCGATCTGATCACTGCAGTCGCCGTCGGCGTCGTTCTCGCCGCGCTCGCTTTCGTCAAGCAGATCGCCGACATCCAGGTCGCCGCGCTCAAGCATGGCGACCAGATCGCCTACACGCCGGAAGAGCATGCGTTGCTTGAGAGAGCCCACGGCAAGATTGCTCTGTTTGACTTCGCCGGCGGGCCTTTGAGCTTCGGCGCCGCGGCCGATCTCGGTCACCATGTCCGCGAGAAGGCGAAAGACGGCATGGCGGCGATCATCCTCGATTTCAGCCGGGTGCCGGCGATTGACCTTTCGGCGGCAAGGGCGGTTGAAACAATCGCCTGCGACGCCCGAAAGGCCGGCCGGAAAGTCTATGTGACCGGCGTCAACCCGAAGGTCTCGGCGACGCTGGCGGGGCTCGGCGCCGACCATTGCCTGCCGAGCGACGGCCGGTTCAGCGGACGCCTTGAAGCGCTCCGTCACGCGGTCGCCGAAATAGAGCGGAACGCCGATACGGCGGCAGCGCCGGGCGCCGC
>JBGSSK010000349.1:0-4746 GCA_041737095.1 Parvularculaceae bacterium | reverse complement strand
GCGGCGCCGCCGCCGTCGAAAGCCGCCAGCTTGGCGCCTTCAGGGAAAGGCTCGTCGAACGAGACGCCGCCGCCGACTTGTTTGCGGTGATCGACGGCGTCAATTATTCGAATGGCGACGACGTCTCACTGCATTTGTATCGCAAGCCCAATCCGTAGAAGGAAATGTTGTGACCGCGCTTGGCCGAATACTGCAGACGCCGGCGCGTCGCTTCATCGCGCTCGCCGGCGTCCTGACGGCGCTGCGGATCGTTTCGCTCATTCTCAGCGACACCAGTCTTGGCCCCGACGAAGGCCAATACTGGTTCTGGAGCACGACGCCCGCCTTCGGCTATTTTTCGAAGCCGCCGATGGTCGCGTGGTCGATCGGCGCGATGACCGCGCTGTTCGGCCCGTCGGAATGGGCGGTGCGCCTCGCTTCGCCGCTCTACCAGCTTGGAACGGCAGTATTCCTTTATCTTTTGGCGCGCCGTCTCGCCGGCGAACGCGAAGCGTTCTGGTCCGGCGCCGCGTGGCTTACCCTGCCGGGAACGTTTCTGTCGTCGGCGCTGATCACAACCGATGCGCCGCTCCTCTTCTTCTGGTCGATGGCGCTTTATCTGTTCTTTATGCTGACGGATCCGGAAAAAGCCGGGGACCGGCGCGGGACCGCGATTCTGCTTGGCTGTGCGATCGGCCTCGGTTTCCTTTCCAAATATGCGATGACGTATTTTGTCATCGGCGGCGCCGTCGCGATCGCCGGTTCGGCGACACGGCGACGCATCGGCCTCGCAAACGCGCTGATTTCACTGCTGGTCGCCTTGTTGATTCTCGCTCCCAATGTCGCATGGAACGCCGTGAATGATTTTCAGACGATCGCGCATACTGCTGCGAACGCCGACTGGAGCGGCGATTTCGGTCATCCGGACCGGCTCTTGAAGTTTTTCGGCGATCAGTTCGCAATCGCCGGGCCAATCATGCTGATCCTGATCATCGCCGCCGTCTTTAACGGCCGCGAGGGCCTCGCAGCGCGCGAGCGCGAGATCATGCGCTCGCTCCTTGTCTTCGCGCTGCCGGCGATCATCATCGTCAGCGCCCAGGCATTCATCTCGCGCGCGCACGGCAATTGGGCGGCCGTCGCCTATCCCTCCGCGATCGTCATGGCGACGATTTTCGCAGTGAGACGCCCGGCCGCCTTTGTCGCAGCGCGCGCGAGCGTCGCCCTGCATGTCGCGATCGGCCTTGGTTTCCTCGCGGCGTTTTCGAGCGTCGCCGTCAGCGAAGCGATCGGCGCCGGCGGCGCTTTCAAGAAAATCCGCGGTTGGGAGACGCAAGGCGCCGCGATTGCGGCGCTCAGCCGCGATTTCGACGCGATCATGACCGACGATCGCGAAATCACCGGGGCACTCGTCTACTACGCGCGCAACGGCGCGCCGATCGTCGCATGGAACTCAAACAAACGCATCGACAGCCATTTCGAGGCCTTTCACCTGTACGATCCGCAACGCGATCGCCGCGTCCTTTACGTGACGAGCGAGGCGACCGCCCTCTACATCAAGGACCAGTTCCAAGTAATTGATCCGATCCGGTCGGTCGATGCCGAAATCGGCGGCGGCAGGATCAGGACGCTCTATCTCTTCGAGGTTTCGGGCCCGGTCGCCGGCGGTGGCTGATCGCCGCAGCCGGCGCTCGGCGGCTGGACGACGACGCAGCGCCGCCCGAGAATGAGGCGATGATCGACCAAGACATCTACGACATCGCCATTGTCGGCGGCGGACTCGCCGGCGGTCTTGCGGCGCTTGCGCTCGCCCGAGCCGATTTTTCGGTGGCGCTGATTGACGGGCAGGCGCCGGCGGCCATGCAGGCTGGCGATTTCGACGGCCGGACGACGGCGCTCGCCTACGCCTCCGCGCGCGTTTTCCGGCGCCTTGCGCTTTGGGACCGGATCAGTCGCGACGCCGAGCCCATTCGCGATATCCTGGTGACGGACGGACGACGCGGCGCGTTCGGCCGCAAGGGTTTCGTCTCTTCATTCCATCTTCATTTCGACAGTCGCGAGCTTGACGAGGAGGGCGCGCCGCTCGGCTACATTGTCGAGAACCGGCATTTGCGGCGCGCGCTTTACGACGCGATCGAGGCGGCGCCGACAATCCGCCTGTTGGCGCCGGCGCGCCGTATACGAACCATCTACGGGAAGGCGGACGCGATCGTCAGCCTCGCCGAAGCCGGAGACATCCGCGCACGTCTTGTTGTTGCAGCGGACGGTCGGGGGTCGGCGTCGCGGATCGAAGCGGCGATCAAGGTCAACGCCTGGACCTACGAGCAGACCGGGATCGTCGCGACCGTAGCGCATGAGCGTCCGCACGAGGGCGTCGCGCAGGAACTGTTCCTGCCCTCGGGGCCCTTTGCGATTCTGCCGATGACCGGCGGCCGCTCCAGTCTTGTCTGGACAGAAACGAAGGCTGCGTCGCCCGCTTATCTGGCGCTTCCTGACGAAAAACTCCTGAACGCGATCGTCGCCCGTTTCGGCGATTATCTCGGCGAGGTGACGCTCGCCGGGCCGCGCTGGTCCTACCCGCTGGCGTTCCATCTGGCGCAGAGCTACATCGCGCCGCGCCTCGCTCTTCTCGGCGATGCCGCACACGCAATTCATCCGATCGCCGGCCAGGGCTTCAATCTGGGCGTCAAGGACGTCGCCGCCCTCGTCGAAACGCTTGTCGATGCGCGCAGCGTCGGGCTTGATATCGGCTCACTGTCGACGCTCGACGCCTATCAGCGTTGGCGGCGGTTTGATTCAGCGACGCTGGCGCTTGGCACCGACGCCCTCAACCGGCTTTTTTCAAACGATCTGGCGGCGCTTCGAGCAGCACGGGACATTGGCATGGGCGCGGTCAACGCGGTCGCGCCATTGCGGCGCTTTTTCATGAAACAGGCCGGCGCCGATCTCGGTCGACTGCCGGCGCTGATGGCGAAATAGAATCTGAAGTCAGCCCTGGAATTCCGGCAGGCGAACAATCAGTCCGTCGAGTTCCTTGCGGACCGTTATCTGGCAGGAGAGCCGCGAATTCTCTTTCGGCTCATGCGCGAAATCGAGCATCGATTCTTCCATCGGTTCCGCCTTGCCGATCTTTTCCGCCCAAGCGGGATCGACATAAACATGGCAGGTCGCGCACGCGCAGGCGCCGCCGCAATCCGCATCGATCCCGGGTATCATGTTCTTGACCGCCGCCTCCATGACGGAAACGCCGATCTCGGCGTCAACCGTATGTTCTTTGCCGCCATGCTCGATATAGGTGATTTTTGGCATAGGAAACTCTGTGGCTGAAACTAGGGAAGCAGTGATTTAAGGTCCGCAGCGGGATCGGCAAGGATTTTCGCGTCCGGGGACGATTTCGCCGCAACAAGCCGCTTTGAAACGGCGAAGGCCGCCGGATCATTCACCGCATCGACCGCGAGGAGGCGGCCCCGCTGCAGGTACCAGACGGAGAATTTTCGCTGTTCCGGCGAACCTCGCACGATCCGCTCCTCAGCCCCTTCCGAAACGCCGACCGTCTGCAACTTGACGTCATACTGATCGGACCAGAACCACGGCGCCGCGTCGTATACGGCGTTCCCGCCGGTCATGTTGACGCCCGCGACCTTGCCCTGCTCAATCGCGTTCGGCACGGATTCGAGCCGAAGGCGCCGCTCGTAAATCGCGGAAGGATGACTGGCGCAATCGCCGGCGGCGTAGATCGAGGGGTCGGATGTCCGGGCATGCTCATCCGTCCAGACGCCGTTGGCGATCCTCAGATCAGCGGTCTCAGCAAGCGCCGTCGAGGGCGCTGCGCCAACGCCGACCAGCGCCGCCATGCACGGAATTGTCTCGCCGGATTTCAGCGCCGCCGCCGTCACCCGGCCCTTGGCGCCTTCAAAATGATCGAGCGCCGCGCCGAGACGCAAGTCGACGCCATGCGCGCGATGCAGCGCTTCGTAGAAATCCGAGATCTCCTTGCCGGCGACACGCGCGAGCGGGCGATCGGCCATTTCGAGGACCGTGACATCAAGCCCCGCTTTGCGCGCCGACGCTGCGACCTCGAGCCCGATATAGCCGGCGCCGACAATCACGATGCGTCCTTTTTTCGCCAGCACGGGGCGCAGCGCATCGCTGTCGGCGATCGTGCGCAGATAGTGAACGCCGGCAAGGTCAGCACCCTGACAGGTCAGTCGCCGCGGCGGCGCGCCGGTCGCGATCAGCAATTTGTCATAGCCGATCGTTTCTCCGCCTGCAGCGGCTATGGTCTTGGCAGCGGGGTCGATGGCGGAGATCCGCACGCCATGACGCAACTCGATTTTCTGCTGCTCGTAGAATGCCGCCGGACGCAGATACAGGCGATCAATGTCGAGGTCGCCCTGGAGATAGGCCTTCGACAGCGGCGGCCGCTGATAGGGCGGCTCGGCTTCGTCGCCGAACATCAAAATTCGCCCGGCGAAGCCGGCTTGCCGCGCGCTTTGCGCGGCCTGGGCGCCGGCCTGTCCAGCGCCGATTATGACAATCTGTTCGCTCATCGCCGCTTTCGTTGCCAAAGCGCGCCCGCCGGGTCAATGCGGCGCGCCAGCAGCCAATTGCACAATCGCCGCCGCGCCCTATTTCTAAAGCCTATGGAACAAATTTTTCCGTTGGCCGATGAAACCGCCGCCGCCCGCCTTGGGGCCGGGCTTGGCGCGGTGTGCCGCATCGGCGACGTTATCGCTCTTTCCGGCCCCCTCGGCGCGGGCAAGACGACGC
>JBGSSK010000335.1:0-7187 GCA_041737095.1 Parvularculaceae bacterium | reverse complement strand
TCGGCGCCGCGGGTCAGCCGGCGCGCCGAGAAAGCAAAGCCGGCGAGCGCGCCGGCCGCAAAGATCGCGGTCAACATCGTCGTATCGCTGACTGACAAATTCAGGACTTCGCCGCCATAGGGCTCAAGCAACACGTCCTGCATCGCGAAAGCGGCCGTGCCGAGCCCGACGGCGACTAGCAGCCGCTTGGGTTGCGAACGCCACATGAATTCGCGCCAGGCGTCGCTGAACGCCGGCGCGGCGCCTTGCGGCGCGGCGAGCGACGGATTTCGCGGCTCCTGCTTCCACAGGGCGATCATGTTGAGCGCCATCGTCACGATCGCTGCGCCCTGAATAACCTTGATCAGCTTCAGCTGCGTGAAATCCGAGAGCAGCCAGCCGAAGACGAGACCGCTCGCCAGCATGCCGAGCAGCAGCATCACATAAAGCAGGGCGACGACCCGTGGCCGCGCGTCGGCCGGCGCGATATCGGTCGCAAGCGCGAGGCCGGCGGTCTGCGTCGTGTGAACACCGGCGCCGACAAGCAGGAAAGCGAGCGCCGCGCCGATCTGGCCGATGAGGAGCGGACCATGCGTATCTCCCGAGAGAATCAGGAGGGCGAACGGCATGATCGCGAGGCCGCCGAACTGCAGCATCGAGCCAAACCAGATATAGGGCCCGCGCCGCCAGCCGAGCGCCGACCGGTGCGTATCCGATTTGTGGCCGATCAGCGCGCGCAGCGGCGCAAACACCAGCGGCAGCGACACGACAAGAGCGACCAGCGACGCCGGCACGCTGAGCTCGACGATCATTACGCGGTTAATCGCGCCGGTCATCAACGCCATCGCCATGCCGACCGACACCTGAAACAGCGACAGGCGCAACAGCCGCGGCAACGGCATCGCGTCGCTCGCCGCATCCGCGAACGGCAGAAATCGCGTCGATATCTGCATCCAGTTCTGCGTAAAGATGCCGGGCGCGCTGGTCATTTCCTGGCGAGCTCCATCGCCTGGCTTGTGTAAAAGCCGCTCGAAATCCGTTCGGTGCGCGCCGGCGTCCAGCGCTTCAACGCCGCTTTGCCGGCGATCGCCTTGCGCAGCGCGGCCTCGCCATGGGGAACGATCGCCGGCGCGCGGTCGCCGCGCGGAAACAGCCGGCCTACCCCGTGCATGACGGACAAGGCCGGGGTGTTCGGCGCGAAGCTGAACAGGACCGAGTCGGTCGTGCGCGCGGCGAAACCGGCGAGGATTTCAGCGAAGTCCCCCATTTCATAGTGAATGAGCGAATCCATCGCGACGATGAAATCAAAGCGGCCGAGAGCGCTGTCGAACATGTCGCCGACGCGGAAATCGATCCGGCCTGGCATCGCTTCGCCTGCCGCGCGTTGCTGAGCGAGCGTCACCAGCGCTTCAGCAAGATCGATTGCGACGACATCGCCGCCGCGCCGCGCCGCTTCCACCGAGAACTGGCCCGCGCCGCAGCCGGCGTCGAGGATCCGCGCGCCGGAAAGATTTTGCGGCAGCCAGCCAAGCAGAGTAGAGCGCATCGCGTCGCGGCCGGCCCGCACGGTCGCGCGAATGCCGCTGACCGGCGCATCGGACGTCAGCTTCGCCCAGGTCGCCGCTGCGGTCTGGCCGAAATACGCCTCCAGTTCGCCGCGGCGCAGCTTGTAGGTGTCGCTCTGCATCAATCAAATCCCAGAAAGTCGAAGATCTCGCGATCCTTCATCGGCTGTGCGTTGCAGGGTTCGACGCCCGCCCACAATGTCTCGGCGAGGCGGATGTATTCCGCCTTGACCGCTGCAAGCTCCGGCGTCTCGTCCATTTCGAACAGCGTCGATTTCTTGAGGCGCGAGCGACGAATGACGTCGAGATCGGGAAAATGCGCCAGCCGCCGGAGGCCGGTCCTTTCATTGAAGCGATCGATTTCGTCGGTGGCGGCGCTGCGATTAGCGATGACGCCGGCGACGCGGACTTCGTAATTCTTGGCCTTGGCCTGGATCGCCGACACGATGCGGTTCATCGCGAAAATCGAGTCGAAATCATTCGCCGCGACGACGACCGCGCGTTCGGCGTGTTGAAGCGGCGAGGCGAACCCGCCGCAAACGACATCGCCAAGCACGTCGAAAATAACGACGTCGGTGTCTTCGAGGAGGTGATGCTCCTTCAGCAGCTTGACGGTCTGGCCGACGACATAGCCGCCGCAGCCGGTGCCGGCCGGCGGCCCGCCGGCCTCGACGCACATCACGCCGTTATAGCCCTCGAAGACGAAATCCTCGCGGCGCAGCTCCTCGCTGTGAAAATCGACCGATTCAAGGACATCGATGACGGTCGGCGCAAGCCGCTTCGTCAGCGTGAAGGTTGAATCGTGCTTCGGATCGCAGCCGATCTGCAAGACCCGCTTGCCGATCTTCGAAAAGGCGACCGAAAGATTGGAGGACGTCGTCGATTTGCCGATGCCGCCCTTGCCGTAGACGGCGAAGACCTTGGCGTTGCCTGGGTCCATGCGGCTGTCGGATTTGACCTGCACGCTGCCTTCTCCGTCAGGAGCGGACCGCGAGGCGCCGGGTCGTTCAAGTTCGAGCAATGCCATTCAATTCTCCACGCGGGTAGGGGTCATGCCGCTACGCCCGCTGTTACGCCTTCGAGGCGGTCTTCAAGGTCTTCGCCGGCCTGATGGAGCGCCGCGAGCGTCGCCGCGTCAGGCGTCCAGTATTTGCGGTCGGACGCTTCGATCAGCCGGTTGGCGACCTTGGCGCATGATTTCGGATTAAGCGTTGCTAGACGCTCGCGAAGCTCGGCGTCGAGAACGAACGTTTCGGTCAGTTTCTGATACACCCACGGATCGACCTGACCGGTTGTCGCCGACCATCCCATCGTGTTGGTGACGTGCGCCTCGATCTGACGGACGCCCTCATAGCCGTGGGAGAGCATGCTCTCATACCATTTCGGATTGAGCGCGCGCGCCCGAGTTTCGAGCGCAACCTGTTCCGACAGCGTGCGAACCGCGCCCGATCCGCTTGTCTGGTCGGATATGTAGACCGTCGCATCGACGCCTCGGGCGCGCTTCACTGCTTTGCCGATGCCGCCAAGCGTGTCGAAATAATGATCGATCGTCGTCACGCCGAGTTCGACCGATTCGAGATTCTGATACGCGATGTCGACCGTCGACAGGATGCGGTTCAGGATCTGCGCCTCCTGCCGCGGCTCGCCTTTGGCGCCGTAGGCGAAACATTTGCGCCGCATGTAGGTTTCGGCGAGTTCGTCTTCATCGCTCCATGCGCCGGAATCAATCAGTTGATTGACATTCGCTCCGTAAGCGCCGGTCGCGTTCGAGAAAACGCGCAGCGCCGCCGTTTCGAGATCGCACCCATTTTCCTGCATGCAGGCGAGCGCATGCTTGCGGATGAAATTGCGGTCTTCCGGCTCGTCGGCGCTGGCGGCGAGCAGCGACGCTTCCGCGAGCATGCGCGTCTGCAACGGCATCAGGTCGCGGAATATTCCGGAAAGCGTCGTGACGACGTCGATCCGCGGGCGACGAAGCGTCTCAAGCGGGTCGAGCGCCGCGCCGCAGAGGCGTCCATAGGAATCAAAGCGCGGCCTTGCACCCATCAGCGAGAGCGCCTGCGCAAGCTGCGCGCCCTCGGACTTCATGTTGTCCGTTCCCCACAGAACGAGCGCGATCGTCTCGGGAAGCGCGCCGTTGTCCGCGATGCTGCGCGCCAGCAGCCGTTCCGTCTGTTCTTCCGCGTCCTTCATGGCGAAGGCGCTCGGCATGCGGAACGGATCAAATCCGTGAATGTTGCGGCCCGTCGGCATGATTTCCGGCGTGCGGATCAGATCGCCGCCGGGGACCGGCCGGATATAGCCGCCGTCAAGCGCGTGCAGGATCGCTGTCGTCTCGTCATTCGCGCTGAGATGCCTGTCGGTCGCAATCAGCCGGTCGATCAGCGCGCGGGCGGCCGCATCGTCCGCTGAAAACCCGTTCGCTTTCAAAATCTTCTGCGACGACACGCCGTCGATGATCGCTTCGATCGTCCGCGGGTCGACGGCGCCGAATTCGCTCGATGCGGCGATCGACGTCAGCGTGTCGACACGCGCGGCCCGGTCCATCGGGGCGCCGACGACATGCATGCCGAGCGGGATCAGCGCATTTTCGAGTTGGCGCAGGTTCTCGCCGATCGCTGCGACCGCGGGGCTCGCGTCATGCGACCAGTCGAGGTCGCCGACGGCGAGTTCCAGCGTTTCGGCCTGCGTTCTGATCAGCTCGCTGAGTTTTTGACGCTCGCCGAATGCTTGCGGCTCCGTTGCGCGCCAGCGATCGACGGAGGATTTCAGATCGGCGAGATCGCGGTATAAACCGGCGTTGGCGACCGCCGGGGTCATGTGGCTGATGAGCGTCGCATTCGAGCGCCGCTTGGCGAGCGCGCCTTCGGTCGGATTGTTGGCGGCGTAAAGATAGAAATTCGGGAGATCGCCGATCAGCCGGTCAGGCCAGCATCCTTCCGACGCGCCGGTCTGTTTGCCCGGCATGAATTCAAGCGCGCCATGGGTGCCGAAATGCAGCACGCAATCAGCGCCGAAATCCTCGCGCAGCCAGCGATAGAACGCCGAGAAGGCGTGCGTCGGCGCAAAGCCTTTCTCGAAGAGCAGCCGCATCGGATCGCCTTCATAGCCGAAGGCCGGCTGCACGCCGACAAAGACGTTGCCGAAGGTCTGTCCGAGCACGAAAATCGACGAGCCGGAGGACTGGGCGCGGCCGGGCGCCGGTCCCCACTGCGCCTCGATTTCCTTCAGCCACGTCTCACGACGCACGTGATCGGCGACAGGAATGCGGGCGTGGACATTGGCGTCTGCGCCGTAGCGCTCCGCATTGCCTTTCAGGATAGCGTCGCGCAAGGCCTCGACGGAGGCGGGCAACTCGACCGAATAGCCGCCGTCTTTCATCGCGTGGAGCGTATTGAAGAGTGATTGAAACACCGAGAGAAACGCCGCCGTGCCCGTCGCGCCGGCGTTCGGCGGGAAGTTGAAAATCACAACGGCGACCTTGCGGTCCGCCCGCGCCGCGCGCCTTGAGGCGACGATCTTGGCGATGCGCGCGGCGAGCTTTTCGGCGCGCTCCGGGCAAACCTGCATGGCGCTGGCGCCGCCGGACTTTTCAAATGCGCATTGGCGCGCGCAGCCATGACAGACTTCGCCGGCCGCATCGGCGCGGCCGCCGAACACGGTCGGACCTGTTGCGCCGTCGAGTTCGGGAATGGCGACCATGATCGTCGATTCGATCGGCGTCAGCCCGCTGTCGCTGGCGGCCCATTGCGGCAGCGTCTGGAATTCCAGGGCGTGCGCCGCGATATAGGGAACGTCGAGCCTGGCGAGGATGTCGGCCGCCGCCGCCGAGTCGTTATAGGCGGGACCGCCGACAAGGCTGAAGCCGGTCAGCGAGACGATTGCGTCGACGCTCGCCTTGCCGTCGGCCATGAAATATTTTTCGATCGCCGGCCGGCAATCGAGACCGGCGGCGAAGGCCGGTATGACTTTGAGGCCCTTCGCCTCCATCGCGGCGATGACGCCCGCATAGTGCTTGTCGTCATTGGCGAGGATGTAGGAGCGAAGGACGAGCAATCCGATTGTCGGCTGGTTCTTCGTCGACGCGCCGGCAGCGGTCTTCGCAGGCAAGCTTTTTACATCCGTCGCCATCAGGCCCTTCAGGCGCGGGTGATAGATGCCGGTCTCCGGATATTCGACCGGCGGCGCAGGGCTGAAGACGCCTTTGAGAGCGGCGCGCGGCCCGGCGGCGTAGCGGCCGATCAAGAATTCGACGAGATTGGCGATGTTTTCTTCCGAACCCGCCAGCCAGTATTGCAGCGTCAGAAAATAGGCGCGCAGATCCTGCGCAGTCCCCGGAATGAATTTCAGCAGCTTCGGAATCTGGCGAAGCATTTTCATCTGTCCGGCGCCGGATGAACCGGCGCCCTGCTTGCCGCGCAGCCGCTTCAGCATGGCGATCGGCCCCGACTGCGGCTTGTCCATGCGGAAGCCGCCGATGCGCGTCAGTTTGACAATCTCCGCCGCCGAGAGGCAGCCGAGCATCGCATCGCATTTTTCCCTGCGGGCGCCGAGGGCAGGCAAGACCGCCTGGATGTGATCGTCGATGAAAAGCATGTTGGCGACAATGATGTCGCCCTCGGCGATGTCGGCCTTGCAGCGCGCGAGCGCCGCAGGGTCGCGCGCGAAGTCGCATGCGGCGTGAAACGCGAGATTGAGGCCCGGGATTTTCCGCCGCAGCGATGCGCGCGCCCGATCGACGGCGCCGGCCATATGGCTGTCCAGGGAAATCAGAACGACGCGGATCGGCGTCTTGCTGATGATCGGGCCTTTATCGGGCATAATGCGCTTTCGCCTCGTAAAGGGTGGTGACCGTTATCGTTTCCAGCCGCATTTCCTCGGCGAATTTCTCGGTGTTGCGGCGCGCCTTGCCGCGCACGAAGAACGGAATTTTTTTCAGTTCGATTTCGGCTTCGTCTGTCCAAAGATTGATGATTTCTGCCTGGCCGGCTTCCGCCGCTGCGGCGTTCTCCGGAGCCTTGGCGCCGCCGACGCCGAGATGCGACGGGCCCGCCGCGTCGTTGAATTCAAAATCGTCGCGGAACATGTGCAGCAGATGCTCTTCAAGGCCCATGACGAGCGGGTGGACGAGAGTGTCGAAAAGAACATTCGCGCCTTCAAAGCCCATCTGCGGCGAATGCCGGGCCGGGAAATCCTGAACATGGACGGGCGACGAAATGACCGCGCAGGGGATGTGCAGCCGCTTAGCGATGTGCCGCTCCATCTGCGTGCCGAGGACGAGTTCCGGCTGCAATTCGGCGATCTTCGCCTCGACATCGAGATAATCATCGGTGATCAGCGCTTCGACGCCTAGCGCGGTTGCAGCAGCGCGCAGATCGCGTGCGAATTCGCGATTGTAACAGCCAAGGCCGACAACCTTGAAGCCTAGCTCTTCCGAGGCGACGCGCGCGATTGCGATCGCGTGCGTCGCGTCGCCGAAGATGAAGACGCGCTTGCCGGTCAGGTAATTCGAATCGATCGACCGCGACCACCAGGCGCTGCGGGCGCGATAGTCGGCAAGCGCGGGCGCCGGGTCGACGCCGGCGATCGCAGCGATTTCGCCGATGAATTCGCGGGTCGCGTTGACGCCGATCGGCGTGATCG
>JBGSSK010000321.1:0-5740 GCA_041737095.1 Parvularculaceae bacterium | reverse complement strand
CGCCGCCGCCGATCTCGCCCGGATCGGCGCCGCGCCCGCGGGCGGCAAATCGCCGGTCGCAATCGTCTTCGACTATGCGGCGCACTGGCTATTCGAAGCGCAGCCGCAGGGCGCGGCATGGTCCTATCCGGCGCTCGTCTTTGAATGGTATGCGGCGCTGAGGCGTTTCGGCGTCGATGTCGATTTCATAGGGCCAGATGACACGCTTGACGGCCGCGCAATCATCCTGTGCCCGTCGCTGCCGATCCTGTCTGGCGCGATGATGGCGAAAATCAAATCGTCTTCCGCGCTGTTCCTGTTCGGCCCGCGAACGGGGTCGAAGACGACAAGCCTCACGATCCCGCCGATGCTTGCGCCCGGTCCGTTGCAGGAGCTGATCGCGCTGCGCGCCGCTTATTCGGAGAGTTTTCCGGCCGACCACCGCGAACCCGGCGACTTCGCCGGCGCCGAAATCGCCGGCCGGATCTGGCTTGACCATGTCGAGACGACGCTGAAGCCGCTCGCCGCGACGAAGGATGGTGCCGGCCTCCTCTACCGGCAGGACAAGATCGCGCTGTTGACCTGCGTCCCTGATCACGCATTTTTGGCGGCGCTGTTCTTTGCTTTGCTCAGCGAGCGGGACATTGAATTATCGCCTTTGCCGGCCGACTTGCGGCTCCGCCGCCGCGGCGAGTTCTCATTTGTTTTCAATTACGGCCCTGAAGAGGCTGCATTGCCCCCGGCACTCGTCGCCGAGGCGGGCGAGTTCCTCGTCGGCGACAAGGTTCTGCCGCCCGCTGGCGTCGCCTGCTGGCGCAGCGGCGGCGGACGGAGCCAGTCCGATGTCTGAAACGATCGTGCAGGCGACGGTATTCTTCCTTCTGACTGGCTTCATCGGCTTTTTGACCTGGCTCTATTGCCGGGCGCCGCGCCCGCGCAGCGCCGATTCCAATCGCGATTATTTTCTCGCCGGCGGATCGCTGCGCTGGTATTTCATCGCCGGTTCGATCACGCTCACAAATCTGTCTACGGATCAGCTGGTCGGCATGAATGGCAACCAGATGCTGCTGATCGCCTGGTGGGAGCTGGCGGCGGTTGCGGGGCTGATCCTCCTCGCCTATGTGTTCCTGCCGCTCTATTACAAATATCAGTGCACGACGACGACCGAACTTCTCGAAAAGAAACTCGGCGGCGGCGCGCTACGCGCCGTCATTTCCGTGATGTTCATGCTGAGCGGCCTCCTCATCTACCTGCCGATCATGCTTTATACGGGCGCATTATTCCTGAAGACGATGTTCGACGTCGACCTGCCGATCCTGCTGATCGCCGCGGCGCTCGCGGCGGTCGGAGCCGCCTATGCGGTATTCGGCGGGCTCCGCGCCGTCGCCGTTTCCGACACCTTCAGCGGCGCCGGCATTCTGGGGCTCTCGCTCCTCGTCGTATTTCTCGCGCTGCAGCGCATCGACTTCGATTTGAGCGGCGTCCCGGTCGACCGACTCACCATGATCGGCGACCGGAACTCGCCGATCCCGTTCTCGACGCTGTTCACCGGCATGATGTTCATCCAGATTTTCTACTGGAGCTTCAACCAGACGATCACCCAGCGCGCGATGGCGGCGCCGTCGCTCGCCGAGGCGCGCAAGGGCGTTCTCGCCGCCGCCGGCGTTCGTCTCCTGATCGTGCCGCTGATCATCGCGATCCCCGGCGTCGTCGCCTTCAAGCTGTTCGGCGACATCAACGACGCCGCCTATGGCCGCATCGTCGCCGAAGTGCTGCCGTCATGGTTGTCGGGCGCCTTCGCGGCGATGATGGCGGCGGCGGTGCTGACCAGTTTCAACAGTTCCCTGAACTCCGGCGCAGCGCTCTATGTCTGCGACATCCACGAGAAATTCTTCGATCCCAAGGCCGATGCGAAACGGATCGCCACGATGATGCAGGTTGCGGTGACGGCGCTCGCGGTCTTCATGGTGCCTCTCTACGCGCAGGCCGAATCGATCATCAATCTCGTCCAGCAATTGAACGGCCTGATCTCGATGCCAATCCTGTCGGCGTTCCTGGTCGCGATCTTCTTCCGCAATGTGTCGCCGATCGCGGCGATCATCAGCGTCGGCGCCGGCACGATCGGCTACGGCGTCCTGTCCTTCCGGTTTCCGGAGGTGCATTACATCCACCAGATGTTCGTCACGCTACTATCGTGCATCCTGCTGACGTTGGCGCTCAACCGCCTCGTCTTCGGCCGCCGCGCGACATTCAGCGCCGAAGACCTCTCCGCCGCAAGGACTATTGCGCCGATGGCAGCTGCGCCATGAAGAATGCGATGGCGTTCTCGCCCATCACGGCGCGGATCGTTTCTTCATCGACGCCCGCCTTCAGCAGACCATCGGTCAGGACGGCGATCTCCGATGCGTCGAAGGGCGTCGTCGTCGCGCCGTCGAAATCAGATCCGAGCGCGACATGCGCCGGTCCGACCAGCGATATCGCATAGACAATCGCACCGACGATCTTCTCGATGGTCGGCTCGCAAACCGCACCGTCCCAGAACCCGACGCCGATCAGCCCGCCGCGCATGGCGATCTCCTTCATCAGGTCATCGGGAAGATTGCGCGGGCTGTCGCAATGACCCCGCAGGCCCGTATGGGAAACAATGAGCGGGCGCGACGCGATCGCGAGCACGTCGCGAACGACCGCTTCGGAGGAATGGGCGACGTCGATGATCATCCCGCGCTTCTCGGCGGCGACAATCGCTTCCCGGCCGAAATCCGTCAGGCCGGACGCCGAAACGCCGTGCAGCGAGCCGCCGAGCTCATTATCGAAGAAATGCTGCAGCCCGAGAATGCGATAGCCGGCGTCGAACAGCCGATCGACGTTCCCGATATCGCCTTCGAGTGGATGTGCGCCTTCGGTCGCGAGGATCAGATTTAGGCTGTCGCCGGCAAGACCCGCCGCAAGATCATCGCTCGTGCGCACCACCCTGACGCCGCCCTTCGAGCCATTCTCGGCGCGATCGGCGCGTTGTGCGATATGCAGCGCCCGCTCGGCGAGGCTCGACCAGGTATTGACCGGCCAGCGCTGTGCAACGACCAGCCGCGTGATGTTGTCGGTATCTCCGGCGTTCCGGTCGTAATTGAGATTGCGCGGCGTCTTCGTCACTGCGGCGAGCACCTGCAGCCGGTAGCCGCCCTCGGCGAGGCGAGGGGCGTCGGAATGGCCGCGCGTCTGGCGTTTCAGGAAATCGCGGTCCCACAGCAACGCGTCATTGTGAAGGTCGGCAAGACGCAGCGTCGCATGAAACGCTCGCGCTTCGGCGCTGATCTCATAAGGGGCATGCGGGACGATCCCGTTGAGCGAACGGTCGACGCGCGCCGGCAGGAAGAAGAGGACGAAGACCGCTGCAATCGACAGAGCCGCCGCCAGAATAAGCGCAACCAATCTCGCCATCGGACGCCCCTTACGAAAACGCGCAGCCTCATTCGAGGCTGCGCGCTTTTCTTTTGCAAGCCGTGACGTCCGCTATTCGGGCGCGAAGCAATAGGCGCAGATCTTGTTGCCGTCCGGATCGCGCAGATACGCAGCGTAAGCGGTCGGCGTGAAACTGCGCGGGCCGGGCTGGCCTTCGCAGGTTCCGCCGTTGGCGAGGCCGGCCTCATGGAAGGCGTGAACTGCCTTGCGGGTTGGCGCGGCGAACCCGATCGTACCGCCATTGGCGAAGCTCGCCGGCTTGCCGTTCGCCGGCTTGGTGACGATGAACTCCGGACCGTCCTTGCCCCACATGAAGGCGTTGGCGCCCATCGGGCCGACATTCTTCAAACCGAGCGCGCCGAGCGACGCGTCATAGAACTTCTGGGCCTTCGGCAGATCATTCGTGCCGACAACCATATGCGTGAAAATCGCCATAGAATCCTCGTCTGTTGGATGCCGCGCTCGCAAGGAGCCTGAAGCGGGAGTCCCGCGTCCTCGCGGCGGCGGCGGACGATACGCAATCGCCTGACAGCCAGCAATCACGGCCGCCGCAAATCCGGCGCGAAGGGCGATTGTTGAAATTTTGTTCTTGATTTGTTCTATCGTTTGACTACCCTCCGCTGATGACGCGCGCCGCCGACCCTTCCCCGTCTTCCCGCCGCCCTCGGGAAGCAGCACCGCCAGCCCGGGCGAAGGGTCGCGGCGCGCGCTCAAATCTTTCAGGCCGGTTCGAGCCCTTGTCGCGCGAGGCGGAACCCGGCGACTGGCCTGAAGAAGCGGCGGCGCCGGCGAAGACCGACGTGACGCTGGAGACGCCGCGGACGATCATCAATTACGTCAACAGCCCGTTTGTCCGCTTCGACCGGTCGATCAACCCCTATCGCGGCTGCGAGCATGGCTGCATCTACTGCTTCGCGCGGCCGACGCACGCCTATTACGGGCTCTCCGCTGGTCTCGATTTCGAAACGAAACTCTTTGCAAAGCCGAACGCCGCCGCGCTCCTCGACCGCGAACTTGGCGCGAAATCCTACAAGCCGCGGCATATCGCGATCGGCACGAACACCGATCCCTACCAGCCGATCGAAAGGAAGCACGCCTTGATGCGCGCGATCCTCACGGTGCTGACGAAATACAATCACCCGGTGTCGGTGCTGACGAAGTCGGCGCTGATCGCGCGCGACATCGACCTCATGGCGCCGATGGCGGCGGCCGGGATCGTCAAGACGATGCTGTCGATCACGACGCTCGATCCAAAACTCGCCCGCGTGATGGAGCCGCGCGCGTCGAGCCCTTCGCGGCGGCTGGAAGCGGTCAAGGCGCTCAGCGACGCTGGCGTTCCGGTCGGCGTGATGACGGCGCCGCTCATTCCGGGGCTCAATGATCACGAGCTTGAAGACCTGCTGGCGGCGGCCGTCGGCGCCGGCGCCAAGTGGGCGGGCTATACGATCATCCGACTGCCGCTCGAGGTTGCGGGACTTTTCCGCGAATGGCTCGAAGCGGCTTTTCCCGATCGCGCCGGGCGCGTCATGCGGCATATCAGGGAGATGAATGGCGGGCGCGACTATGATCCCGACTGGTCGCGTTCGAAAACGCCGCGCAGCGTTTTCGCGCGATTGATCGACGAGCGTTTCCAGAAGGCGGCGCGGCGATGCGCGATTGCGACCGATGCGCCAAAGCTCGATCCGGCGCTTTTCCGGCGACCTGGGGAAGACGTCGTGCAAATGTCGCTTTTTTAGCTGCGAGCAACGCTGCGCACTCGATCTCGCCCGCCGCCGCCGCTAATGTGCGGTGCGTCGCAATCGGAGGAAGGGCGGGATGCTCGACGAAAAAGCGCGCACTGAGATCGAAGCCGCCGCCTTTCGGCGGCTTGTTGCGCATCTCGGCGCGCGGACCGACGTCCAGAACATCGACCTGATGATCCTCGCCGGCTTCTGCCGCAATTGCCTCGCCGACTGGCAGGCGGAGGCGGCGGCTGAGCTTGGCGTCGATCTGTCGAAAGAGGAAGCTCGCGCACAGATCTACGGCATGCCCTACGCCGAGTGGAAAAAGCGCCATCACAAGGAGGCGACGCCCGAACAGCTCGACGCCTTCGCCGCCGCCGAAAAGAAAAAGCGCTGACGCGCGCCGATTTCGCCGACGCGCCGAATCGGTCAAACATTGTGTCTGATCCCAAACATCCGGCGCGGCGATGATTGAAACCCCGACTTACGAAATCGAAGACGAATTCGAAGGCCCGGTCGCCGGCGTCGATGAGGCGGGGCGCGGGCCCTGGGCCGGGCCGGTCGTCGCCGCGGCGGTCATC
>JBGSSK010000316.1:0-8344 GCA_041737095.1 Parvularculaceae bacterium | reverse complement strand
TCGGCGCCGGCGGCGACCGCGACCGCAACAAGCGCCCTCTTATGGGGGCGGCGGCGCGCTGCGGCGCCGATCAGGTGATTGTCACGGATGATAATCCGAGAACGGAGGATGCGGCCGCCATTCGCCGCGCCGTTCTTGAAGGATCGCCGGACGCCCTCGATATCGGCGATCGCGCGGAAGCCATTGCGACGGGGATCGCGATGCTCCGCGAAGGGGATGTCCTGCTCATCGCCGGCAAGGGGCATGAGACGGGCCAAACGGTGGGCGCGCAAACGCTGCCTTTTGACGACGCGGAAGTCACGCGAAAAGCCGTCGAGGAGATCGGGAGATGAGCGCTGGATTATGGACGGCTTTCGAGGCGGCGGCGGCGACCGGCGGCATGTTGTGCGCGCGCGGCGGCGATCCGGATCGCTGGGTCGCGGAGGAATGGGCGGCCGGCGGACTGTCGATCGACACGCGAACGCTCGCGCCCGGTGAGATGTTCGTCGCCCTCACCGATGCGCGCGATGGCCATGATTTCCTCAATAGCGCCTTCGAGCGCGGGGCGTCGGCGGCGCTTGTCGCACGCGCGCCGGAAAATGCGCCGGACGGTGCGCCCCTCCTCGTTGTCAACGACACTCTTGAGGGCCTTCGCGATCTCGCCCGCGCCGCGCGGCTTCGCAATTTCGCCAAGCGCATCGCCGTGACCGGCAGCGTCGGCAAGACCTCGACAAAGGAAATGCTGCGCGCCGCCTTCGCCGGATTGGGGCGAGTCCACGCTTCGGACAAGAGTTTCAATAATCACTGGGGCGTGCCGTTGACGCTCGCGCGGATGCCGATCGACGCGGATTTCGGAATCTTCGAGATCGGCATGAACCACGCCGGCGAAATTACGCCGCTGACGCGACTCGTCGCCCCACATATCGCGATCATCACGACAATCGGCGAGGCGCATATCGAAAACCTCGGTTCGCGCGAGAACATCGCCCGCGCCAAGGCGGAAATTTTTCTCGGCATGACGAAGGGCGGCGCGGCGGTCCTTCCCGCCGACAATGAATACGCCGGATTGCTGAAAGGTCTCGCCGCCGCTGCGGGCATTGCGCGAATTCTGACGTTCGGCGAAAGCGCCGACGCCGATATTCGCCTGACCGCCTATCGCAGCGAAGGCGCAGGCGGTCGGGTCGAGGCGATGATTTTCGGTGAGGCGTTCGCCTTTACGCTCGCCGCCCCCGGAAAGCATCAGGCGATGAATGCCCTCGCGGTCATCGCCGCAGCGCGGGCGCTTGGCGGATCGGCCGCGAAGGCCGCGTCCAGTCTCAAAAGCCTCGGCGCCGCTCCAGGGCGCGGCGCGCAATCGATCGTGCGTCTGGCGGGCGGCGGCGCGGTCACCATCCTTGACGAGAGCTACAACGCCAACCCGACTTCGATGCGGGCGGCGCTGGCGGTCCTCGGGCAAATGACGCCAACGGGGCGCGGGCGGCGAATCGCCGTTCTCGGCGAAATGTTCGAGCTGGGGCAGACGGCGCCGCAGCTGCACGCCGGACTTGCCGAACCGTTAGTTGCGGCCGGCGTTGAGGCGCTTTATGTCGCCGGCGCCTTGATGGATCATTTGTGGGCTGCGGCGCCCGTTGCGATCCGCGCCGGCAGGGCGGCGGATGCCCGCTCTCTAGCGCCGATGATTCTCGGGTCGCTCAGCGACGGCGACATTATCATGGTCAAAGGGTCGAACGCCTCTAAGGTGAGCGAGATCGTCGCCGCCATCAAGGCTGCCGGGGCGACACTGTAAAGGCGGCGAGAGAAAAGACGCGCGATGCTTTATTACCTGACGAATTTTTCCGACCAGTTCGTGCTGTTCAACGTGTTCCGCTACCTGTCGTTTCGCGCCGGCGGCGCGATCATGACCGCGCTGCTCATCGCCTTCATCGTCGGTCCGCGCCTTATTCGATGGATGCGCCGCAAGCAGGGCAAAGGCCAGCCCATTCGTCAGGACGGTCCGCAGGGCCATATCATTTCAAAGGCGGGCACGCCGACGATGGGCGGCGTTCTGATCCTGATGTCCTTGACGATCGCGACTTTGCTGTGGGCGCGGCTCGATAATCCCTATGTGTGGATCGTCATGGGCGTCACGCTCGCCTACGGCGCGCTCGGCTTCTGGGACGATTATCTCAAGGTGACAAAGCAGACCGCGTCGGGCGTCGTCGGCTCGATGAAACTGGTCATTCAGTTTTCGGTCGCGCTTATCGCCGGGTTTCTTTGCATGAAAACGCTTGGAGCGGCGCCAGATGCGATGCCAGGTATCGAAACATCGGTCGCCGTTCCGTTTGTGCCGCTGCAGTTCTTCCAAAACTGGTTCGGCGCGGGCGCGACAGGGGTGCCGATCGGCTGGCTGATGGTGCCGTTCGCAGCTTTCGTAATTGTCGGCGCCTCGAATACGGTCAATCTGACGGACGGCCTCGACGGCCTTGCAACCGTCCCCGTTATGATCGCCGCCGGCGCATACGGTTTCATCGTCTATCTCGTCGGCCGGTTTGACTATGCAGGCTATCTCGGCGTGCCGTTCGTCCCCGGCGTCGGCGAATTGTCAATCATTTGCGGAGCGGTCATCGGGGCGGGGCTCGGCTTTTTGTGGTTCAATGCGCCGCCCGCTGCAATCTTCATGGGCGACACTGGATCGCTGGCGCTTGGCGGCGCAATCGGCTCGATCGCGGTCGCGGCGAAGCACGAGATCGTTCTTGCGATTGTCGGCGGACTCTTTGTCCTTGAAGGCCTTTCGGTGATGATCCAGATCGCTTCCTTCAAGCTGACCGGGAAAAGGGTCTTCAGAATGGCGCCGATCCACCATCATTTCGAACAGCTTGGGTGGAAGGAATCGACCATCGTGATCCGCTTCTGGATCATCGCCGTGATCCTTGCGCTGATCGGGCTATCGACGTTGAAGCTTCGTTAGGTGCGCGCTCCTTCATGATCCTTGTCCCTGGAATAGAAAAAAGGAAAATCGGCGTTTACGGGCTCGGACTGACCGGGCTTGCGACATGCGAAGCCCTAGTTGCGTCCGGCGCCGAGGTCTATTGCTGGGATGAAAAAGAGGACGCCCGCGAGAAGACCTCCAAGACCCGTTATGCGGCGGAACACCCGAAAGATTGGCCTTGGGACGACATGCGCACGCTGGCGCTCAGCCCCGGCGTGCCGCTGACCCATCCGGCGCCCCACCCGATTGTAAAGAAGGCGCATCAGTCGGGCGTCGAGATCATCGGCGACATCGAATTCTTTGCGCGCGCGATCGACGCTGCGCCGGAGAGCCAGCGACCGCGCATCGTCGCGGTGACGGGATCGAACGGGAAGTCGACGACGACGGCGTTGATTGGGCATATCCTCAAGGAATGCGGGCGCGACGCGATCATCGGGGGCAATATCGGAAAACCGGCGCTTGCGCTGCCGGAGATCGCCAAAGGGCGCGTCTACGTGCTGGAACTGTCATCATTCCAGCTTGATCTCGCCAAGTCGCTACGCGTCAATACGGCGGTGCATCTCAATCTCTCGCCGGATCACATTGATCGCCATGGCGGCATGGAAGGATACGCCGCCGCCAAAAAGCGCATCTTCATGAACCAGACGCGCGATGACGCCGCCGTCGTCGGCGTCGACGACGCCTGGTCGCAAAGCCTTTGCGCCAGCCTTATGGCGACCGGCGTGCGCAAGGTGACGCCGATTTCGGCGGAAGGATCGCTCGGGCGCGGCGTCTTTGCGCTGAACGCCAAGCTCTTTTATTGCCTTGGCGAAAAATCCGGCGAGGCGGGCGACATCTCCCATATTGCGGCGTTGCGCGGCCAGCATAACTGGCAGAACGCGGCCGCGGCGCTTGCAGCCGCGATCGCGGAAGGCATAGCGCCGAATGTCGCGACCAAGGCGATGGACCGTTTCGCGGGACTGCCGCATCGCATGGAAATTGTTGCGAAAAAGGGCGCTACAATCTTCGTCAATGATTCCAAGGCGACGAACGCCGACGCCGCCCGCCGGGCGCTGCTGTCGTTTGACGACATCTACTGGATCGCGGGCGGCAAGCCGAAAGAAGGCGGTATCGCCAGCCTGCGCGACCTCATGGGGCGGGTGCGCGGCGTTTATCTGATCGGCGAGGCGGCGCGCGATTTCGAAGTGCAACTCGCCGGCGTCGCAGCCTGCATTCAATGCGGCGATCTGCCGACAGCGGTCGCACAGGCTGCGCGCGATGCCGTATCGGGCGGCGCCGCGTCGCCGGTCGTTCTGCTTTCGCCGGCCTGCGCCTCCTATGACCAGTTCCGCAGTTTCGAGGAGCGTGGCGAGGTCTTCCGCAAACTCGCCAACCAGATTGATGCGATGAACGGAGAAGCCGCATGAAAGCGCTGAGCAGGCTCGACACCTCGCCGGTCGCCCGCTGGTGGTGGTCGGTTGATCATTTCTCGCTTTTCATGCTGGCGGCGCTGATGACGATCGGCATTGTGCTGGTCTTCGCGGCGGGCCCCGGCTCTGCGGCTCGGCTCGGCATTGACGACGCCTTTCATTTCCCGATGCGTCAGATTGCGTTCGTTCTGCCGGCGGCGCTCGTGATGCTCGGCGTATCGATGTTGACGCCGTTGCAGGCGCGTCGGCTCGGCGCGGTCATCTTCATCCTCGCTTTGGCGGCGATGTTTTTCGCAATCCTTCTCGCGCCCGATATCAACGGGGCGAAACGCTGGCTGCCGCTCGGCGCCTTCGCCTTCCAGCCATCCGAACTCCTGAAGCCCGGCTTCGTGATGGTCGCCGCGTGGATGCTCGCCGAAGGCGCGCGCAGCCCACGATTTCCCGGCGGTGCAATCGCGTGCATCCTGTTTCTTCTGTGTGCGGCGCTTCTAGCGTTGCAGCCAGACTACGGGCAGGCCGCATTGTTGACGGCCGTCTGGATGGCGATGTTCTTTGTCGCCGGCGGATCAATAATGTGGCTAGCGACCGTCGCGATCGTTGCGGTCTCGGGGCTCGTCGCCGGCTATTTCATTTCGCCGCACCTGGCGCGGCGCATCGACGGCTTCCTCAACCCCGCCGCCGGCGACAATTACCAGGTTGAAAAGGCGCTCGAGGCGATCGCGCATGGCGGGTTGTTGCCGCGCAGCGACGCGGCGACCGTCAAATTGTCGCTTCCCGACGCGCACGCGGATTTCATATTCGCCGTCGCCGCCGAGGAATTCGGCCTGATCGTCGCGTTGATCATCCTTGCGCTCTTTTGCGCGTTCGTCGTGCGGAGTTTCGCACGGGCGGGCGCCTTGAGGAGCGTCTTCGCGCAGAGCGCAGTGTGCGGTCTCGCTGCGACCATTGGGTTGCAGAGTTTCATCAATATCGCTGTCAGCCTCCGCGCTTTGCCGGCCAAGGGAATGACATTGCCATTCATTTCCTATGGCGGCTCGTCGCTGATTGCGGCGGCGTTGACGGTCGGCCTGATCCTCGCGCTGACACGTCGGCAGGCGAATGCGGCGCGGCGCAAGGATGTGATGCCGTGAGCGCGCGTTCGCCCACGCTGATTGCGCTCGCCGCCGGCGGCACTGGCGGCCACCTGTTTCCCGCCGAAGCGCTGGCGCAGGAATTGAAACGGCGCGGCCACAAAATATTGCTTGTCACGGATGCGCGCGGCGACCGTTTCGCGACGAGTTTTCCGGCGGATGAACGATTCATGATCTCCGCCGCGAGCCCATCGATCGGCGGCCCGATAGCAAAAGCGGCGGCGGCGCTTTCGCTCGCCGGCGGACTGGTCACGACGCTGCGGGAATTCAGCAAGCGAAAGGTTTCAGCGGCTGTCGGGTTTGGCGGCTACCCGTCTTTCCCTGCGATGAAAGCGGCGCAGCTGCTCAATATTCCCTATGGCGTCCACGAACAAAACGCCGTTCTCGGCCGCGCCAACCGCATGGCGGCGGCAGGCGCATCTTTTGTCGCGCACGGATTTCCCGTATTGGAGAGGGCCGAAAGGCTCCAATCGGCGCTTGTCGAGGTCGGCAATCCGGTGCGCGACGCGGTTGCGGCGGTCGCTGACGCACCCTATCCGCCGTTAGGTCCGACGGACAGGATTTCCGTGATCATCTTCGGCGGCAGCCAGGGCGCATCGCTCTTCTCGCGGATTGCGCCTAAAGCGATCGCCGCCTTGCCCGCCGGCTTGCGCGGCCGGCTTTTCGTAACGCAGCAAGTGCGTGACGGCGAACTTGAGGATGTCAAGGCAATCTATGCGGGCGCCAGCGTCGCCTCCGAACTCGCACCGTTTTTCGCTGACCTTCCGGCGCGAATTTCGCGCGCTCATCTGGTCATCGCGCGCGCCGGCGCGTCGACCGTGACGGAGCTTGCGACAATTGGCAGACCATCCCTGCTGGCGCCGCTCGCCATCGCCATGGACGATCATCAGACCGGCAACGCCCGGGCGTTGACCGACGCCGGCGGCGCCGTTCGCATGAGCGAGGGTGAATTCACCGTCGACGCTGTTTGCGCCCGTCTGCACGATCTCCTGACAGACCCGGCGCTTCTTGGGCATATGGCGGTCGCCGCGAAGTCGCGAGTGAAGCTGAACGCGGCGGCGACGCTGGCGGATCTCGTCGAGAACATCGCGGGTGAAAAAATCAGGGCCGCTGCATGAGCGAATCCAGAAATATCAAGGTGAGATTGCCCTTTGGCGTCGGGGTCGTGCATTTTGTCGGCATTGGCGGCATCGGAATGTCGGGCATTGCCGCAGTGATGAAAAACCTCGGCTACGAGGTGCGCGGATCGGATGTCGCCGACAGCGCGACGGTGCAACAATTGCGCGAAAAGGAAATTCCGATCGTCATCGGCCACGCCGCGAAAAATGTCGAAGGAGCGGGCGCGGTGATCGTGTCAACAGCAATACGCGGCGACAATCCGGAGATTCTCGCCGCGCGCGCCCGCCACATACCGGTCGTCCGCCGCGCCGACATGCTGGCGGAGTTGATGCGCCTGAAATGGACGATCTCGGTCGCCGGAACGCATGGCAAGACGACGACGACGACAATGGTCGCCGCGCTGCTTGACGAGGCGGGGCTCGACCCGACGGTGATCAATGGCGGCGTCATCAACGCCTATGGCGCCAATGCGCGGATCGGCGAGGGCGACTGGATGGTCGTTGAGGCGGACGAGTCCGACGGCTCGTTTCTTCGTCTTCCGACAACAATCGCCGTCGTCACGAACATCGATCCCGAGCATCTGCAATATTGGGGCGATTTCGACGCGTTGAAAGCGGGCTTTGATCAATTCATCGAGAACACGCCGTTTTACGGCTATGGCGTCGTTTGCCTCGATCATCCGGAAGTACAGGCGCTCGTCGGCCGCGTCACCGACCGGCGTCTCATCACCTATGGAACTAATCCGCAGGCGGATGTGCGCGCCGACAATATTTCGTTCGAGGGCGGAGCGACGAAATTCGATATCGTCTTCCGCAGTCGCGGGAAGCCCGACAGCCGCATTGACGGCGTTCGCCTGCCGATGCCAGGCGTCCACAATGTTCTGAACGCAATCGCCGCGGCGATTGTCGCACGCAAGGTCGGCGCGCCGGATGAGGCGATCCGCATTGGTTTTGCAAAATTCGCCGGCGTCAAGCGCCGGTTCACCAAGGTCGGCGACTGGAACGGCGTCACCATCATCGATGATTACGGCCACCACCCGGTGGAGATTGCGGCGGTATTACGCGCGGCGCGCAATGTGACGCGCGGCAAGATCATTGCAATCGTCCAGCCGCATCGGTTCACGCGGCTTCGCGATCTGATGGATCAATTCTGCTCCTGCCTCAATGATGCGGATGTCGCGTTCGTCACGGACGTCTATGCGGCTGGCGAAGCGCCGATCGAGGGCGCCAGCCGCGACGCCTTCGTCGCCGGCGCGGCGGCGCAAGGGCATAGAGACGTGCGCGCGCTTGCATCGTTCGACGTGCTGCCGAAAGCGATCGCCGAGATCGCCGAACGCGGCGATTATGTCGTCTGCCTCGGGGCCGGAGATATCACGAAATATGCTAACGGGCTCGAATCCGAATTGATGAAACTGAAAGCGTAGGCGCATGGTGAAGGCCGGCGAACTGCCGATTGTCCGCGGCCGCTATGTCGAGCGCGCCGACATGTCGGCGATCACCTGGTTCCGCGTCGGCGGGCCGGCGGACGTGCTCTACGCGCCGGCGGACGCCGAAGACCTTGCGCAGTTCCTGAAAAGCGCGCCGGCGGACATTCCGGTATATCCGGTCGGCGTCGGCTCCAATCTGCTGGTCCGGGACGGCGGCGTTCGCGGGGTCGTGGTCAGACTTGGAGCGCCTTTCGCGAAAATCTCGGTTGAAGGCGCGCGCGTCACGGCGGGCGCTGCGGCGCTCGATGCGCAG
>JBGSSK010000240.1:0-1503 GCA_041737095.1 Parvularculaceae bacterium | reverse complement strand
GGGGTCGCCGCCGATCTCGTCCGCCGCGGCGCAGCCGACGCGGCGGTGTGCGGCGCGTCCGAAGCGTTGCTGACCTATGGCCCGATGGAGACGAGGAAGGCGAGGCACAGCATGTCGGATGAGCTTTGCCGTCCGTTTTCGAAGAACCGCAAAGGCCTCATCATCGGCGAAGGGGCCGGAATTCTCGTCCTTGAAGAGTACGAAGCCGCAAAAAAACGCGGCGCGAAAATCTATGCGGAAATCGCTGGTTTCGGCATGAACGCCGACGGGAAAGACATGATCAACCCGGCGGTCGAGGGCGCCGCCGGCGCGATGAAAATCGCCCTGTCGACGGTCGGCGGCGTTGATCCTGCGGCGACCTACATCAATGCGCACGGCACGGGGACGCTGCTCAACGATCCGACTGAAACCAGAGCGATTCGCGACGCCTTCGGCGCCGACGCCGATCGCCTGATCGTTTCGTCGACGAAGTCGATGCACGGGCATCTTCTCGGCGCAGCCGGCGGCATCGAAGCGATCGCCGCGCTGAAGGCCCTCGAAGAAGGCGTCATTCCGCCGACCATCAATTACGATGCGCCGGACCCTGCCTGCGATCTCGATTACTGCCCCAATGAAGCGCAGGGGCGGAAGATCGATCTTGCCGTGTCGAATTCCTTCGCGTTCGGAGGCCTTAACGCGGTCATCGCATTTCGAAAAATCTAGCGGATTGCGGCGAGGTCAATGCCAAGCCGGTCGCGCAGCGTCGCGATTGCATCAAGCCGGTGACGATCCTCGGGATAGTTCCGGGAAATCATCCGGCGCGGGAAGCCGATTTTCACATTCAGTCCGCTGCCGTTGACGACAGCGGGGTATAGTAAGGGTTCAAATTTCCACGCATTGACCGCCGTCATTCTGTAGACTGTTTTGAATCGGTCGTCTTTTCGGTAGGCGATCAAAATGCGTTCAGCGGTGATCTTGCCAGCGAACAGGTCGAGACCGGCGGCGTAAGGGCCTTGGCCCCGCTGCAACACGCCATGGGCGAAGACGACATCGGCGTCCGCAATCCTCGCCGGCGCTGCGGCGAGGCAGCCGTTCGCCGCTTTCAATTCGGCGACAAGGCGCCCGCGAGCATCCGTCCGGCCGTCGGCGAACTGGGCGAATCTGGCGTGCGCCGAATTCGGATCGGAAAAGGCGTCATCGCAGGCGCCGCCGAAAGCGCGACGGAACATCGTCGCTTCTGCGTTTTTGTCCAATTCCAGACTGAAGCCTGGCAAGTGGGCGCGGATGACGCGCATTGCCGGCCGGCTGAGCAGTATCTCGGCGCACATCTGGTCGCAAAACTCGCTGCGCGAACGGGATTTTCTCCGCTTCGATTTTTTCCCGTCGGAATTGTCGTCGATGTCGATGACCGCAATGGCGCCGATCGGCGGCGGCGACGCGGCGGCGTCATGGTCGCCCTTAAGAAGCGCGCGCATCTTGTCGTCGATGCCGGCATTGGCGACGCTGGCTGCGACGAGGGAGAGC
>JBGSSK010000235.1:0-8488 GCA_041737095.1 Parvularculaceae bacterium | reverse complement strand
AGGGTCGCGATCGCGCCTGGATAGCGCATCGCCTCGACGAAGGCGGTCGCGCCGTCGCGCGCCAGCGCGTCGGCCGACGCCGAGGTCATCACCCAGTCGGAAAACGGCCGCGCTGCGCCCTCGACGTCGGAGGTGAGCGGCGCATCATAGTCGCGATGATAGGTTGCATGATCGCCGACAATGTTGATGACCGGCGAGCGGGCGCGCCGCGCATTGTGCAGATTGGCGGCGCTGTTCGCGAAGCCCGGACCCAAATGCAGAAGCGTTGCGGCGGGCTTGTCGGCCATGCGGCCGTACCCGTCGGCGGCGCCGCTGACGACGCCCTCGAAAAGCCCCAGAACGCCGCGCATATGGGGGTGCTTGTCGATCGCTGCGACCAATTGCATTTCCGAGGTGCCGGGATTGGCGAAACAGACCTCGACGCCAGCATCATAAAGCGTCGCGATAAGAGCTTCGGCGCCGTTCACTGGATTTCTCCTTCGCCGGACAGGCGTTTGTAAAAATCAGCGTCGCGGCCGCTGTTTGCTTCCGTAATGACCCAGGCGCGGATCGCTTCGGCCGTCGCCGCGTCGAAGATGGCGGCGTAACTCATCATCCCGAGCGGCGCGCGCGCGCCGTCGATCACCACCGAGTTCCACAGCGCTGCGTCAGCGAGCAGCGGCGAATAGCGCAGGTTCGGCACAATGCCCGAAGACATCGCGTGCTCGCCGTGACAGACCGTGCAATTGGCGGCGTAGGCGACTGCGCCGGCGGCGATCGTTTCCGCTGACGCGGTCGACGGCGGCGGCGCGGCGACCGCCTCTTGCGGCGGATCGACCGGAGGCAACTCGCCGGTCGCGCCAAGTTTGAAAGTCAGCACGCGGCCGAGCTTCGCCGTGCTGCCGGTCGGAATGACGCCGCCGGCGATCAGCGCATAGGCGCCGCCCCATCCGGTCGCCACCGACAAATATTGTTCGCCGTCGATTTCATAGGCGATCGGCGCCGCAACGACGCCGGTCTGTGTGAAGAACTGCCAGAGCGGCGCGCCGTCGGTCGCGTCATAGGCCGCGAAATGCGCGTCGGACGTTCCCTGAAACACCACATCGCCGGCGGTCGACAAGACGCCGCCGTTCCACGGACCGAAATGTTCGACCGACCAGCGGGCTTCCTGTTTCACCGGGTCCCAGGCGAGGAGGCGCCCCTTCATCATGGCGCGCAGCGCCTTGGCGATCGCCTCGTCGGTTGGCAGCGCGGCGGCGATGAAGTCAGCGCCGGTGTTCCAGCCCATTTTCTTTTCCCGGAAATCCGGCTGGTCGGCGAAAGCGAACGGAATTTCCTGCGCCGGGATATAGACAAGACCCGTCCGTGGGCTGAACGACATGGGGTGCCAGTTGTGGGCGCCGAGGGGCCCCGGAAGCTGCAACGAGGGATTGGATCCCGGCCAGCGCGCAGCGGGGTTTTCGATCGGGCGGCCGCTCTTCATGTCGACGCCGGTCGCCCAGTTCATGTCGACGAAATTCTTCGCCGACAGGAGTTCTCCGGTCGCACGGTCGATGACATAGAAAAATCCGTTCTTCGGCGCCTGCATCAGCACCTTGCGCGCGGCGCCGTCGATTTCGATGTCGGCGAGAATGATGTGCTGCGTCGCCGTGTAATCCCAAGTCTCGCCCGGCGTCGTCTGATAATGCCAGACATACTCCCCCGTGTCGGGACGGAGCGCGACGATCGAAGAGAGAAACAGATTGTCGCCGCCGCCGGGGCTCCGGACGCGCTGGTTCCAGGGCGACCCGTTGCCGACGCCGATATAGAGAAGATCGAGCTCCGGATCATACGCCATCGAATCCCAGACCGTACCGCCGCCGCCGAGTTTCCACCACGCGCCGTTCCATGTCGCGGCGGCTTTCTCCAGCGCAGCATTTTCAAAGCCGTCCGCGGGATTGCCGGGCACGGTGTAAAAGCGCCAGAGCATTGCGCCGCTTTCAGCGTCATAGGCGGAAACATAGCCGCGTACGCCCAGTTCCGCGCCGCCGTTGCCGATAAGCACCTTGCCTTTGACCACCCGAGGCGCACCGGTGATCGAATAGGGTTTGGAGAGATCAACCGTGTTGACGTTCCAGATTTCGGCGCCGGTTTTGGCGTCAAGCGCGATCAGGCGCCCGTCAATCGTCCCGGTGAAGATTTTTTCGCCCCACAGGGCGACGCCGCGATTGACCGCGTCGCAGCACATCACCGATGCGCGGCTTCGGTCGACTTGCGGGTCGTATGACCAGAGCGCGGCGCCGTTCCGCGCGTCGAGCGCGTGAACGACGTTCCAGCTTCCGGTCACATACATGACGCCGCGATGCACGATCGGCGTCGCCTCAATGCCGCGCGAATTGCCGAGGTCGAAGGACCAAACGAGACCGAGGTTTTTGGCGTTGTCGTGCGTCACCTGATCGAGCGGCGAATAGCGCTGTTCGGAATAGGTGCGGCCATGCGTCAGCCATTCGCCGGGATTGGCGTCTGCGTTGACGATCGCCGCGGCGTCGACGCTCGCGGCGGCCGGCGCCTTGCCGATCGCCGCCAGCACCTGATCATCGACCTTTGGGACGGCGGGCGCGCCGCAGGCGGCGAGACAGCAAAGCCCTGAGATTATCGCTGCGTGCGCGGCCTTCGACTTCAGGTTGAATGTCCAGTCCATGGCGCCCTCCACTGAAGCCGCCACTTTGTCATGCGGCCGGCGCCGCTTGTCCAGCGCGGCGGTCAGAGCGATCGCTCCCGCCGGAATTTTTGTCAAATCTTCGCCAGAGCCATGCGCGCGGCCATCTCCGCGACATCGTCGCGCGCGACCGGGCCGCCTGGCTTCAGCCAGCTATGGGTCCAGTTGATCATACCGAAAAACAGCATCGCCTGCGCGCGGAGAACCGGCTGGGCGATGCCGGGCATGGCGCGGCGGATGATCTCCTCGACATGGGTGACGAGCCGGCGCTCCTTGGCGACGATATCGGCGCGCTCGCCTTTCGGCAGCGACGAAAGTTCGTAGAGCAGGACTTTCTGACGGTCGGCGGCGCCGGCGTAATGGCGAAGCAGCGCTGAGGCGAACTGGCGGAGGTCGGCGACGGGATCAGTTGTCGGCGCAATCACTGTCGCCGTCAGGAGATCGTCCATGTGGCCGCGCATCACCGCGTAGAGAATCGCCTCTTTCGAAGCGTAGTAGTGATAGAATAATGATTTCGACATGTCGCAGGCGAAGGCGAGATCAGCGAGCGAAGCGCCGGCGAAGCCTTTTTCAGCGAAAAGCCGCGCGGCTTCTTCGACGATCGCTTCGCGCTTTTCCTCGTAGTCGGCGGCTTGCCGGCGCGCCATCAGATTTCCTCGGCGACCATGACGGTCAGAAGGCCCTTGGCGAAATTGGCGACGTCGGCGCCGGTCGCCTGAAACTCCGGCGTCCTGGAGGCGGCGTCAAAGGCCGCCTTGTCGGCGAAATGCAGTTCCGCAATCAGGAAATAGGGCGCTTCGCCGCCCATCGGCGATCCAACGATCCGGTTGACCACCGCGCCCTTCAGGCCCGGCACTTTCCGCACCAGCGGAATGTGAACGTCGTTGTAATACTTGAAAAACGCCGCCTCATCGGCCGGCCTCTTGTACATGGCGTAGAATTTGAACATCGCGATTTCTCCTAAATAGCGTTCATCGTCAGTAGCTCATAGCTTGCAACGGCTTCGTTGTTCTGGTTGGTCACCAGGACATCCCATTTGACTTCGCCGTAGTCGTCGTTGCGCTTCTTCTTCGATTTGGCGGTGAGGCGCACCTTGATCGAATCGCCCGGCGATACAGGCGTCAGAAACCGCAATTCATCGAGGCCGTAATTGGCGAGGACGGGCCCCGGCGCCGGATCGACAAAAAGTCCTGCGGCGAATGACAGGATCAGATAGCCATGTGCGACGCGGCCCGGGAAGAACGGGTTCGCCTTCGCCGCCGCCTCGTCCATATGCGCGTAGAAATTGTCGCCGGTGAATTCAGCGAAATGCTCGATGTCTTCAAGGCTGATCGTGCGGGCCAATGTCTCGATCGTCTTGCCGATTTCGAGGTCGCTGAAATTGTAGCGGAAGGGGTGCGGCGGCTTCGCCTCGACGGCGGCGCCTTTGACCCATTGGCCGGTGATCGCGCGCAATGTCTGCGGCGATCCCTGAATGGCGGACCGCTGCATGTAGTGTTTGACGCCGCGCATGCCGCCAAGTTCCTCGCCGCCCCCGGCCCGGCCGGGTCCGCCATGGACAAGAACGGGGAGCGGCGAGCCGTGCCCGGTCGATTCCTTTGAGCAATCGCGGTCGATGACGATGACGCGGCCATGAAAACAGCCGGCGCCGATAACGACCTCGCGGGCGATCTCGGGATCGTGGGTGAACAGCGACATGACGAGCGACCCGCTGCCCTTCGAAAGGAGCTTGATCGCATCGTCGAGCGATCTGTAGGGCATCAGCGTCGAGACCGGGCCAAACGCCTCGACCTCGTGGACAGCCTTCGACGTCCACGGATCGTCGCAGCGCAGCAGCATCGGCGTGACGAAAGCGCCGGTCACCGCCGACGCGCCGATCGGATCTGCTGGCGGCTTGTCGCCGAAGACGATTTTCGCCTCGCTCGCAAGGGCGGCGACTTTCGCGCGCACATCCTCGCGCTGCGACAGGGAGACGAGCGGGCCCATCCGCACATCCTCGCGCGCGGGGTCGCCGATCGTCGTTTTGGCGAGCGCTTCGGAAATCGCCGACTGCGCAGCGTCGAGCAGTGCGGACGGCACAAGGGCGCGACGGATCGCGGTGCATTTCTGCCCGGCCTTGACCGTCATTTCCCGGACGACTTCCTTGACGAACAGAGCGAATTCCGGACTGTCGGCGGTCGCGTCCGGCCCAAGCATCGAGGCGTTGAGACTGTCCTGCTCGGAAACGAACTTGACGCATTCGCGGATGATCACCGGATGCGCCTTCAGCTTCGCGGCGGTCGACGCCGATCCGGTAAAGGATACGACATCCTGTCCGGTCAGGTAGTCGAAGAGATTTCCGGTCGAGCCTGCGATGAATTGCAGGGCGCCCTCCGGGACCTTGCCGGTTTCGATCAGGATGCGGAAAGCCGCCTCGGCGAGATAGCATGTCGATGTCGCCGGCTTGACGATCGCCGGGACGCCGGCGATCAGCGACACCGACAGTTTTTCGAGCATCCCCCAGACCGGGAAGTTGAATGCGTTGATATGGACGGCGACGCCCTTCAACGGCGTGTAGATATGTTGCGCGAGAAAGGTTCCTTCGCGCGAGACCTGTTCGATCGCGCCATCGACGAGAATGAAATCGTTCGGAAGTTCGCGCTTGGCCTTTGACGCCATCGAGAAAAGCGTGCCGGCGCCGCCCTCGATGTCGATCCAGCCGTCCTTTCGCGTGGCGCCGGTCGAGAAATTCAGCTGATAAAGCTCTTCCTTCCTGTCCATGATCGCCTGCGCCAGCGCCTTTACGATCGCGGCGCGTTCGTGAAAGGTCAGCTTACGGAGGTTCTCGCCGCCGACATCACGGGCGTAGCGCGCCATCTTCGCAAAATCGAGCCCGCCCGAGCCGCCGCGCGCGATGACATCGCCGGTGACGGCGGAAGGAATGTCGGCGAGCTTTCCAGTTCCTTCGACCCACCCGCCAAGTGCGTAGTTCTTCAATAGCATGTTCATTGAAATCCTTCTCCGGATATTGTCGCAGCATTTCCGGCGTTCTGAATTCTCAGCCCCGAGATCCGGGCCTGATCGCAGTGACCCCTGCCGGACGTTACATACGGCTCGTCATGTCTCCTGGCCGGCGCGAATCAGATTGCCGTCGGGGTCGACAATGACGAGTTCCTTCATGCGCCATGGCTTCGGTTCGACCGGCTCAAATCTCGGAATCCCGCGGTCCGGCAATTCTAGCGTTGCGAATTCCGCGGAAAGCGCCTCGATATCTGAAGGCCGCAAATAGGCGCCGTGATCGCATTTCTCCGGAATGTGCTGTTCATTCAGGAAGAAGTGCACCTCGGCGTTCTCGCGCTTCATGAGGAGATATTGATGGTCGCGATAGATCGTGTGAAATCCGAGGCGTAAATAGAATTCCTCTGACTTCGAGATTTGACGGCTCGGCAGGATCGGCGACATTTTCTCAAGCATCGATCAAACTCCCTTGAACGCCGGCTTTCGCTTGTCGAGGAACGCATCGACGCCTTCGCGGTAATCTTCCGAGCGGCCAAGCTCGCGCATGCGGTCGCGTTCGAGATCGAGCTGGTCATCGAGCGACCGCGAAAAGGCCGAGCGGATCAACCGCTTCGTTTCGGCGAGCCCGCGCGTCGGGGCCGCGGCGAATTTCGCGATCATTGCGTCGGTATCGGCCGAAAGCTTGTCATCGTCGACGCATTTCCAGATGAGGCCCCAATCGGCGGCTTGCTCGGCGGCGAGCGGATCGCCGGTCAAGGCGAGGGCGAGCGCGCGCGCTTGGCCGGCGAGACGCGGCAGCGCCCATGAACTTCCCGAATCCGGCACGAGGCCGATATTGGCGAACGACATGATAAACTTCGCGGAGCGGGCGGCGATCACGATGTCCGAGGCGAAGGCGAGCGACGCGCCGGCGCCGGCGGCAACGCCATTGACGGCGCAAACGACCGGCATCGGCAATGCCGTCAAGCGGCGAATGAGCGGGTTGTAGCGTTTCTCGACGGACTCGCCGAGATCGACAGCCGCGCCCGGCATCACCGCGCGATCCTGCAAATCCTGGCCGGCGCAAAAGCCGCGGCCGGCGCCGGTGATCGCGGTCACGCGCACCGATTTGTCGCGGTCGATCTCGTCGAGCGCTTCGGCGAGTTCCGCATGCATCGCGATAGTGAAGGAATTCAGCCGATCGGGGCGATTGAGCGTGATGCGCGCCGCGCCGCCTTCGATCGAGAAGAGGATCGTTTCGAACGCCATCGCCGCCTCTTTGCTTGCCTTGCGCAGATGTTTCTTATAATTGAACGATCGGTCAGTCAATTCGCAGGACATCGATGACGCTCTCGAAAGAAGACGCCTTGGCGCGTCGCATCGCCTTTCACCTCCATGCGACGGAGGGCGTCGCCGACCTTTTCGGCCTCGTCATGGAAGACGCCGGGTTCGGCTGGGCGCGTTGTTCGATGATCGTCAAGGAAAGCATGACCAACGGCCACAAGGTGTGTCACGGCGGCGTGCTGTTTTCGCTTGCGGATAGCGCTTTCGCCTGGGCGTGCAATTCACGCAATGTGATTTCCTTCGCGCAATCGGCGTCGATTTCCTTTATCGCGCCGGCGAAAATCGGCGAGAAACTGACCGCGACCGCGCGCGAGGAGGCGGTCGAAGGCCGCACTGGCGTTTATACGGTGACGATCGCCGCCGATGACGGTCGGACAATTGCGGTGTTCCAGGGATTGTCGCGGACGGCCGGCGGCGCCGTCGTGGAGGCATAGATGAGCGACGCTTTCATCTGCGACGCGGTCAGGACGCCGGTCGGCCGTTACGCCGGAGCGCTGTCATCGGTGCGCGCCGACGATCTTGCGGCGGTCCCGCTCCGGGCGCTGAAAGACCGCAATCCGAAAGTCGACTGGGATGCGCTCGATGACATCGTCATGGGCTGCGCCAATCAGGCGGGGGAGGACAACAGGAACGTCGCGCGCATGGCGGCGCTGCTCGCCGGGCTCGGCGAAAAGGCGCCGGGGACGACGGTCAACCGGCTTTGCGGTTCGGGCATGGATGCGGTGACGATCGCCGCGCGCGCGATCAAGGCGGGCGAGGCCGACCTCATCATCGCCGGCGGCGTTGAATCGATGAGTCGCGCGCCTTTCGTAATGGGCAAGGCGAGCGAGGCGTTTTCGCGCAACGCGGAAGTTTTCGATACGACGATCGGCTGGCGCTTCGTCAATTCGCTGCTGAAAGCGCAATACGGCATCGACTCGATGCCCGAGACCGCGGAAAACGTCGCGGCCGATTTCAACATATCGCGCGCGGATCAGGACGCTTTCGCGTTCCGCTCGCAGCAGCGCGCGGCGGCGGCGCAGAAGAATGGGCGCTTCGCCGCCGAAATAATTGCGGTGACGATCCCGCAGCGCAAGGGCGAACCGAAGATCGTCGATGCCGACGAACACCCGCGCGAGACGACCCTCGAAGCGCTCGCGGGCCTCAAGCCTTTTGTCAAAAAGGACGGCGTCATCACCGCCGGCAATGCGTCCGGCGTCAATGACGGCGCGGCGGCGATCATTGTCGCGTCGTCGGCGGCGGTAAAAAAATATGGATTGACGCCGCGCGCGCGTTTTGTCGCCGGCGCCGTCGTCGGGGTTCCGCCGCGGATCATGGGGATCGGACCCGCGCCGGCGTCGAAGGCTGTTCTCGCCAGGGCGCGCCTGTCGGCTGGCGACATGTCAGTGATCGAGTTCAACGAGGCCTTCGCGTCGCAGGCGCTCGCGAGCCTGCGCGCGCTTGGCTTGCCGGACGACGCGGCGCATGTGAATCCGAATGGCGGCGCGATCG
>JBGSSK010000213.1:0-2190 GCA_041737095.1 Parvularculaceae bacterium | reverse complement strand
GCCCGTGCGCGTAGCGCATCGCGCGGCGCATGATCCGCCGCAGCACATAGCCGCGCCCCTCATTCGACGGCGTAACGCCGTCGGCGATCAGGAACGACGACGCGCGCAGATGATCGGCGATCACGCGGTGCGCCGGCGCATCCTCGCCGATCGCGGGACGGCCCGTGATATCGACCGAGGCGCCGATGATCTTCTTGAAGAGGTCCGTTTCGTAATTGTCGTGGACGCCCTGCAGCACCGCGGCGATGCGCTCAAGCCCCATGCCGGTGTCGATCGACGGCTTCGGCAGGCTGTTCATCGCGCCGTCCGCGCTGCGCTCGAACTGCATGAAAACAAGGTTCCAGATTTCAATGAAGCGGTCGCCGTCCTGATCGGCCGAGCCGGGCGGCCCGCCCGCGATCTTGTCGCCATGATCGAAGAAGATTTCCGAACACGGGCCGCAGGGGCCGGTGTCGCCCATCGCCCAGAAATTGTCGTTCGTCGGAATGCGGATGATCCGCGCCTCGGGAAGGCCGGCGATCTTGCGCCAGAGCGCAGCGGCCTCATCGTCCGTGTGATAGACGGTGACGGTCAGCCGGTCTTTCGTGAGGCCGAAATCGCGGGTGACGAGCGTCCACGCGGCGTCGATCGCCTCCTCCTTGAAATAATCACCGAAGGAGAAATTGCCGAGCATCTCGAAGAAAGTGTGGTGGCGCGCCGTGTAGCCGACATTGTCGAGGTCGTTGTGCTTGCCGCCGGCGCGCACGCATTTCTGCGATGAGGCGGCGCGCACATAGGGGCGTTTTTCAGCGCCAGTGAAAACATTCTTGAACGGCACCATCCCGGCGTTGGTGAATAGGAGCGTCGGGTCGTTCTGCGGGACCAGCGGCGCCGAAGGGATGATGGTGTGGCCGCGGGCGCGGAAGAAGTCGAGAAAACCGGTTCTGATATCGTTCAGGGACGTCATGGCGTCTTTCTTGGTCTCAAGGGCCCATCCGGGCGGCGTCAAGAGCCTTGCGGGGTTCGGTTTCGATGTCGGGTTCGGGGCCGTCGCCGGCGCAAAACGACCCGCGCCGGGAAGCGTCCCCGCTCCCCGGCGCGGCCGGTTTTCTTATGGCGCCGTCGCCCGCGCGTAAAGCGAGGGGGCGGAAGGCCAGACGAGATCTCGCCCTATTTCGAACCAGCCAGCTCAACCAATCGCAGGGCGTCAGAATGAGAATTGTGTGCGTAAGTCTTCCAAGTCGGCCGATATTCCGCGGACGCCTGATCGCCCCAGACCTCCCAACCCGGTCGGGCCCCACGCGCAAAAAGCTCGAGAAATGGTCCCGGGCTGCAAGCTTCAATTATGTCGTAAATCTCATCCGGCTTGCGAGAATGCTCGCGCTTTCGCGTCGACAGCAAATTCACTTGCCGACGACCGGGCGCGAGGGTCCGGGCATTCTTGCCCTTGACACCAAAGAGCACAAGCTCCGTAACATTTCGAAAGTAGAAACCCACGCCGCGACCGTCTGACCCTCCATCTTTACGCACCTTGTGCCAAACGATATTGCTTTTATACTTAAATCCCCACGACTCGAGTGTTTGAATGCCTTCTGGCAAAAGCGCATTCGGCACCCACAAATATAAATGCGCCGCCTCATCAAGCAAGTCGGATACCGGAAGCGCCTTAATATCGTTGAGGGTCATTGTCGAATAGCGGGACAGTCTTCGATGTTCTGGAGCCATCTTTCCAGTTCTGTTCTGGAATTGCCATGGAGGATCGGCGAGAATTGTACGAAAGCGCCGTCCGGAATATTCGTGACGAAGATCAACGGCTGCATCGCTTTTCATCTTTAGCTTGTCCTATCGTAGAGTTTGGGCGTAATTCCGAAAACGAGAAGAGGACACCCGCCACCACCGCCGCCAATCACTCGCGGCAGCAATCTGCTCATATGCGTTGTCGATTGGCCATAGCTTGATCCGCGCCCAATTTCGACAAAGATCCGCTGAAGATCGTCCGTGCGGGTGATAATCACTCCGACGCTCACAGCGCGGAGATCAAAAAGCAAACGGAAGTTATTTAGATCGCGATTGATGTGAGCCCTTTGGCTCCCACGTTCATTCAGAGAGTCCTGCGGTTGAATACTTCATCGGTTCGGGTTTGGCGAGCGCGCCGTGCGCGGAGCCGCCAGATAGCTCAAGCGCTCGGCGCGCGGACGCCGGGGATTGTCC
>JBGSSK010000190.1:0-21166 GCA_041737095.1 Parvularculaceae bacterium | reverse complement strand
GGCGTGTCGTAGCCGGCCGGCAGGGCCGAGATGAAATCGTGCGCGTTAGCGGCGACCGCAGCGGCGATGACATCGTCGAGCGGCGCGCCCGGCCGCCCGAAGCGGATATTGTCGGCCGCGCTGCCGCCAAACAACGGCGCGTTTTGCTGCACGATCGAGATCGAGCGACGCAGCGCCGTGGGGTCGAGATTGCGAATGTCGACGCCATCGATTGCGACCGAGCCCGATTGCGGGTCGTAAAACCGCAACAGCAACTGGAAGATTGTCGACTTGCCGGCGCCGGACGGTCCGACCAGCGCCGTCGTCTTGCCGCTTGCAAAATCGATGCTGACGTCATTGAGCGCCAGCATTTCGGGACGCGCCGGATACGCGAAGACAACCTTCCTGAAGGATAGGTCCCCCTTCAGCCGCGCCGGCAAGGTCGCGACTGGCGGGACGGCCCTTATTTCCGATTGTGCGCCGAGCAGTTCCATAAGCCGTTCGGTGGCGCCGGCGGCGCGCATGACTTCCGCATAGGTCTCAGTCAGCATGCCGATGCCGGAGACCGCGACAAAGGCGTACATCACAAACTGTGTCATGGCGCCCGGGGTGATCGCGCCCGCCTGCACTTGCGTCGCGCCGAACCAGAGGACGGAAATCAGACCGCCAAGGACGAAGGAGAAGATGACGCCGGTCATGTAGGAGCGGACGATGATGCGCTGCAGCGCAATGTCGAAGGTCGCTTCGATGGCGTTGCGGAAACTCTGCGCCTCTTCGCCTTCGCGCGTGAAGGCCTGCACGGTTTCGATCGCGCCGAGCGATTCCGAGGCGCGGCCGGAAGCGGCGGCGAGGCTGTCCTGGCTGGCGCGCGACAGGCGCTGGACGCGGCGGCCGAAAAAGAAGATCGGGCCGAGCATCAGCGGGCCGACCGCCAGCATCATCAGCGACAATTTCCAGCTGACGAAGAACATCAGCACGAGCGCGCCGATCGTCGTCGCTGTCGTCCGCAGCGCAACCGAGATCGACGATCCGACCAGCGTCTCGATGAGGGTCGTGTCGGTCGTCAGGCGCGACAGGACCTCGCCGGTGCGGACATTGACATAGAATGAAGGACTGAGCCCGAGGAGGTGGCTGTAGACGGCCTCGCGGATGTCGGCGACGACGCGCTCGCCAAGTCGGCTGATGAAATAATAGCGCATCGCGCTCGCGAGACCGAGGCCGACCGCAACCGCGAACCCGGCGAGGAAATAGCCGGTCAGGTCATCGCCGAATTCCATCCGTCGGCAGATCGCGGCGTCGGCAGCGCCGCCGAAGCCGCAGTCGACGACCAGACGAAACGCCGCCGGCAGCAGAAGCGTCAGCGTCGCGGCAAGCGCAAGAAAGACCGTGAAGGCCGCGAGCAGTCCGCGGTAACGCAGGACGAAAGGCGCAAGCCGCGCCAGCGGCTTTATCGAACGCGCCTTGGCGCGGTGCTCGGCGTCACGCTCCAGCTCGGCGGCGAAGGATGAGCCGCGGTCCTTATCGGCGCGGCTGTCTGCGTGACTGCTGTTTGTCATTGATTACGCTTTCGGCGCGCCCTCGTTCGGCGTTCCGGGCGGAACGAAAGTCATGACCGTTTGAAACGCCGCCGCGGCGGCGGCGCCGCCCGATATGCAAAGCATCAACCCGCTGATTGTATCGCCGAGCAATATCCGAGCGAATTTCGATGCGAACAAAAAGAGGATCAGCACGACGGCGGCGCGCGCATAGAACTTCACGAGGTCCGAAAATGAATCGCCGCCGTGAAAATGCGCGGCGAAGCGCGGCCAAGCGAGATAGATGTAAACCCAGCAACCGAAACCCGCGGCGATGACCGCCGGCGCCAGCGACCAGCCGTGAAAGAGACCGGTCAGGATCGATCGCGCATCGGAAAAGCTGATCGCCGCGAGCGCCGCACCGATGATCCCGTAGGCCGCTGCGATCCCGAGCGTCATGAGCGGCTTTGCATACCGCGCGCGCCGCAGCGCGTCGTCCTTCGGAGGGATGCCCCAGTTTCGCGTCAAATCGGTCTCACTCTTGCGAGGCTCCGTCGAGATGCTGCCTTACCGCTGAAAATACTTGCTCGAACATTACTGGCGTAAGGCGGCCGGTATTCGTGTTGTAACGCGAGCAATGATAGCTGTCGAATAGGCAGACGTCGCCCGCGAGAATATGCCGCGCGCCATGCCCGAAGGGCGCATCCTTCGCCCGGACGCCGAGCGCCGCCAGCGTCGAATCATGGGCGATCCGGCCGAGGCAAACGATCGCGGCGAGGCGGGGCAGGCTGGCGAGGCGGGCGGCGAGAAATCCCCGGCAGGTGCGTATTTCCTCCGTTGTCGGCTTGTTCGCCGGCGGCGCGCAGCGGACCGCATTGGTGATCATCGCATCGACCAGCGTCACCCCGTCATCGGGCCGGGCGTCGTAGCGGCCTTTGGCGAAGCCGAATTCGTCGAGCGTCCGGTAAAGGAGATCGCCGGCGTAATCGCCGGTGAACGGACGCCCGGTGCGGTTGGCGCCGTGCAGACCAGGCGCGAGGCCGACAATCAGCAGTCGGGCGCTTGATTGACCGAAAGACGGCGCAGGCCCGTTGAAATAGCCCGGATGGTCGCGTTCATTCGCGGCGCGGAAAGCCGCGAGGCGCGGACAGCGCCCGCAGTTCTTGGCGGGTTCCGGCGGCGCTTGCGCGCCGTCGGATTTCGCGAGCGTCGTCATGCGCCGCTCGCCGTTAATCGACATCCTCAAAATCGTCCTCGAATTCGTTGTCGAATTCATCGTCGAGATCGTCGCTTTGTGGCGGTCGGGTTTTTCGCGCCGGCGTACCAGTTCGGCCGATGTCCTTTTCGATTTCGGCAAGATCGATGAAGCGGTCGGCCTGCCGCCGCAATTCGTCCGAGGCCATCGGCGGCTGGGACTTGATGGTCGACACAATCGTCACGCGCACGCCATCGGCCTGCAACGCTTCGATCGCCCGCTTGAAGTCTCCATTGCCGGTGAAGAGAACAATGTGATCGAGCTTTGGCGCCAACGTCATCATGTCGACGACGAGTTCGATATCGGTCGAGCCCTTGAACCGTCTTTTGCCGCTCGCGTCGGTGAATTCCCGCGCGATCTTGGTGACCATTGTGTAGCCATTGTAGTCCAGCCAATCGACGAGCGGCCGGAGCGGCGAGTAATCCTGCTCTTTGTCTTCCTGGATCGCCGTATAGTAATAAGCGCGCAGGAGCTTGCTCGACGCCCTCGCTTTTGCAAGCAAGCTCTTGTAATCCATGTCGAAACCAAGCGCTCTTGCGGCTTTGTATAAATTCGCGCCGTCGATGAAGAGCGCCGTCTTTTCATTCTCTCGCATGCCCAGAAATGCTGTCATTCCAACCCCTGTCCACTATGCGTGCCCGGACTGAATTATCGCGGCGTCGCCCAATCGGAATAAAATAAAGACATGATTCTGATAGGTTTAGGATCAAGCCTGTCGTTCTGCGGCCTGCCGCCGCGGGAGATCATCCCCAGGGCGATCGCTGCGATCGGCCAGTTCGCGCCCGTCCTCGAGATTTCTCGTCTGTACGGATCTCCGGCATGGCCGGATCCGGCCGATCCGCCTTTCGTCAACGCTGTAATCGAAGTCGAGGCGAGGTCAGGGCCGGCGCAGCTGCTCGCCGCACTTCACCAGGTAGAGGCGGCGTTCGGCAGGCTGCGGTCGCGCCGAAATGCCCCGCGGACGCTCGATCTCGACCTTATCGCCTATGATGGTCTGGTGATCGAAGGCCGCGGCCGCGTCCTGCGGCTGCCGCATCCGGGGCTTGCGGCTCGGGATTTCGTCCTGGCGCCACTGATCGACGTCGCCCCCGACTGGATCTCGCCGGCGACCGGCCTTTCCGCCCGCGACATGCTGGCGGAGCTCGGCCGGACAGAAGCGCGAGTCCTCGAGGATTGACGCTTTTTGCACCGCAGCGGTTGTGTTTTGCCCCCGGGGCCGCTATCTGCCCCAGTTCCGCCGCGTGGCGATCGCGTTCGGCGGAACACCCTCTAAGGAGACTTGAATGGCCCGCGTGACAGTCGAAGATTGCGTTGAGAAGGTGCCGAACCGGTTCGATCTCGTTCTTCTCGCGGCGCACCGCGCCCGCGTCCTGTCCTCCGGGGCGCCGCTGACCGTCGACCGAGACAATGACAAGAACCCCGTTGTCGCCTTGCGCGAAATCGCCGATGAAGGGCTTGAGCCGGAAACCCTGCGCGAGGATCTCGTCGTGTCGCTGCAAAAGCAGTTCAATGTCGAAGAGGACGCCGAGGGTGAGGCCGTGCTCGAAAAGGCCGATTCGCCGGAATTCGATCGCACGAGCCAGGAGGAATTCCTGCAGCAGATCAAGGCGGCCGGGATGACGACGCCGCAATCGCTGCCGAAAGGCTGAACGCCGCCTTTCACTCAGGCGCCGCGCTAAGGAGGCGCGACAAGCCGCAATGGCCGATCGAGGTCGCGATGCGAAAGGAAAGCCCGCTGGAAGGGTCAACGCCGAAGCGCATTCCTCGAAGAAGCCGGCTGCCGCTCGCGTGAAAGCCGATGCGAAAGACACGGCAAAGACTGCACCGCAAGAGAATACTCCTGAGAGCGGGCGCGCGCCGCAAGCTGACGCTGACGGATTGCAAGGCGCAGCAGAAAAAACAGCGGCTTCTGCATACACTAAAGCGACGGCGAAGGCAGCGACGGGTCACCTGATCCGCCAGCATGAACTGATCGAGCGCGTGCGGGCCTACGATCCGCAAGTCGATGAGCGGCCGCTCAATCGCGCTTATGTTTTTTCGATGAAGGCGCATGGCGGGCAGACGCGAAAGTCCGGCGATCCCTATTTCGTTCATCCGCTCGCCGTCGCGGCGATACTGACGGACCTCAAGGCCGATCCCGCAACGGTTGTCACGGCGCTCTTGCATGATGTCGTCGAAGATACCGACGTCACCGTCGAAGAAATCCGGAAGCGTTTCGGCGATGAGATCGCCCGCCTTGTCGACGGCGTCACCAAGCTTTCGCAGATCGAGCTCAAATCAGAAGCCTCGAAGCAAGCGGAGAATTTCAGGAAGCTCGTCGTCGCGATGGCCGATGATGTGCGGGTGCTGCTCGTCAAGCTCGCCGACAGGCTCCACAACATGCGTACGCTCGGCCATGTGCCGGACCCGGAAAAGCGCCGGCGGGTGGCGGTCGAGACGATGGAGATTTACGCGCCGCTCGCCGGCCGCATCGGCGTTCACCGCTTTCGCGACGAACTCGAAGACATCGCATTCCAAGAGCTGAGCCCGCAGGCGTTTGAAACGATCCGGAGGCGCCTAGAAGACCTTGAGCGCTCAATCGGCCCCGGCGTCATCTTGCTGCGCAATGCTCTGCGAGAGAAACTCGAAGCGGCCGGCATCGTCGCCGAGGTCTTCAGCCGCGAAAAGCGCGCCTATTCGATCTGGCGCAAGATGGCGACCAAGAATGTCTCATTTGACGAACTCGCTGATATTTACGCGTTTCGGGTGATCGTCGAGACAGTCGACGACTGCTACCGTGCGCTCGGCGTCATTCATTCGAGCTGGCGCATCATTCCAACCGAATTCGACGACTATATCTCCGCGCAGAAGCCGAATTATTACCAGTCGATCCATACCGCCGTCATCGGACCGCCGCGCCCCGACGGCGGGCGCCAGCGCGTCGAAATCCAGATTCGCACGCGTGAAATGCACGAGACCGCCGAGCGCGGCGTCGCGGCGCATTGGCAGTACAAGGAAACCGCCGGCAAGCGCCCCTCGGTCCAGATCGTCGCTCCCGGCCAGTATGATCCCTATGAAACGCCACGCCGGCTCGTCGAAATGTTCCAGCACGGCGAGGACCCGGAAGAAGCGTTGCGTTACGCCAAGCTGGAACTATTTCAAGATCAGGTTTTCTGTTTCACGCCGAAGGGCCGCGTCATCGCGCTGCCGAAAGGAGCGACCGCGCTCGATTTCGCCTATGCGGTTCATACCGATGTCGGCGACACCTGCATCGGCGTCAAGGTCAATGGCGTGTCGAAGCCCTTACGGACTCCGCTCAAGAACGGCGATGTCGTCCTTGTGCTGCGCTCGGAAAATGCGACAGTGCCGCCGGAATGGGAAACGATGGCGGTGACCGGCCGCGCACGCTCTGCAATCCGCCGTCGCGTCAAGAAGATGAAATATGCGGAGCATCTGGAACTCGGCCGAACCATGGCCGAGAATGTCTTCCAGGGGGCCCAGCTTGAACTGACGCCGAAAGCGATCAACGCCGCGCTGAAAAAGCTCGGGGAAAAGTCGGTCGACGATGTCTTCGCGAAGGTCGGGCGCGGCGACCTTTCGGTCTCGGAACTGGTCGAGGCGGTCTATCCCGGCGTCAGCCATGAAACGGAAGGGGAGATCCGCGCCGCGGGCATGTACGCATTCAAGCCGCGGCTCGCCATCGACGGGCTGCCGCCGCGGGCGACGGTGACGATGGGAAAATGCTGCGCGCCGATCCCCGGCGAGCGGATTGTCGGCCTGAAGCGAGACGGGCATGTCGTCGTCCATGCAATCGACTGCGTGACGCTTGAAAACGAAGCGGCCGCCGACGGCGCCTGGATCGACCTCAAATGGCGCGACAAGGACAACCATATCGCTTACGCGAAGATCGTCGTGACCGTGCGAAATGAGATCGGCGTATTGTCCGAAATCGCCGGCATCATCGCCCGTTATGGCGTTTCGATCGCCAATATCAGGCTGGACAACCGGTCGCCTGATTTCGTCGAGCTCTTTATCGACATTGTCGTAAAGGATATCCGACAGCTCGAGCAAATGCTCGCCGGGATCAGGGCGTCGGCGCATGTCTTGTCCGCCGAGCGAAATGAAAGGCCAAAGGATGAAGACCGCTGATGTGCTGCGCGAGTTCGAAGAGGCGGGCGCGCTGATGCGCGGGCACTTCATCCTTTCATCTGGTCTCCATAGCGACACCTATCTCAACAAGTCGATCGTCTCGATGTATCCGGAGCGGACGGCGCGGCTCTGCAAGGCGCTCGCCGAAAAGGCGAAAAGCGGCATCGCCGCCAACATCGATTTCGTCATTTCGCCGGCGATGGGTGCGATCATCTATGGCTACGAGACCGCGCGATGGCTCGGGGTTCCGTTCATGTTCGTCGAGCGTGTCGACGGTGAATTCCAGCTTCGGCGCGGATTCGCAGTCCCGAAAGGCGCGCGAGTGCTTGTCGTTGAAGATATTGTCTCAACCGGCTTGTCGGCGCGCGAATGCATCGACGCCGTTCGGAAGGCGGGCGGCGACGTCGTCGCGCTTGCCTGTTTCATCGACCGTTCGGGCGGCAAGGCGGATTTCGATACGCCGCTGATCACGCTGGCGGCATTGAATGTCGAGGCGTGGCCCGCAGACCAGCTGCCGCCGCATCTCGCAAACGTGCCGGCCGTGAAACCCGGCAGCCGGGGGGTCAGTCAGTCGGCATGACCACAGCGCGTCCCCTTCGCCTCGGCGTCAACATCGATCATGTCGCAACGATCAGGAATGCGCGCGGCGGCGATCATCCAGACCCAGTGCGCGCCGCCGAACTTGCGATGAGCGCCGGCGCGGATGGGATAACAGCGCACCTGCGCGGCGATCGCCGGCACATCCGCGACAACGACATGCGGCGCCTGAAAGCGGAAATACCGCTGCCATTGAATTTTGAAATGGCGGCGACGGCGGAGATGCACATGCTGGTGACGGAGATCATGCCGGATGCCTGCTGCATCGTTCCTGAAAACCGTGAGGAGAAGACGACAGAGGGCGGGCTCGACGTCGCCGGCCAGCACAATTTCATTGCGCCTTTCGTCTCCTCGCTGAACGATGTCGGCGTCCGCGTATCGCTTTTCGTCGATCCGGACTTGAACCAGATAAAGATGGCGAAGGCTGTCGGCGCGCCAGTCATCGAAATCCACACAGGCGCCTATCACGAGGCGTGTCTGTCAACCACGAATGCGCGGATCAAACACGAGCTTCAACTGATCCGCGACGCAGCAGCCTATGCCGCGTCGATCGGCCTTGAAGTCCATGCCGGGCACGGGCTCACATTCCACAACGTTCAGCCGGTCGCGGCGATCCCAGAGCTCGCCGAACTGAATATCGGACATTTCCTCGTCGGCGAAGCGGTCTTTATGGGCCTTGCCGAGAGCGTGAAGGAAATGAAAAAGCTGATGGCGGATGCGCGCAGCGGAGGGCTTTATTGAATGCTGAAAATCATCGGCAACACCGTTTCGCCCTATGTCAGGAAGGTGCTGACGGTTCTCGCGCTGAAGGATATTCCCTTCGAGATCGACCCGATTGTTCCCTTTCACGGCGATGACGAATTCGCGAAAGTGTCTCCGTTGCGGCGTATCCCGGTGCTGATCGACGGCGACTTCGTGTTGTCGGATTCCTCCGCCATCGTGCAATATCTTGAAGAGACCCATCCACACCCGACGATCCTGCCGGCGACCGCGAAGGCGCGGGGCGTTGCGCGCTGGCTGGAGGAATATTCCGACACGAGGCTTGGCGATGTATTCGTGTGGAAGGGCTTTGGACGCGTTGTCGTCGCGCCGGCGATCTTCGGCGCGCCGCGCGATCTCGAAGCATTCAAGATCCATCTCGAAACGGAAGTCGTCGAGGTGATGGGCTATCTGGAGAGCATCGCGCCTGCGGAAGGCTTTTTCGTCGGTTCGTTCGGACTTGCGGACATTTCGATCGGCGCGATGTTCAGGGGCATGAGCTATGCGCGGTGGACGCCGGACGCTGCGCGCTGGCCGAGGATGGCGGCGCTGCTGGCGCGGATCGAATCCCAGCCGGCGATGCGGTTGACCGGCGCATGGTCCGACGCCCTTGTGAAAACGGCGCCCGCGGGGCAGCGAGACAAGGCCCGCGAGATCGGCCTCCGCGTCACCGAGGCGAGCTATTTCACCGACCAGCCGCGCCGCGGTCCGATGACCCGGATCGGATGACGCGTGATCATCGGCATCGGCAACGACCTCATCGACATCAGGCGGATCGAGAAGACGCTCGCCCGCCATGGCGAGCGCTTCACCAATCGCATCTTCACCGAAATCGAGCGGTCAAAGTCGGACCGGCGGGCGGCCCGGGCCGCCTCTTACGCCAAGCGATTCGCCGCCAAGGAGGCCTGCGCCAAGGCGCTCGGGACCGGGCTTTCCCGGGGGGTGTTCTGGCGCGATATGGGGGTCGTCAACCTGCCGGGGGGCAAACCGACGGTCAAACTGACCGGCGGCGCGGCGAAAAGGCTTGAAGAAATCACGCCGCCGGGCCACATCGCGGATATCCACCTGACCATCACGGATGAATTCCCGTTGGCCCAGGCGATCGTGATCATCTACGCTCGGCCCGCGGCGTAACGGCAGGGCGTCCGTCGGCTGCGCAAGAGCAGGGGTAAGAAGTCCAATGGCGTTTGAGTTAAAGTTCGGGGGAGCAAAGTCCGCCGGCGACGGCGCAAAAGCAGCCGCGGCTGAGCCGCCGATGACGGCTGCCGAAGAAGCGTGGGATCTTGCAAAGACCGTCTTTTTCGCCGTGGCGATCGCGCTCGTCCTGCGGGTCGTGATCTTCCAGCCCTTCAATATTCCCTCGGGGTCGATGAAGCCGACGCTCGAGGTCGGCGATTTCCTTTTCGTTTCCAAGCCGACCTACGGCTATTCGCGCGCCTCGCTCGTCTATCCGTTCACGCGCATGGATCTGCGCGGGCGGTTCTTGTCGAGCCACGGCCCGGAGCGCGGCGAGATCGTCGTTTTCAAGGCGCGCAAGGACGGCAACAAGGATTATATCAAGCGGGTGATCGGACTGCCGGGCGACGAGATCCGGATGATCGGCGGAAATCTGACGATCAATGGAGAGCCGACGAAGAAGGAATTCATCGGCATGTTCAGCGCCGATTGCGATCATTTCAAGAACATCGAAGCGCCACGCTATCGCGAGACCCTGCCCAATGGCGTCAGCTATGTTGTTCAGGAGTGCCACGGCGATCGCGGCAATCTTGATTTCGTCGGTCCCTATCGCGTGCCCGAAGGGCATTATTTCATGATGGGCGACAACCGCGATCAGTCGCAGGACAGCCGCGTGGAAAGCCAGGTCGGTTATGTCGCCCTCGACGATATCGTCGGGCGCGCCGAACGGATTTTCTTCTCCGTCGACGGCGATCGCGCCGCACTCTGGCAGATCTGGAAATGGCCATTTGCGATCCGGTACGGCCGCATCCTCGATCCGGTTAGATGAGCGCCAAAAGGCTTGCGGCATTGCAGGAGCGGATCGGCTGGACCTTCGCCGATCAGAGCCTGTTGAAGCGCGCGCTAACGCACTCCTCGCTCGCCGCGACGTCGAAGATCGGCGATCTTGAAAGGCTCGAATTCCTTGGCGATCGCGTTCTCGGCGTGCTGACCGCTGATGCGCTTTGGCGCACCTATCCGAAGATGCGCGAGGGCGAGCTTGCGCCGCGCTTCAATGCGCTCGTGCGCAAGGAGACTTGCGCCAAGGCGGCGCTGGCGGTCGGGCTCGACGCGCTTGTCAAGATGTCGGCGCAGGAAGAAGAATCAGGCGGACGGCGAAAGAAGGCGATCCTTGGCGACGTCTGCGAGGCGCTGCTCGGCGCCCTTTACATCGACGGCGGCCTCGACGCCGCGCGGAAGTTCTTCGATCTTTATTGGACGCCGAACCTCGAAACACTTGCGAAACGTCATCGCGACGCCAAGACGACCTTGCAGGAATGGAGCCAGGAAAAGGGCCTCGGCCCGCCGAAATACGATGTCGTTAACGCCGAGGGGCCAGCGCATGCGCCGGCTTTTACCGTCGACGTTCAAATCCCGGGCTACAAGCAAGTGCGCGCCTCGGGGCAGTCCAAACGCGAGGCGCAGATGAACGCGGCGGCGGCGTTCCTCGTCCGCGAAAAAGTCTGGATTGAAGATGAATAGGCGATATGCAGCGGCGGCGTTCATCGGCTCGCCAGCCCGGCCGCGAAGACGGTCAAATCACGGAAAGCGCTTGGCGCCATGAGACGGACGGGCTTTATCGCGGTGATCGGCGCGCCAAACGCTGGAAAGTCGACGCTCGTGAACGCGCTCGTCGGCGCAAAGGTCTCCATCGTCACCCAGAAAGTGCAGACGACGCGAGCGCGGATCCGCGGCATCATGGTCAGTGGCGACGCGCAACTCGTCTTTACCGATACACCGGGAATTTTTTCGCCGCGCCGGCGCCTTGACCGCGCAATGGTCGCCGCAGCCTGGGAAGGGATCGAAGGGGCCGACGCCATCCTTCATGTCGTCGATGCGGCCGCTGAACTTTCCGGTCCGTCGAAATCGACCGCCGACACGGAGACCATCATCGCGACCTTGAAGAAGCGCGGCGCCAGGGCGACCCTCGTTCTTAACAAGATTGACAAGGTCGCGCGCCCCGAACTCCTGAAACTCATCGCCGATTTCGGCGCCGCGGACGTCTATGACGAAACGTTTCTGATTTCCGCCGAGAATGGCGACGGTGTCGATGATCTACGAGGCCGCCTCGTCGCCCGGGCGCCGGAAGGCGAGTGGATGTATCCGGACGATCAGCTTTCCGACATTTCAGACCGGCTGATGGCGGCGGAAGTGACGCGCGAGAAGATTTACAAGCGGCTGCATCAGGAACTGCCGTATGAATCGACTGTCGAGACGACCTCCTGGACACGGACGAAAAAAGGCGAGCTGCGCGTCGAACAGACGATCTATGTGAGCCGCGAGGGCCACCGGCCGATCGTTCTCGGCAAGGGCGGGCAGACTTTGAAAGCGATCGGCGAAGCGGCGCGTAAAGAGTTGACTGAGATCTTCGGCGAGCCGGTCCATCTGTTTCTCAATGTAAATGTGCGCGAAGGATGGGCCGACGAGGCGGCGCGCTATCGCGAAATGGGTCTCGATATCGTCGATTGAGGTTGGCGGGCGATCGTGCGAGAAATCGACAACGGAGACTGATTATGCCCGATAATGCGCGCAATTCGCCTAAAGAGCCGGTTCTGATCGATGCGGTCGCCTCCTACGAGGACCCGCATCGCTACGTGAAGGCTGCGCAGGAGAAGGGCGCCGTCGGCATGAATGATCTCGGAATCTATATTGTTCTGAAGCACCGCTTCATGGAAATGCTGCTCGACAACCAGAACACGCGGCAGTTCGAGCTTGAAGGCATGATGCTTCGCGGCATCAGCTCCGGACCGCTCTTCGAATTCTATCGCGACTCGATGCTGTTCGCGAATGGCGACGTACACAAACGCCGTCGCGCTCCGATGGCGCGAACATTCGCTTACAAGTTGATGGATAGCATGCGCCCGCGCGTTCGAGAAATCGCCGCGGAAGTCATCGAGAGTCATCGCGGAAAAGGTCCGGTCAATTTCCTCGATGCATTCAGTCGGGCGATCCCGGCGCGGATCATCGCAGAGATCATCGGCGCGCCGCCCGGGGATTGGGAGAAGTTTTCAAAATGGGTCGCAGATGCGGCGCGCGGCATCGGCTTCTTCCAGATTAGCGAGCTTCCCGAGATAGACGCCGGCGTTGCGGCGCTCAACGCCTATGTCGAAGAATTGCTGGCCGATCGGCGGCGCCAACCGCGTGAGGATTTCCTCACCTCTTATGCGCAAGCGACGGCGGCAGCCGGCGATCTCGATGAAAATGAAATCCGTGTCCAGATGGCGGGCGTGATCCTAGCGGGCTCGGATACGACGCGAACCGGAACCGCGGTCATTCTTTCCCAGCTGTTGCAGCATCCGGATCAGTGGGCGCTCGTATGCGGCGACCCGGAAAAATGGAAAAAGGCGGCGGTCGAGGAGGGCTTGCGTTTCGATCCGCCGGTCGGCTCGGTGCCGCGCTTCACGCTGCGCGAGCTTGAAATCGACGGCGTCGTCATTCCCGAAGGCCGCGTCGTGTCGATGTCGGTTCTGGCGGGGCTGCGGGATCCCGACGTCTATCCCGATCCGGACCGATTCGACATTCGCCGCGAGGGCCTTCCTCGATGGAACATCGCCTTCGGCGGCGGCGCTCATCGATGCCTCGGCGAGGCGCTGGCGCGCGCGGAGATGGAAGAGTCTATCGCGACAATCGCCCGTCTTGCGCCGCACACGGCGCTGATTGGCAAGCCGCCGACCGTCAAGGGCTCGGCGGCGATCCGGCACATCGACGCAATGACAGTCGAGTTCCGCTGACGGCGAATTATCCAGACGTTAATGCGGCGAAAGGGCGACGGAGATAGTCTCATGGACTTCACCGACGACGGCATCATTCTTTCCGCCCGCTCGCATGGCGAAACAGCGGCGATTGCGGAAATTTTCACGCCTCACCATGGAAAATGGGCGGGCCTTGTTTATGGCGGGCAGGGAAGGACGCAGCGGCCAATCCTGCAACCGGGGAACGCTGTCCGCGCTGCGTGGAAGGGACGTGTCGACGAGAGTCTCGGTTTCTTCACGCTCGAATTGACGCGCGCGCGCGCCGGCGAACTGATGCAGGAGCGGCTGTCGCTCGCGGGGCTTACCGCAGCCTGCTCGGTCGCGGTCGCCTCATTGCCCGAACGGCAGGCGCATCCACGCGTCTATCACACCATGCGCATCCTCCTCGATCACCTCGACGATATCGACATCTGGCCGGCGCTGATGGCGCGCTGGGAACTCGGCCTGTTGGCCGAACTAGGCTTCGGATTGTCACTCGACCATTGCGCGGCGACCGGCGCGCGCGAGGACCTTGTCTATGTCTCGCCGAAATCGGCCTCTGCAGTCAGCCGCGCGGCGGGCGAGCCTTACAAAGACCGCCTTCTGCCGTTGCCGGCGTTTCTGCGCGACGCCGCCGCGCCTGCTACGCTCGCTGATACAATTGACGCACTTCATACGACCGGTCACTTCATTGAAACGCGAATTCTGCATGCGACCAATGCGGATATGCCCGAAGCGCGCCGGCGCCTCATCGACTTGCTGCGCCAGGCTCTCTGAGCCTGATTTGCATTTGCGACAGCGGTCGCTATGCTGACGAGGTCAACTGAAAATCAGCAATGAGCGGGGTATCCGGGCGATGGAGCCGGCCGACGACAGTTTTGCGCTTGCGAATGACGCGAAAGCCAACTTTTCTACGATCTATAATCAGCCTGATCCGCGGCTTTACTACAGAACGCTCGGCGCGCTTGATTACCGAATCCCGACCGAGGCGCGGCCGATTTTCAGAAAAGTCATGAAGGCGATGGAACGCGATCATATCTCGGTCATCGATATCGGCTGCTCTTATGGCGTCAACGCTGCGATGATTCAGTTCGATCTCGACTTCGCTGATCTCGTTGCGCGCTATCGGTCGCCGAAACTGAAGTACGAATCGATAGCCGAGGCGATATTCGATGATGCTGCGTTTTTCGTCGAAGCGCCGAGGACGCTCGATGCGTCGTTCACCGGCGTAGATGTTGCGGTGGAAGCGGCCGGTTACGCCAAGGCGGTCGGGCTGATCGATAATGCGATCGTGGAAAATCTCGAAGAGGCCCCCTTGTCGCCGGAAGCCGCCGCCGCGGTCGCTGACGCCGATCTCATCATTACGACCGGCGCGATCGGCTACGTAACCGAGCGGACCTTTTCGCGGATCATTGATGCGATCGAGGGACCTCCGCCGTGGATCGCCGCGTTTTCGCTTCGGCAGTTTCCGTTCGACCCGATCGCAGAAGAAATGAAGACCTTCGGCTTGGTCACGGAGAAGCTTGAAGGGCGGAATTTTCCACAGCGCCGATTTCTCGACGCGGACGAAGCGGCTGGCGCAATCGCCGCCGTTGAAGCGCTCGGCCTCGACCCGTCCGGCCTCGAGAAGGAAGGCGAGTATTTCGCCGAATTTTATCTGACGCGCCCGAAGGGCGGGCCGGGTCTTGCGGATTTGCGACTATAGGCTGCTGGCCCCGGCCAGAGACTCTGCTATTTCCCACGGATGGCAAAGACAAAGACCCGCAAGGGCGGCGGCGAGCCGCCAAAGCCCGAAGAGATTTTCTTGGAGCCGTTCGACGAGGCGTTGTCGCGGCGCTACCTCGCCTATGCGCTGTCGACAATCACGGCGCGAGCGCTCCCGGACGTTCGCGACGGGTTGAAGCCGGTCCATCGGCGCATCCTCTATGCGATGCGCCAGATGCGTCTCAACCCGAAAGGCGGCTTCAAGAAGTCGGCGAAAGTCGTCGGCGAGGTGATGGGCAATTATCACCCGCATGGCGACCAGGCGATCTATGACGCGATGGTCCGCCTCGTCCAGGATTTCTCGGTCCGCGTCCCGCTGATCGACGGGCAGGGAAATTTCGGAAATATCGATGGCGATAACGCGGCGGCGATGCGGTACACGGAGAGCCGTCTGACCGAAGCGGCGTCGTTGCTCCTCGACGGGATCGACGAGGACGCGGTCGATTTTCGCGACACCTATGACGGCGAGGGGAAAGAACCCGTCGTTCTTCCCGCCGCTTTCCCGAACATGCTCGCCAACGGCGCCAATGGCATCGCGGTCGGCATGGCGACATCGATACCGCCGCACAATCCGGCGGAACTGATCGATGCGTGCCTGCATCTCATCAAATCCCCGAACGCCCGGACGGAGACGCTGCTCGGTTATGTAAAGGGCCCGGATTTTCCGACCGGCGGCATCCTCATCGAACCCAGCGAGTCGATGATCGAAGCCTACGCCACGGGACGCGGCGGCTTTCGCGTGCGGGCTCGCTGGAGCAGCGAAGATCTGGGGCGCGGCCGCTACCAGATCGTCATCACCGAAATTCCATTTCAGGTGCAGAAGTCGAAACTGATCGAGCGCATCGCCGAATTGATCCAGACAAAAAAGCTGCCGGCGGTTGCTGACATCCGCGATGAAAGCGCCGAAGACATCCGTCTCATCATCGAGCCGCGCGCCGGAACGATCGCCGCATCGGCGCTGATGGAGACCCTGTTCCGCCAGACCGAGCTTGAAAGCCGTTTTCCGCTCAATCTCAATGTCCTCGATGCGACGGGCGCTCCGCGCGTCATGGGCCTTCGTGAAGTGCTGGTCGCCTATAACGATCACCGCAAGGATGTGCTGATCCGCCGGACGAAATTCCGGCTTGGCAAGATCGCCGAGCGGCTCGAGATCCTCGAGGGTCTGCTGGTCGCCTATCTCAATCTCGACGAAGTGATCCGGATCATCCGGTATGAAGATGAGCCGAAGGAAAAGCTCATCAAGAAATTCAAGCTGACCGACGTGCAGGCTGAAGCCATCCTCAACATGCGCCTGCGCAATTTGCGCAAGCTCGAGGAAATGGAGATCAAGGGCGAGCACGCCGATCTCAGGAAGGAGCAGAAAGAGCTGCAGTCTTTGCTCCAGTCCGATGATGCGCAATGGAAGAGGATTGCGGATGAATTGCGTGAGGTCCGCAAAATGTTCGATCCGAAATCGGATGTCGGACGCCGCCGCACGGATGTCACCGATGCGCCGCCGGCCGAAGAAATCGACATCGACAAGCTGATCGAGAAAGAGCCGGTGACGGTCATCCTCTCGGAAAAGGGCTGGATCCGCACGATGAAAGGCCATGTCGAGAACAAGGCCGACATCAAATACAAGGAGGGCGATGACGAAGCGTTCGTCCTTCCGGCGATGACGACCGACCGGCTGATGCTCTTCGGCACGGATGGAAAATTCTATGCGCTCGACGTCAATAACCTGCCGGGCGGGCGCGGTCACGGCGAACCAATCCGCCTGATGATCGAACTCGCCAACGACCAGACGGTGACCGCGGCGTTTCTCTACAAGGGCGAACGCCGTTTCCTGGTCGCATCATCGACCGGCCACGGATTCATCGTCAGGGAAGAAGATTGCCTGTCGGCGACGAAGAAAGGCAAGCAGGTCCTCAACGTCGCCGGCGGGGCGGAGGCTTCCGTCTGTCGGCCGGTCGATGGCGACATGGTCGCCAGCGTCGGCGAGAACAAGAAGTTTCTGGTTTTCGCCTTGTCGGAACTTCCCGAAATGTCGCGAGGCAAGGGCGTCGCGATCCAGAAATTCCAGTCGGGCGAGCTCGCGGACGCAAAAGTCTTTTCGAGAAAGGAAGGCCTGACCTGGGTCGATCGGTCCGGCCGCCTGCAGACGATCGACGACTGGAAAGCCTATCAGGGAAAGAGGGCGCAAGCCGGCCGGATCGCGCCGAAAGGCTTCCCGTCGAACAAGAGATTTGGGCCATGGAGCTAGGGCTTCTGGCGCGCGCGGCCTTCCATCGATAGATCCGGCGATGCGCGTCGACGAATTCGATTTTGACCTCGATGAAAGCCGGATCGCCCTCAGACCGGCGAGCCCGCGAGATACGGCGAGGCTCTTGCATGTCGATGGTGACGCTTTCGGCGATTTCATCGTCGCGGACCTGCCAGGCCTGTTGCGGCGCGGCGATCTCCTCGTGGTGAATGATACGAAAGTCATTCCGGCGCAGCTTGCAGGACGTCGCGTGGCGCGCGAAGGAGGCGACGACATCCGGATCGACGTGACGCTGATCAAGCGCCTTGTCGGCGATCCGGACCTCGGCGCGCGCTGGAAGGCGTTTGTCCGGCCGGCGCGGCGCATCCGGGCCGGCGACCGGCTCGACTTCGGACCGGCGCTGAGCGCGGAGGTTGAGAGGCGGGACGGTGCGGAAGCGTCGCTGCGTTTCAATGTTGACGGCGCCGCATTCGATCGCCGCCTTGCTGAGATTGGCATGCCGCCGCTGCCGCCCTATATCGCGCGCAAGAGGCGCGTGACGCCGGATGATTCGCGCGCCTATCAGACGGTCTACGCGCAGGAAGACGGCTCCGTCGCGGCGCCGACCGCCGGGCTCCATTTCACGCCTGACCTTTTTGCACGGTTGAAGGACGCAGGCGTCGGGATCGAGGCGATCACGCTGCATGTCGGCGCCGGAACATTCCTGCCCGTCGTCGCCGAGGAAACGAGCGATCATGTCATGCACGCCGAATGGGGCGAGATTACTCCGGAACAGGCGGCGTGCATCAATGCTGCGAAAGCGGCTGGCGGTCGGATCGTCGCGGTCGGAACGACGAGCTTACGCCTGCTTGAAAGCGCAGCGAACGAGGCGGGGACCGTTCGTCCCTTTGCAGATGAAACAGCGATCTTCATCACTCCCGGATTCGAATTCAGGATCGTCGACGTGCTGGTGACGAATTTTCACCTGCCGCGTTCGACATTATTCATGCTGGTGTGCGCCTTTTCAGGAACCGCTCGCATGAAACTCGCTTACGCTCACGCGGCCGCCCGCGATTATCGCTTTTATTCCTATGGCGATGCGTGCTTGCTGGAGAGGTCGGCATGACATTTTCCTTCACGCTGGCCGCGACTGATGGCGCTGCACGAACCGGCGTTATTTCGATGCCGAGAGGCGAAATCAGGACGCCCGCTTTCATGCCGGTCGGGACGGCGGGAACCGTCAAGGCGATGTTCCCGGAGGATGTTCGCGCGACCGGCGCCGACATCATTCTCGGCAACACCTATCACCTGATGTTGCGGCCGGGCGCCGAGCGCGTCGCGGCGATGGGCGGACTGCACAAATTCATGAACTGGCCGCGCCCGATCCTGACCGACAGCGGCGGCTATCAGGTGATGTCGCTTTCCGCCCTGCGCAAGCTGACGGAGGAAGGCGTCTCCTTCGCGTCGCATATTGACGGATCGAAACATCTGCTGACGCCGGAGCGCTCGATCGAGATCCAGTGTCTTCTGGGCGCCGACATCCAGATGCAACTCGATGAATGCCCGGCGATTCCGATCGATCATGAGAAAGCCGCTGCTTCGATGCGGCTTTCGCTGCGCTGGGCGGAGCGCTCGAAACGCGCCTTCGAGGCGATCGCGAAGCCGGGACAGGCGCTGTTCGGGATTGTGCAGGGCGCCAATTACGAGGACCTCCGCCGGGAAAGCCTCGACCAGCTCACCGCGATCGATTTTCCCGGCTATTCGATCGGCGGGCTCGCGGTCGGCGAGGGACGCGAGGAAATGTTCCGCGTTCTCGATTTCACGACGCCGCACATGGACAAGGCGAAGCCGCGCTATCTGATGGGCGTCGGCAAGCCCGGCGACATTGTCGGGGCGGTCGCGCGCGGCGTCGACATGTTCGACTGCGTGCTGCCGACGCGCGCCGGTCGCCACGGGCAGGCTTGGACCAAACAGGGGCCGGTCAACATCACCAACGCTCGCTTCGCCGATGATGAAACGCCGATCGATCCCGCGAGCGACTGCCCGGCGAGCCGCGATTACTCAAAGGCCTATCTCCACCACCTTTTCAAGGCCGGCGAATATCTCGGCCCGATGCTCCTCACCTGGCACAATCTCGATTATTACCAGCAATTGATGGCGGCGCTGAGGGCGGCGATCGCGGCCGGCCGGCTGGCGGATTTCATTGAAGAATTCCGGGCGGCGACGGGCGAGACGATTGTCTAGGAGGCATCTTGCAATGGTCCCCGCCGACGTCTTCCGCGGGCGTTGAAGCGGTATCGCGCGAGCCTCAAAAAGCCTCACCCGCCGTAGTTGACCGCCTGAAAGGTCGCCATTATGGTCCGCGCTCTTCGAGGCGTCCCCCCGCTCCGGCAAGAGCGGACCGGACGTCTTGTTGCGCTGTTTCGACCCGTCAGTCCTTCCGCAGGCCGGCGGCGACACTGAAATAAAGTGGGCCCGTAGCTCAGCGGTAGAGCATCTGACTTTTAATCAGAGGGTCGATGGTTCGATCCCATCCGGGCTCACCACTTTTCTTATTTCGTTCAACGGGTTGTGCGAGCGCCGAATATTCCGGCGCGCGCCCGGGAAAGATTTGGAAGCAATTTGGAAGCAGTCGGAACGCGCTTTGATCGCGGCTCGTTCTGTGGAAAATTTTCTTTGCAAGGGCACACGATCAGTTTGCGAAATCACCCGACTAGCGAATCGAACAATCGGTGCGAAATGCGATCCGCATTGGTTCCTTCCGAAGGCACCTTCGGGGATAGGCTCGGCTATAAGTCAGATATATGGCGGGAAATAGCCGCCCGCGCTTTGGCTGTTTCTGCGGCACTTTCAGCCCTTCGCGTCGCCAGATCCGATAGACCCGCTTCTCGTTCACATGCCAACCGTCTCGTCGGAGCAAAGCGGCAATGCGACGATAACCGTATCCTGGTCGCGACTATATCTATAATGCATGCGCGTCCGGCAAATCTTGTTGATACGCTTTTCGAGCGCGGCCGGTTCGGGCCGACGAGACTGATGACGGTAGCTCTTTGGGTCGAACTGCAGGATCGCGCAGGCCCTGCGTTGCGATATTTGCCAGACCGTCTGCTTCTCGTCGACCAGCGTTCTCTTCCGAACAGGCATTAAGGCTTTCGCTTGATGACGTCCTCCAACAACCCTTTTTCAAGCGAGAGATCAATGACGATCTACTTTAGCCGCGCATTCACCTGCCTCTGCTCGCGCATGCGTTTCTTCTCCGGCGGCATCATGCCGGCAAACTTCCTATTCCAGTTAAAATAAGTCGCTTGGCGGATCCCGCCTTCCGGCAGACATCGGCGACCGGCGTTCCTTCCACGTCCTGCTTAGCAATCAACGCCTGCTGCGCACCCAGAGCCTCGACGCCTTTATGCCTTTCCACCCGGACTGGCCGAGGATCTTAAATGGACAAGTCAACCTCAAAGCGATCCAAAATCCCGGGGGCGCCTCACGCTTCTGCGGGCTCGGCGCATCTGCGGGTGCAGAAATCGGGGGCCCGTTTGCCACGGTGACGCCGTCCTGCGCGCATGCCGACCACCAGGGGAGCTTCGTCGTCGGGACCAACGCCTCGGGCGGCGCGGCGTGGCGGGAGAGCTGCTGGCCCTGTGGCCTGCGTGCGAAGTTCCCGTCCGGGAACAACGACCGCCCCGACCGACGCCGGCCACGTCGCCGATTCGGCAAGCGACCTCATCTACATGCAGGCCCGCTAGTACGACCCCGCGATCGGAAGGTTCTGACCTGCTCGGCCCTATTGTGATCTAATCACAACTTTCCTAGGATTTGTCATATGCGCACGGCGTTCAAAGAGGTCACGGGGTACCGAAGCGGTTTTGGCCGGCGGTGGTTCCTTTTGTTCTCGACCCTTCTGGTTTTCGCTGCTGGGCAATTGATTGTCGCCGCGCATTTTGATGCGCCGCTGCATGCGCTCGCCGGGCATTCGGCCGCGGACTGCATCGCCTGCCACGCC
>JBGSSK010000178.1:0-4398 GCA_041737095.1 Parvularculaceae bacterium | reverse complement strand
GCTGCAGGAATTTCCGGAGATGGCGCCGGCTTATTACCGCGCGCATGCGCTGCTGGCGCCGGCGCAGGGCGCGACTGTCCAGATGCTGTCGCGGATCGGCTACGCCAAGGCGCCGCCGCCGGCGCCGCGCGAACCGCTCGAAGCGCAGTTGATCAGAACCTGAGCGACGCCTCGATCCGTCAGCTTACCGACAGAGCGACGCGTCTGCGCCGACTTCCGGCTTCTTGAGATCGCTCGCCGATGCGCGAATTTTGCCGGCATAGGCCTGGTAAGCCGCGCGCTTCCACTCCGGAAGATCGGCGCCGCCGAGGGCTTCGATCATCGCGTTCTCAGACTGCATGATGGCGGCCGCCGCTTTCGCCTCATTGCGCGGGAAGCCCCAGCCGTTCTGGTACATCAGCGCGATGTGATAGAGCGACACAGGATCGCCCTTCAGCGCCGCGGCGCAAATCGTCGCACGCGTCTCGGTGTTGGTGAGGTGCGCCGTCGGCTCCTGACCGGACGCCGCCTGCATCCGCGCGACGGCGGCCTGCGTCGTCGGACCGTAATCATTGTCGGGGCCATTGATGAAGTCGACATAGTCGAGCGATTCAAGCGCGAATTGCAGCGCTGTCGTCACCGCCGGCGTTTCGCCCATCGACGCATCGACCAGCCCCGCTTCGGCGCGGCGCACCGGCAACGTGAAGCTCGCCAACCGCTCGATCGCGAGGCGTTCTTCGAAACCGGCGACCTTCTGCTCCAGTTCGGCGAGACGGCGGGGATCAGTGCGCAGGAGGCGGTCCTTCTCCATCGCAGCGATGCGCCGATCGGCGCCGGACAGCTTCCTGGTTTTTTCCATCGCGATCTTCGGAAGATCGTAATCCTCGCTGTCCGCCGCCGCATAAATGCCCGCGACCTCCGATCCGCGCCAGGCTTCCGATGCGGCGCTCCACGCGGCGGCTTCGAATTCCTTCGAAGCGCCGAAGGCTTCACACGAAGTCAGTTCCGCCAATTTCAGAAGCCCGGTCGGACCCATGCGCGACAATTGTTCGGCGAGTTCGCCGCGCGCCTTGCCAAGATCCGCGGAAGCGACGTCGGCCAGCAATGCCTTGTGCCGTTCAGCGAGTAGCGCGGTCTGCTCCTTACGATACTCCATGAAATCGCGTTCGCGCCAGTTGAGCTTCTCATCTTTCGAGAGGCCGCCGAACCGGCGGAACGAAATATTGGCGTCATCTTTCAGATTGCGCAGACGCCCGTCGCGACGGTCATGCCGCTTCGACGGCGTCGCCTCGCAGAGCGCGATCGTCGTCCAGCGAATGGCGTAGGCCCGCTCAGCCGGCGTCATCGCCGCCGCATCTGCGCCCATCGGAAAGGCGCATTGCGCAATCGCCATCTGCGCATGCGGGTCGCCGCCAAGCGCCGCCCATTCGAGCAGCAGGTGATCTTCAAGGGCGAATTGCGCGGCGCAGGAACGCTCCTCGCCCGCCATCGCCGACCCCGTCATTACGCCGAACGCAACTGCAGCCCCGACTACAAAACGATTCACCTGCTCGCCCCTGTCCCATACCCTCAGGCGCCCGCTGCCCGAGCGCCGCAAGAAGGGCATTTTACCGGCACATTCAAGCTGAGCCAATGAATATTTCTTGAAAGAGCCGGGGGAAAACCCCCTTATTTCGCACTTGCGAAAGCGCTAGACATCCAGCGCGGCGTTGAGGGCGTTTTCCTGGATGAATTCGCGGCGCGGTTCGACGATTTCGCCCATCAGCTTTGAGAAGATGTCGTCGGCGTCGTCGGCCGCCTTGACGCGGACCTGCAAGAGGACGCGGGCGGCCGGATCGAGCGTCGTTTCCCACAGCTGGTCGGGGTTCATTTCGCCGAGGCCCTTGTAGCGCTGAATGGCGACGCCTTTTTCGCCGGCGGCCCGCGCCGCGCGCAGAAGGCTGTTCGGACCGGTCACGGTCTCGCGCTGGTCTTTTCGCGACCATTTCGCCGGCCGCGCGAAGATCTCGGCGAGATCGTTCATCTGCTCCTGGGTGCGGCGCGCATCGCCGCTGACCAGCATGTCGCGCGAAAGGGCGTGGCATTCAAGGACGCCGCGCAATTCCCGTTCAAAGACATAACCGCCTTCGCCGTCCGGCGCGCCTTTCCAGCCGCGCTCGAATTCGTCGGCGATGATGTCGAGACGATCGGCCGTCCGATCGGCGAGCGCCTGCGCGTCGGCCTTGTCGGCGGGCGCTTCATGCAGCGCGCGCGCGAGCGCCGCCTGAACGATGACATCGCGGGAAAACCGCACGGGGAATTCGTCGATCGTCTCGCGGACCTTGCGCGCCCTCGCAACGACATTGGCGAGGTCGGCGCCGGCGATCGTCTCGCCGCCGTCAAGCACAAGCTGCGCGTCGGCGACACCTTCCGAATAGAGATAATCCTCAAGCTCGCGGTCATCGAGCACATATTGTTCGGATTTGCCGCGGCTGATCTTGTAGAGCGGCGGTTGCGCGATATAGAGGCAGCCGCGATTGATCACTTCCGGCATCTGCCGGAAAAAGAACGTCAGCAAAAGCGTCCGGATATGCGCGCCGTCGACGTCGGCGTCGGTCATGATCACGACCTTGTGGTAGCGCAGCTTTTCGATATTGAAGTCGTCGCGTCCGATTCCCGTACCAAGCGCGGTGATCAGCGTGCCGATTTCCTGGCTGGACAGCATCTTGTCGAAGCGCGCGCGCTCGACATTGAGGATCTTGCCGCGCAAGGGGAGAACCGCCTGATTTTCGCGGTTGCGCGCCTGTTTGGCCGAACCGCCGGCCGAGTCGCCCTCGACGATGAAAAGTTCGGATTTCGCGGGATCGCGTTCCTGGCAATCAGCGAGCTTGCCGGGGAGCGACGAGACGTCGAGCGCGGATTTGCGGCGCGTCAACTCGCGCGCCTTGCGCGCCGCTTCGCGGGCCATCGCCGCCTCGGCGATTTTCTGGACGACCTTGCGCGCGTCGCCGGGATTTTCCTCGAACCATTCGCCAAGCTTTTCGGCCACGACGCCTTCGACGACCGCGCGGACTTCCGACGAGACGAGCTTGTCTTTCGTCTGCGAGGAAAATTTCGGGTCGGGGACTTTCACCGACAGGATCGCGGTCAGGCCCTCGCGCGCATCGTCGCCAGTGAGACTGATCTTTTCCTTCTTGGCGATTCCTGAATCAGCCGCGTAATTGTTGATGACGCGGGTCAGCGCGGCGCGAAAGCCCGCAAGGTGCGTGCCTCCGTCGCGCTGCGGAATGTTGTTGGTGAAGCAGAGGACCTTTTCATGGTAGGAATCGTTCCACCACATGGCGACATCGACGGTGACGCCGTCGCGCTCGATCGTGAACCAGATCGGCGCATCGATCAGCGGCGTTTTTGACTTGTCGAGATAGCGCGCATAGGCGACAAGGCCGCCTTCGTAATAGAGCTTTTCCTCGCGCACCTCGACATGACGCGCGTCCCTCAGGCGGATCGAAACGCCCGAATTTAGGAACGCCAGTTCGCGCAGGCGATGTTCGAGCGTTTCGAAGTCGAATTCCGTGCCGGTGAAAATCACGTTGGACGGCAGGAACGTCACCTCGGTGCCGCTCGCGGTCGTGTCGCCGACAACGGCAAGCGGCGCTTCCGGGACGCCCATGCGGAAACGCATGAAATGTTCCTTGCCGGATCGACTGATCCTGAGGTCGAGCCATTCGGAGAGGGCGTTGACGACGGAAACGCCGACGCCATGCAGCCCGCCCGAAACCTTGTAGGAATTCTGGTCGAATTTGCCCCCGGCGTGCAGCTGGGTCATGATGACTTCGGCGGCTGAGACGCCTTCCGACGAATGGATGTCGGTCGGGATGCCGCGGCCATTGTCCCGCACTGTCACTGACCCGTCTTCATTCAGCACGACCTCGATATCGTCGCAAAAGCCGGCGAGCGATTCATCGATCGCATTATCGACGACCTCGTAGACCATGTGGTGCAGACCAGAGCCGTCATCGGTGTCGCCGATATACATGCCGGGACGCTTCCTGACAGCGTCGAGGCCTTTCAGGACCTTGATCGAATCGGCGCCGTAGGCGTCCGAGCCTTCCTGCTTTGCGGCGTTGCTCGCCATGATATCCGTACCCTGAGTTGTCATATTTCGACGACGGCGCCGTCGCGGACTTCGAACGCCTGCGCGCGACGCCCCCACGCATCGAACAAGGAAGCGTCTGTGCCCGTCATGAATGACTGGAAGCCGAGCTGATCGAGAATGTCGAACAGCGCCGCCCGGCGCCGTTCGTCAAGATGCGCGGCGATTTCGTCGAGAAGAAGAACGAGCGGCGCGCCGCCGGGTTTCAGCGACAGGGCCCGCGCATTCGCGAGGACGAGGCCGACCAGCAGCGCCTTTTGTTCGCCGGTCGAGCACAGGCGCGCCGC
>JBGSSK010000145.1:0-5916 GCA_041737095.1 Parvularculaceae bacterium | reverse complement strand
CGCCGCCGGCGAACAGCGCCCGGTCGAGCAGTCGCCGAGCGTGGCGGCAGCGCCGGCGCCGGATGCGCGCACGCTCGCTGGCGACGATCAATTCGACGAGGAGCCGGTCTTCGACGGCCGGCGTATGGCGTTGCCGCCAGTCGATTTGCCGAAAGGGGATGCGACTGCAGTTCCGGGGACATCAGGCGTCGTTGCAATCTTCTGCCCCGATGAATTCAAGGACAAGGAGAAGATCGCCGAATGCGCAGGCCGTCCGGAAATAAGGTCTGGCTGGAGGCCGGGCTCGTCGGGCGAAGATTTTTCAAAGGCGGCGGCTGTGCTCAAGGGACAACGCAAGCATGGCGACTTTTCCAATGACGCCGTGACATTCGGCCCTGAACTGGCCCGGCAGATCGAGCAGCGGAAAAAGCAGGAGGACCTTGAGGACTTCCGCCGAAATCAGGACAGCCTCGGGACGGCGGGCGTCGCCAGCGATCCGGCGGCAGGAATGCGGCCCAATATCGGCCCGCCCTCCGTCGATCCATCATGGACCAAACGCGATGATCCGCTTGTTGACAACAAGGATGTCGAGCGACTGAAAAAAGAACTCGAAGACGCCGAGAAAAGAAAGTCCGTGCCGGAACAATAATGGAAGCCGGCGAAGCGGTGAGCAAAGAAAAAGGGCGGGGTTATCCCGCCCTTTTTTGCGATCGGATGGACGCGCCTTCTATTCTTCCGCGGCGACCGAAACAAATTGCCGGCCCTTCGCCTTTACGGCGAATTCGACGCGGCCGCCCGAAAGCGCATAGAGTGTATGATCGCGGCCCATGCCGACATTGCGGCCGGCGTGATATTTCGTGCCGCGCTGGCGAACGATGATGTTCCCGGGAACCACGTTTTCGCCGCCGAATTTTTTCACGCCGAGACGCTTCGATTCTGAATCTCGACCGTTTTTCGACGAACCGCCTGCCTTCTTGTGCGCCATGACTGGTCTCCCTTACTCTATTCTTCTTCTTCCGCGCGGGCGCGGTCGGCTTTTGCGCGCGGCGGCTTGCCGGCGATCAATTCTTTCGCCTGCTCGACCCATTCGTCGCGGGTCGCGCGGCCGCGCAGCTCAAGCGCCTCGTCCATTTTCGCCACATCGGCGTCAGACATTTTCGCGATCGCCGCGAGCGACGTGACGCCGTAGGACGCAAGCTTTTCCTTGAGCTTCGGGCCGACGCCGCCGATCAACGACACGTCATCGACGTGATCCGCGGCCGGCGACGCCGGCTTTTTAGCAGCGGGTTTCTTCGCCGCCGCCTTTTTCGTCGAAGGCTTCGCGCCGTCGGTCAGGATGTCGGTGATGCGCACTACCGTCAGCAACTGACGATGGCCTTTCTTCCGGCGATAGTTTTGCCGGCGGCGCTTCTTGAAGATGATGATTTTCGGCCCGCGCGCCTGCTCGACGATCTCGGCGGCGACCGACGCGCCGGCGACGAGCGGAGCGCCAATGGTGACGGCGGCGCCGTTCGCGACCATCAGGACTTCTTCAAGCGTGATAATGTCGCCTTCTTCGCCAGCGAGGCGTTCGATCTTGAGGACATCGTCCTTGGCGACGCGGTATTGCTTACCGCCAGTCTTGACGACTGCGTACATCTTCCGACTCCTTTACGCGCTATGGCGCGTGCGTCCTTTTTGGCCCCGGCTTCTATCGACCGGTTATTGTTGAAGGCGGCTAGCTAGCTTGGCGGGCCAAAGAGGTCAAGCGCGATTTCCCTCCGGCCCGCCGCGTCGTATGGGCATTTACATGAATTATCGACACGCTTTCCACGCCGGCAATCATTGCGACGTCCTGAAGCATGCCGCGCTCGCGCTAGTCCTTGGCCGGCTCGCCGCCAAGGAAAAGCCGTTCATGGTTCTCGACACCCATGCCGGCCGGGGCCTTTATGATCTCGGCAGCTTGGAAGCCTCGCGTTCCAGAGAGCATCTCGGAGGGATCGCCCGCATATTTGACGATCCGGCCGCGCCGGCGTCGCTCAGGCCCTATCTCGACACTGTGCGCCGCCAGAATCCCTTTGGCGGCGTGCGCTGGTATCCGGGATCGCCGGTGATTATCCGCGACGCGCTGCGGATCGGCGACACCGCCAAATTCTGCGAACTCCACCCGGAAGAACGTGCGGCGCTCGCCGCGACGCTGTCGGGCGATCGTTCGGCCCGGCTGTTCGACCTCGACGGGTATCAGGCGACCCGGGCGTTTCTGCCGCCGCCGCCGCGTCGCGGCCTCGTTCTCATAGACCCGCCTTTCGAGGCGCCCGGCGAATATGAGCGTCTGGCGGACGCCGTCGCCGAAGGCGTGCAGCGCTGGGCGAGCGGCGTTTTCATGATCTGGCGGCCGGTCAAGGACCGCGCGGGTTATGAAGACTTTGAACGCCGAGTTGCGCCGCTCGGGCTGAAAAAGACGCTTGTTGCGGAATTGTCGGTTGCGGAAGCGACCGCCGGCAGACTGACCGGCAGCGGCCTTTTCATCATCAATCCGCCATTCGGTCTTGGCGACGCTCTGCTCGAAATCCTTCCCTATCTTGCGCTGCGGCTTCAGATCGCGCCGGGATCGTGCTGGTCGCTGGTCGAGCAGGAGAACGGCGAGACCCGTCGCAACGCGCACGGCTAGCCGATTGCGGCTATCAAGACTTGCCGAACCGGACCGCCGTCGATAGAAGCCCCGATCTATTCGAGCCTAGGAGAGGTGCCAGAGTGGCCGAATGGGCCGGTCTCGAAAACCGGAGTGCGGGCAACCGTACCGTGGGTTCGAATCCCACCCTCTCCGCCATTTATTAACTTTTCAGCTTGAACGATGCCGGCGACGGAACCTACCAGTCGCCGGGGAGGCGACCGTGATCGTCCGGGCCGCCGCAGGCGTGCCTGACAACGCGTTCAAATCCGAATGGTGCGGTGAGAAGGGGGCGAGGAATGTGCGGGATAACGGGGGTCATTCATCGACGCGACCGGACTATTCCGGATGAAGGCCGACTAGCCGCCGGGGTCCGCAGCCTGCGGCATCGCGGGCCGGACGCCGACAGTTTCGTCAGCGGTCCCGGTTTCGGGCTTGGTCATGCGCGCCTGTCGCTCGTCGATCTCGACGCGCGGTCGAACCAGCCTTTCGCGGACGCCGCCGGGCGCTATCTGCTGGTCTTTAATGGCGAGGTCTACAATTTTCGGGAATTGCGGGTCGAACTCGAATCGCGAGGCCACATCTTCCGAACGCAATCCGACACCGAGGTTGTCCTCGAGCTGTTGATTGCTGAAGGACCGGACGCCGCCCTGCCGCGGCTGAACGGAATGTTCGCTCTCGCCTTTTATGATCGCCAAACGCATATGCTGGTCCTCGCCCGCGACCGCTTCGGCATGAAGCCGCTGTTCTGGGCGGAGCCGCAAATGCCGGGCGGCCGGGGGTTTGCATTCGCCTCCGAGATCAAGGCGCTGAATTGCTGGATGCCGCTTGAGCCGGACCGCTCCCAGCTGACCGCCTATTTGTTGCGTTTTGCAGGCCCGATGCGTGGGAGGACCATGTTTCAAGGCGTGCACGGACTAAAGCCCGGCGGTCTGTTGCGGGTGCATCCCGATGGTCGTCTGGAAGAGACCGGCTTTGCGACGCTTCCCGATTTTCTCGATGCCGCCGAAATGGAGCGACTGGCCGGCCTGTCGCCGGCTGCGGTCGTCGACGAGTTCGACCAGCACATGACGGCGGCGGTCAACAGCCATCTGTTCGCCGACGCGCGTGTAGGCGCATTCTGTTCAGGCGGTGTCGACAGTTCGCTGATCGCGTCGCTCGCCGCCCGCAATGATAAGAGCGTTGCGCTGTTTCACGCCAATGTGGAGGGCCCCTGGTCGGAACTTGGGCCCGCCCGCGCGCTCGCCGGCCACCTCGGATGCGAGTTGCACGCAGTCGATGTCGCGGAACAGGATTTCGTCGACCTGATTCCGAAAACGATCCGGCATTACGAGCAGCCATTCACGTATCACCCAAACTGCCCGCCGATGATGATGGTCGCGCAGCTGGCGCGCGACACGGGCGTCAAGGGATTGCTGTCGGGCGAGGGCTCGGATGAGCTGTTCCTCGGCTACCCCTGGCTTGGGCGCAAGCGCCTCACCGACGCATATGACAATTTCACCGCGCGCGCCGTCGGCGCCGTGCGCAGGATACCCGGTCTGGGACCAATCCTCGCGCCGAACTCATGCCCCAATCTGCGCGAAGTTGTGGCGATCTTGAAAGGTCATGAGCTGTCGGAGGATTTCGACCTGGTTCAATCGCGAGTGCAGCAGCTTTCGCGGGCCGGAAATGACGCGACCCATGGATGGACGCTCGATTATATGCACCATCACCTGCGGACGTTGCTTCACCGCAACGACACCATGGGCATGGCCGCCAGCATCGAAGCGCGTTTTCCCTTCCTTGATCTCACCGTGGCGCGCTTCGGCGTCAATCTCGCCGGGCGGTTCAAATTGCGACGCTCGCCCTTCGTGTTCGAGAAGGCCCATCCCTTTGTTCGCGACAAATGGGTCGTGCGGGCGCTCGCGGACAGGCATATGCCTCGAAATCTCAGCCAGCGAATCAAGATCGGTTTCTGGACGACGACCTTTCAGCGCATGGAGGCTTCGCCAGGCTTTTACGCGTCCTCTCGCGTCGGCGACCTGTTCGGGCTGTCGGCTGCCCAGGTCGCTCGCACAGTGGAGGGCGCGGATCATGATCTGCGGCTGCGACTGCTCCATTGCGACGTCTGGGCGCGCGTCATGCTCGAAAGCGAGGACCTTGAGGTCTCTGTTTCGCGCCTTCGCGATCACGTGAGCATCCGCAAGCACGGCGAGCCGCCGCGGTATCGACGCGCCGCGGCCCCCATGCGCTCGGCGACGGCGCCGATCTGATTGAGGCGGGGCGCGACCGCACGGCGCTGCAAAACCTGTGCGGTCGGCGCAAGGGGGGGGTGGCGTTCCGGCGCGTCGCCTCATTCGGAATGCGTGCTTGAAGCCTTGGTCGCTTGTTGCGCTAGTAGCAACTTCCAATTCGTTTGGCGGCAATGTTCATCTGGATATGCTTCATCGCCGCTATCCCGGCTTTCATCTGTCTTGCTTCTTCAGCGCTCATTTTGTCCGTGCGCAGCACTGCGTCGAATTCGATGCGGACATTCGCTTCGACGCTGTCCGCTGAATGCTTGCCGGTGTATACGAACCGGCTCGATCCTTGCGCGAGCTTCGGATCCGCCGGGCATTTGATTTCGCCCGCGACCTTGTTGCCCTCGCGGGGCGCAATGCTGGACGTGCAGGACGGGTGCAGACCGAAACGTGCCTTGACCAGTTTATGCGCGAAGCCCGCCCGTTCATGCTGCATGAGGCAATAGGTTTTGGGCGCGTCCTCGCGATCCTTCATCATCATGCCGAAGGCGCCGCCTGATTCGCTTAACTCGTATCGTCCGGCCGCCGGATTGACAGGCGGCTCGTCGGCGGCGGCTTGTTGCCTGGCGCAGCCGGCGACAGCGAGCGCGAGCGCGCAGGCGCCTATCCTCCGACGGATGCCGTCAAGTCGTATCATCGATATCCCTCCACGCCCCTTTTGACCGCAGGCCAATGGTGGGCCAGAAGGCCCTAAGATACGGTTTCTGCGAAGCGAGCCCGCGCCGCTCGTCGCCGCGCCAAGGCTCGCCAACACCGCCGCAGCTTTATAGGTTGCGGTGCGGATCAGCAGCGGAGAGACCAGCCATGGCGAAAAAGCCCTTCATTATGGCGATCGATCAGGGCACGACCTCAAGCCGGGCGCTGGTCTTCGACGAAACGGCCGCGATCGTCGCCGTCGCGCAGGCCGAGTTTCCGCAGATCTACCCGGCGCCCGGCTGGGTCGAGCACGACCCCGAAGCGATCTGGACGACGACGCTCAAGACCGCGCGCGAGGCGATCGCCGCCGCC
>JBGSSK010000137.1:0-3670 GCA_041737095.1 Parvularculaceae bacterium | reverse complement strand
CGCCGCCGGCGGCGCTCGACGAGGGCGATTGAGATGTCGTCGCGCGCCGAAAATCTGGCGCGAATTGCGCGGGCCGCCGCGCCGACCCTTCTTGGGTTCCTCGGCGTTCTGCTGCTCGCAACGCCGTTGCGCCTTTTCGAGGGCGCGGTCGCAACGCCGCTGCTTCCGCTGGTCGTGATCTATTTCTGGTCGCTCTATTCGCCCGGGCATCTTCCGGCGGCGAGCATTTTCGCGATCGGCCTGTTGCAGGATCTCCTCAGCGGCGGCCCGCTCGGCCTGTGGCCGGCCGTTTACCTTGCTGTCCAGTATGTCGCGATCTCGCAGCAATCGTATTTTCTCGGGCGCGAAGTTCATGTTGTCTGGATGGGATTTGCAGTGGCGGCGGCCAGTGTCTCGCTTATACTGTGGCTGTTCATGAGCCTGATGACGGCGACGCTGCTGCCGGTTGGCGGTCTTGCCTATCAGATGCTGACGACGATCGCGGTGTTTCCGGTTTTCGCGGTCGTCTTCGGCAATCTGCATCGGCGCGTGATCATCGAGGTGTAGCAGTGCGCGTCAATTCGAGTGATCCGGAAAAGAAGGAAGTCGTCTCGCGCCGGGCGGCGATCATCGGCGGCGGCTTCGGGCTTCTCCTCGCGGGGATCGGCGCCCGCCTCTTCCAGTTGCAAATCGTCGAACATGGCAAATACCAGCGCCTGGCGCAGGAAAACCAGTTCAACACGCGCATCATTGCGCCTTTGCGCGGCGAGATCGTCGACCGGTTCGGGGCGACACTTGCGTCGAACCGCCAGAATTTCCGGCTGCTCTTGCTGCCCAATGAAGTCAGCGACGTCGAAAACGCGCTGGCCCGCATCCGCGCGCTTGTGCCGATCGCGGACGACAAGCACGACAGGCTGTTGCGGGAGATTCGAAGAACGCGCGGCAACGCCGCCGTTGAGGTCGTCAACAATCTTGAATGGGATGATTTCTCGAAACTCAATTTCGAGCTTCCCTATCTTCCGGGCGCGCATCCCGAGGTCAGCGAAACGCGTAATTATCCGCTCGGCAATGCGACCGCATTCGTCGTCGGCTATGTCGGCGCGGTCACCGACCGCGATCTTGGCGCGCCGGAAAACGAAAACCAGCAATTGCTGCTCCGCCAGCCGGGCTTCAAAGTCGGCCGCGACGGCCTTGAGCGCACCTATGATCGCGAATTGCGCGGCGTTTCCGGCGCGATGGACGTCAAGGTGAATGCGCATGGCCGCGTCATCGAGGAGATTGAAGACAGCATCCGACCGCCCGAGCAAGGCGAGACGCTCGGGCTGACGATCGACGCCGATCTTCAGCTAGCGGCGATGAAGGCGCTCGAAGGCGAGAGCGCATCGGCAGTCGTCGTCGACATCGAAACCGGCGATATCCTTGTGCTCGCCTCGACGCCGGCTTTTGACCCGAACATTTTCACCAAGGGCATCCCGAGCGATCTTTGGCGGGAGCTCAACGAGAGCCCTTACAAGCCGCTTCTCAACAAGCCGCTCGGCGGCATCTATCCGCCCGGTTCGACGTTCAAGATGGTCAGCGCCATCGCCGCGATGCGTTCCGGCATCGATCCTTCGTTCCGTGTCCGGTGCAACGGCAAATTCTGGTTCGGCAACCGCTTCTTTCATTGCTGGAAAAAGGAGGGCCACGGAACCGTCGACATGAGGAATTCGCTGAAGGTCTCCTGCGACACATTCTACTACACGGTGGCGACGCAGATCGATGTCGACATCATCGCCGACACCGCGCGCAAGCTCGGACTCGACCAGACATTCGAACTCGGCATTCCCGGCCAGCATTCGGGCGTCATCCCGGATCGCGCCTGGAAACGGCGCTTCTACGCCGGCGCCCCGGAAAACCAGAAATGGTTCCCGGGCGAAACCTTGTCCGTTGTCATCGGACAAGGGTCGGTCAGCACGACGCCCCTGCAGCTCGCAGTGATGGCGGCGCGGCTTGCATCGGGGCGTGAGGTGCGCCCGCGCATGGTTCGCTTCCGCGGCGATCTGGAACTGCCGATCGCAAACGCGGCGCGGCTCGATATTCCCGAGGAATATTTGCAGCTCGCGCGCGAGGGCATGTATGCGGTCGTCAACGAGCCGGGGGGCACCGCCGGCCGCTCGGCGCTCGACAACAAGGAATGGAAACTCGCCGGCAAGACCGGCACCAGCCAAGTCTACCGCATCACCAATGAAGAACGCGCCCGCGGCCTCACCAAGCCGGAAGATCTTCCCTGGGCGCGCCGCGACCACGCACTTTTCGTTTGTTTCGCGCCCTATGACGCGCCCCGTTACGCCTGTGCGGTCGTCGTCGAGCACGGCATCGGCGGCGCGCGCATGGCCGGCCCGAAGGCCAAGGAAATAATGACGGCGGTCATGACGAAGGACCCGGCGAAACTGAAACCCCTGAGCCCCGCAGCCCTTGCGGCGCGCGGCGCTGCCGTCAGGGCGGGGTAGGCGTGATGGCGTCGATCATCCTCCCCGGTCCGCGGCGCGGCATTCAGGACCACATCGCGCGCTTGCATTGGCCGCTCATCATCATGCTGACGATGATCGCCGGCGCGGGCGTCGCGACGCTTTATTCCGTCGGCGGCGGATCATGGTCGCCCTGGGCGGGCACGCACGCGCTGCGCTACGCGATCTCGCTCGCGGCGCTCATTGTCGTCGGCCTCGTCAGCATCCGTTACTGGATGGCTCTTTCCTATCCGATCTACGCCGTCGCGCTGGTCGCGCTCGCGCTGGTGCCGCTCATTGGCGAGATCAATATGGGCGCTCGCCGCTGGATCGACTTGGGACCGATGCAGTTCCAGCCCTCGGAACTGATGAAAATCGGCATCGTTCTCGCGCTGGCGCGCTATTACAATGGCCTGCGAGCCGAACAGGTCTCGCATATCCTCTACCTGATTCCGCCGATCGTCATGATCGCAGCGCCCGTCGGTCTCGTTTTCCTTCAGCCCGATCTCGGCACTGCGATCATGATAGGCGCGACCGGCGCGACGATCATGGTGCTGGCGGGCCTTAGCTGGCGGCTGATTTTCCTCGGCGCGCTCGGCGCCGTCGGCGGTGCGATCGCGGCGTTCCGCTTCGGCGTACTGCACGATTATCAGCTGAAACGCATATTCACTTTTCTCGATCCGGAATCCGATCCCCTCGGCGCCGGCTACCACCTCATGCAGTCAAAGATCGGTCTCGGATCAGGCGGCCTGGTCGGCAAGGGCTACATGCAAGGAACGCAGCGCGAGCTGAATTTTCTTCCCGAAATGCAGACCGATTTCATCTTCACGATTTTCGGCGAGGAATTCGGCTTGGTCGGCGCGCTCGGCCTCCTCCTGCTTTATTTTTCCGTGGTGATGACGGGCATGAATATCGCCCTGCGCTCGCGCTCGCATTTTGCGCGCCTCGCCGCGCTTGGGATCACCGTCACATTCGCGCTCTACGTCCTCATCAACACCGGCATGGTGATGGGACTTGCGCCGGTCGTCGGCGTGCCGTTGCCGCTGGTTTCCTATGGCGGCACGGTGATGCTGACGATCATGGTCGGCTTCGGCATCGTCATGAGCGCGCATTTGAGCCGCGATCCCGACGCCGGGACGATCTGATCTGATGGGCGGGAGATTGCCGGCGCCGCCTCAGGCGGCGGCTTCGACCCGGGCGGTCAG
>JBGSSK010000134.1:0-20039 GCA_041737095.1 Parvularculaceae bacterium | reverse complement strand
CAGTCGCTGTCGGAGGCGCTGGTCGCGCGCCGGGCGCTGGCGTTCTCGCTATTCGGGCCGAAACCGCCGCCGGCGAAAGGCGTCTATCTCTGGGGCGGCGTCGGGCGCGGCAAGTCCCTGCTGATGGATATCTTCTTCAACAACACCGACTTCGCCGCCAAGCGCCGCGTGCATTTCCACGAATTCATGGCCGAGACGCATGACCGGATCGCAGCCTGGCGCGCCGCCAATGAGCGCACGAAGCGCCGCCATCGCGGCGCCAGCAAGATCTCGCTTGATGATCCGATGCCGCCCGTCGCCGCTGACATATCCGATACGGCGCGCCTCCTTTGCTTCGACGAATTTCAAGTTTCCGACATCGCCGACGCGATGATCCTCGGCCGGCTTTTCGACGCTCTCTTCGCGGAAGGCGTCGTCATCGTCGCAACGTCGAACCGCCGACCCGATGATCTCTACAGGGACGGTCTCAACCGCCAGCTTTTCCTTCCGTTCATCGAGATGCTGAAGGAGCGACTCGACATCGTCGAGCTTGACGCAGCGCGAGACTACCGGCTCGACCGGCTCGGCGGTGCGCCGGTCTATCACACGCCGCTAGGCGCCGATGCGGAGGCGGCAATGGACCGCGCCTGGACGATGATGATCGCCGGCGCGAAAGAGCAGGCGGAAACGCTCACCGTCAAGGGACGCAAACTGGTTGCCCCACGATGCGCGCGCGGCATTGCGCGTTTCACCTTTGCAGAACTTTGCGCGGCAGCGCTTGGAGCCGGCGACTACCTCGCGATCGTCCGCCGTTATGGAGCCCTTTTCATCGACGCAATTCCGGTGATGGGCCCTGAAAGTCGCAATGAGGCTAAGCGCTTTGTCACGCTGATTGACGCCGTCTATGAATGTCGCACCAAACTCGTCTGCTCGGCGGCCGCGCCGCCGGGAGGCCTCTACCCCGCCGGCGACGGCGCTTTCGAATTCGAGCGCACGGCGAGCCGCCTCATCGAAATGCAAAGCGCCGACTATCTCGGCGCCGAGCATGAAGCGCCGACGCCGGCGCCGTAGCGTCACGGTACGGCGATTGCCTTGGTGCGCCGTCGCGGCTACCGACAAGCGATGAATGACGCCAGAACCGCCGCGCCGCCGCTCCTCGGCTTTCCCGAACTCGTAGCGATCACCGCAGCCGCGATGGCGCTCAACGCCCTCGCGATCGACATGATGCTCCCGGCGCTCGGCGCGATCGGCAAGGAGCTTGGCGCGCGGACCGACAATGACCGACAGCTTATCATCGTCGTCTATGTTCTCGGCAACGGCGTCGCGCAGCTCGTATTCGGACCGGTCGTCGATCGGTTCGGGCGGCGGCCGGTTCTCTTGTGGTCGCTCGTCGCCTACATGGTCGGCTCGGCGCTCAGCGTACTCGCGGACTCATTCGCCTTGCTGCTCGCGGCGCGCGCCTTTCAGGGCGTCGCGACCGCCGCAACGCGCGTCGCCTCGATCGCAATCGTTCGGGACCTTTGCTCCGGACGGCGCATGGCGGAAGTCATGTCGCTGGCGATCACGATTTTCATGGCGGCGCCGATCCTGGCGCCGAGCTTCGGCCAGCTGGTGCTGTTCGCCGCCCCATGGCGCGGCATCTTTCTCGTTCTACTGCTGTATGGCGCGGTCATCGCGGCATGGGTCTACATGCGGGTCCCTGAGACGCTCCCTAAGGCGGCGCGCCTGCCGCTCAATCTCGCGCGGATCGGGGCATCCTACTGGATATTCGTCTCGAACCGCACGGCGCTTGGATATACGCTCGCATCCGCGCTCTGTTTCGGCGCGCTCTTCGGCTATATCAGCGCCTCGGAGCAGATTTTCGTTGAGACTTTCGATCTTGGCGCTCGATTCCCGCTCGCCTTCGCGCTGGTCGCCGGCGCGCTCGGTGCGGCGACGCTTCTCAATGCGCGGATTGTCGGCAGGGTCGGCATGCGGCGCCTTGCGCATGGCGCCGTTCTGGTTTTCGTCCTGTCCAATCTCGTGCATCTCGCCGTCGTTTCGACGGGATCGGAGAGTTTCGCGGTGTTCATGCCGTTCATGATGATTTCGTTTTTCAGCCTCGGCCTTATCGGTTCGAATATGTCATCGCTGGCGATGGAGCCGATGGGCAAGATCGCGGGCGCCGCGGCCGCGGCGAACGGATTTGCCGGAACGACGCTCGCCGGGTTTCTTGGCGGCCTGATCGGCCGCCAGTATGATGGCACGACTATCCCGATCATCATGGGGTTTGCGATCCTGGGGCTGGGCGCGCTTTTAATCATCCTGGTGACCGAGCGCGGAAGGTTGTTCGAGGCGCGCAGCGAAGGCGACACCAAAGACGCGGAGGCGACCGATTGACGAAAAAAACCCGCATCTGTCTTGGCGCGTTCGCTGGCGCTCATGGCGTCAAGGGCGAGATCAAGGTCAAGGCGTTCACCGAAAGCGGGGACGGCGTCGCCGCCTACGGCGCGGTCGAAAGCGAGGACGGCGGGCGGCGCTTCTCCCTTCATTTCATCCGTATGCTGAAGCCGGGACTGGCGCTCGTCTCGGCCCCGGAAATCAGGACCAGGGACGACGCTGAGGCGCTCGCCGGCGTCCGCTTCTATGTCGACCGGGCTGCGTTGCCCGCCGCGGGCGAGGAAGAATTCTATATCGAAGACCTTGTCGGCATTCGCGCCGAGATCGCCGGCGGCGGCGATGCGGGGCGCGTATCGGCAGTCTATAATTTCGGCGCCGGCGATATGCTGGAGCTGACCGGCGTCGCCGGACGGCGGGGGCCGGTCCTGATCCCCTTCACCCGCGCCGCCGCACCGCATGTCGATCTCGCCAAGGGCGTCATCACGATCGCCGGCGACGCGCTTGACGATGAGGAAGCGGTCGACCCGACGCTGATCACCGAGGCGATGCGGCAGGAAGACGCCTGAGCGGACGCAATCGGCCGCCCTTGATGGCCGGCCGGCTCCATGCGACGAGCCGATGGATGTGGCAGGCGACGATCCTCACCCTTTACCCTGAACTGTTTCCAGGTCCGCTCGACGCCTCAGTTCTCGGGCGGGCCCGCGCGCTCGGGCGCTGGACGCTCGACACCGTCAATATCCGCACCTTTTCCGACAATCGCTACGGCTCGGTCGACGACACGCCAGCGGGAGGCGGCGCGGGAATGGTCATGCGGGCCGACATTCTCGCTGCTGCGATTGACAGCATACCCCGAAACGATCGTCGCCTTCTCTATCTTTCGCCACGCGGGCCGCGCTTCGACCAGCAGCGCGCCCGGTCTCTGGCCGCGGGACCAGGCGTTATTGCGCTTTGCGGCCGGTTCGAAGGGGTCGACGAACGGGTGATCGAGGCGCGCGGCGTCGAGGAAGTCTCTCTCGGCGACTTCGTGCTCGCCGGCGGCGAGGTCGCGGCGATGGCGCTGATTGAGGCTTGCGTCCGCCTCATTCCGGGGGTATTGGGCTCGCCTCTTTCGCTGGGCGAGGAAAGTTTCTCGGCCGGAGGGGAGAGTATCGACGGTCGCGGGGACGCTCCTTTGCTGGAATATCCCCAATATACGCGGCCGGCGGTGTTTGAGGGTCGCGAGATCCCCCCGGTGCTGCTGTCCGGCGATCACAAGAAAATCGCGGCGTGGCGCAGGGAACAGGCTGAACAGATAACGCGCGCGCGACGACCGGACCTTTTGGGCGCCGGTCCTATCCGGCGGGACAACAAGGATAAGGACCAGGGCCAATGAACCTCATCGAGCAGCTCGAAAAAGAAGAAATGGCGCGCCTTGACAAGGCGGTGCCGGAATTTGCGCCGGGCGACACCGTCAAGGTGAGCGTCAAGGTTAAAGAAGGCGAGCGCGAGCGCCTGCAGGCTTATGAGGGCGTCTGCATCGGCAGGTCCGGCGCCGGGCTCAATGAAAATTTCACGGTCCGCAAAATCTCGTTCGGCGAAGGCGTCGAGCGGGTCTTCCCGATCTATTCCCCGACCGTCGCCGCGATCGAGGTCGTGCGGCGCGGCAAGGTTCGCCGCGCCAAGCTCTATTACCTGCGCAGCCGCCGCGGCAAGTCAGCGCGCATCACCGAAAAGACCGACCGCACGCGCGAGGGCGCCGCAGAGTGATCCTTTGCCGACGCATTCTCTTGAAAAGCCCGCCATTTCGGCGGGCTTTTTTGTCGCGCGACACCGCGGCGACGATCGTCGCTATTGGGGGTTGTACGTCACTTTTATGTTGTCGCGATTATGTTTCCCGGCATCGACCGACGCGGTGACGGGCTTGCGCCCGTAGCGTTCCGCGCCGACCAGCGTCATGTGGGTTTTCTCCGCCGCGGTCTTGCCCTTCATGCGCTCGGACATCGGCGGCATCCGGCCGCTATTGCTTGCGGCATCGGCGGTTGACGCAATGAGGCTCACGGCCGCAAGTGTTGCGGCCATCAGGCGATAGGTTTTCATGGGTGTTTGCTTCGAACCCTGCGGTCAGGACGTCTTCGCCTGCCGCAACGCTCCATTTTGCTGCATCGTCAAGCTGCGCCTGATGCGGGCAAAGCGCAAGGAGCGTCGAACATTAAATATTGGGCGGCGGTAAAATTGGTTCCCATGGAAACAATTCCTTGTCACCGGCCCGGCGCATTGCGCTCTAGACGAGGCTCACACCGAGACGCCCGAAAAGCGCCGCGTCGCGCGCCTCGCCGGGATTGCGCGTCGTCAGCAATTCGTCCCCGATAAAGATCGAGTTGGCGCCGGCGAGCAGCGCCAGCGCCTGCGCCTCCTCGCTCATCTGCTCTCGCCCGGCCGAGAGACGCACCATGGATCGTGGCATGGTGATGCGCGCGACTGCGATGATTCGGGCGAATTCGATCGCTGACAATCGTTCGGAATCGCCAAGCGGCGTTCCTGCGACGCCGACCAGGGCATTGACCGGCACGCTTTCGGGCGGCGGGTCCATGGTGGCGAGCGCGAGGATTAAACCAACGCGATCAGAAGCTTGCTCGCCCATCCCGACAATGCCGCCGCAGCATACTTTCATGCCCGCCGCGCGGACGCGCGCCAGCGTTTCGATGCGATCCTCGAAGGTCCGCGTCGTGACGACGGCGTCGTAATAGTCCGGCGACGTGTCGATGTTGTGATTGTAGTAGTCAAGTCCGGCGTCGGCGAGCGCGCGCGCCTGATGATCGCTCAGCATGCCGAGCGTCATGCAGGTCTCGAGGCCGAGCGCTTTCACTTCGCTGATCATTTTGCAAAGCGCGGGAAGGTCCCTGTCTTTCGGCGAACGCCATGCGGCGCCCATGCAGAACCGTGAAGCTCCTTCGACTTTGGCTTTCTTTGCGTACCTGACGACCTCGTCAGCGGCGAGCATTTTGGTCGCCTTGACGGCGGTTTCGAAATGCGCCGACTGACTGCAATAGCCGCAATTTTCGGCGCATCCGCCGGTCTTTATCGACAGGAGGCGCGAGGCCTGGACTTCATTCGGCGCGAAATTTTCGCGCAGGACTGTTTGCGCCTGGAAGATAAGGTCAGCGAAGGGGAGCGCGAAGAGCGCCTCGATGTCGGCGCGCGTCCAGCGCATCTCTGGCTTCGTGTAAATGTTCATCATGGCTCCTGCCCGGTCGTTCCGATGGCGACGCTTTGCGATGACCTCCTCGCCGCTCGCGGCGCGGATGCTGACCGTCGCCGACGCCGTCGCCCAGTCAATGTCGATGCGGCCGTAATTGGCGTCGAAGATCATGTCGGCGATCCTGCCAGGGTCGATTTCGACCGAGGTGTCGCCGGATTGCGCCCGCCATGTCGCGGCCGGCAAATTGAGCGACGAGGATGTCGCTTCGACCAGCGGGTAGTCAACAACATCGGTGCGCTCATAGATCGCTGCGGCGTGGCGGTCGCCGGAGAGCATGAAGACATCGCGGGCGCCCGTGCGCCGAATGACATCGTAGAGCCTTTCCCGCTCGAGCGGCAATTGGCGCCAAGCTTCATAGCCGTGGCCTTCGGACATCACCTGGATCGATGAAACGAGCAGCCTTAGCGCCGCCGGCTTTATGAGTTCCGCTTCCAGCCACGACCATTGCGCCTCGCCGAGCATGGTTTTCGATGGGTCTGCGTCGGGGAGCCAGCGTTGCTTGCCCGGCGCCCCGGGCTCGTCCGTCGGTTTCAAGGGAGAGCGGAAATAGCGGGTGTCGAGCATGATGACCTGCACGCGTTCCGCCGCCTCGCCGATCATCCACGACCCGTAGACGCCTGGCCGGCCGGCGCGCGCATCGTCCGCGTCGATGTTCCAGACATATTCGAAAAGCTGCTCCGATTGCTCCTTAAGCGGATAATCGCCGCCGCCGTCATTCAGCCCGAAATCATGATCGTCCCAGACTGCAAGGACCGGCGTCGAGGCGCGCAGGCGCGCGAAGGGCTCACTCAATGCAAGCCGCATGTAGGCGGCCTTCAATTCTGGAAGCGATCGGTCATTCGAGCGAACATCGCCGTAAACATTGTCGCCGATAAAAAGAAAAAGCCCCGGGTTCTCAGTCGCGATCAGATTCCAGATTCGCTGGTCTTCGTTCTGCTGCGCGCAGGACGCAAAGACAATGCGCGTCATCGTCTTCGATCGGTCGAGCGGCGCCGAAGGCATCGGGACGGCTCGAATGACGCCCGAGGGCGCTTCCGGCGGGAGTTCGGAGAAGCGCTCCGGCGCATGGGCGCAGGCTGCAAGCGCCAAAGCGCCCGCCGCGATTGAAAGTCGTTTTATTGTCATACACTCCTCACCTGTCCAGAAGCGCCCGATAGGCCGACAAGACGACAAGATGCTGACGGTCGCACGGCGACTGCGAAGCGCCGGCCCGGCCGGGGCTAGGAGCAACCAAGATCAGGGCTTCCTCCGCCGCTCTAGTTCCGGCGGCAGCAATTCGTAGCCTTCGAAGAAATCGTCATAATTGCAGGTCAATTCCTCGCCCGCCGCGATATCGCGCAAGGCGCGCCCCGCCGCAAAATCTGAATAGTCCGTATTCGGATTCTTCGCATGGTTCATGAAACGGGAATTATCGACTTCGTAGACGATGAAGTTCGGCTTGTCGGGGTGCGGGAAGGCATATCGGTCAAGCAGCGCTTTCAAATGCGGCGGCGCGTTCAGATATTCCTCGGTCGGCACAAGACGGTCGAAATCCGGCTCGAAGCGCGAAATGATCTGGCCTTTCGTCAGCGCCTCAGCGGTGAAAACTCCGACGCCCTCAATGTCGCTTTTCGCAATGTAGGTATTGATGATGAACATTTGCTCTCTGGAAATTTGCGGGGACGCTTCTAGCCGAACCGGCGGAGCCAGTCATCCCGATCAGCGGCCCAGATGTCGAGCGCGCCGACGACATCGTGGTCGAACTTTTCGCCGGTTCTTATCTCGCCGATCTTTTTTGCGACCGCCTGGCTGTTCGGATTGTCGGAAACTATCAGCGACATGATGCGGGAAAGCGCGGGCTTTTCGGCGAAGATCCATCGAATGGACGCGATCGCCGCCTCGGCGGCGTATCCCTTGCCCCAATGCGCCGGCGCTATCCCCCAGCCGCATTCCAGCCCCGGCCAGCCTTCCGGCATCCACGGGCCGACGCGTCCGGCCCAGGCCCCGCTATCGCGCTCGAACACGGAGAACATGCCAAAGCCGCGGATGCGCCAATGGCCGAGCATCGAGGCGAAGCCCCGCCACAGCGCCTCGCGCGATTGCGGCTCGCCGTTCGGGCTCAAAAAGCGCGCGACGCGCGTGTCCTGCATCATCGCAATATGCGGCTCGACGTCACCCGGCGCCATTGGACGAAGGATCAGGCGATCGGTTTCAAAGGTGAGGCTCATGGGCGCTGATTAGCGCGCCGCTTCAAGGATCGCCAAACAATTCCGCTCGAAGACGCGCGCCGCAGCCTGATGGCTGAATTCCGTTTCGACCAGACGCCGCGCCCTCAGCGCGATATCGCGTCGGAGCGGCGGCTTTTCCAGTAAAGCGAGCGTCGCCGCGGCGAAGGACGCCGGGTCGTCGGCTTCGAGATAATGCGCGCCCGCCTCGACATTCAGCCCCTCGACGCCGAGCGTCGTCGACACGACCGGCAGGCCCATCGCCATCGCCTCGAACGCCTTGATGCGCGTGCCCCCGCCGACGCGCAGCGGCATGACGAACGCTGCGCCCTTTGCGCTTAAGCGGACGTCGTCGACAAACCCGGTGAACCGCCAGTTGAGGCCGCGCGCCTGCGCCTGCGACACCAGCCAGACGGGCGGGTTCTTTCCGATCACGACGAACGTCGCGTCCGGGCGTTTCGCCGAAATCAGAGGCCAGATTTCATTCATGAACCACGAAACGCCATCCTGATTGGCTTTCCAGTCCATTGAACCGGTGAAAACCAGTCGCGGCGGCGCATCATCCGCTGGCGGATCAAAGTTGAAGTAGTCGGCGTCGACCCCGGTCGGAATGGCGAGCGCCGTCCGGGCGCCGAATTCGTTCCGGAATATTTCTGCGTCGCGTTCCGACACCGTAATGACGCCGTCCGCCTGCGTCGAGGCGCGTCTTTCGAACCGCCGCATTTTCGCGGCCTCATGCGCCCAGACCGGTTTCATCACAGAGTGCGCCGTTGCAGCGTGACGGTCAAGGATCTCCGTCTCGACATTGTGGGCGAAGAAGATATGCGGCGCGCCGATCGTCACCGGCGCCGACGCCAGCGATTGCACATAGTCGAACAGGACGAGGTCGGGTCGCCTCGAAAGCGCGTCAGAGACGGCATTCCGCGACGCCGCTCCCGCGATGGCGCAGGCCGATACCGGAAGATCGCCTAAAAATGCGCCGGCCCGCCGCAGCCCCCGGAAGGGACCGCCCGTCGGGGCGCGAAAGTAGGCGGTCTCATCGGCGAGTGCGCCAAGATCGCTGCGCCAGCGGTTTTCTTCTTCGATGGTCGCCGGCGCCAGCAGGCATGTCCGGAAGGCCCCGCCTTTGAGGTTTTTCAGAATATTGGCGCTGCGTATTTTTCCACCCGCATCCATCGGAAAGAGGAATTGCGGCGAGATGAAAAGCAACGTCGGCTTCGCCGTCACCAGGCGACGCCCCGATAATCGCCGCCGCAGGTTTCAAGATCTCGATCGCCTGAAAGATCGATGATTATCTTGCCGACCCCGCGTTCGATGATGGCGCCTTTGTCAACCTGCGTCGCATGTCCGAAAATGATGATTTCCGCGGCGTCGACCGCGTCTTCAGCGTCATGCGTCATCATCTCGACGAAATGCGGAATTTCGCGCTCGATGAACTCCTTGTTCTTGCCCATCAGCCGGCTGGCGTCGACATAAGGATCGACGATCGAAAGGCTGAAGCCCTTGCCGATCAACCGTTCGGCGAGCGCCACATAAGGCGATTCCCTCAGATCATCCGTACCCGGCTTGAACGCCAGCCCGAAGAGAACGATCGGGCGGCGGCCGCAGTCGCGCACTGCATCTATCGCTGCGTCAAGATGCGCTTCATTCGAGGCGATCGCCGCTTTCATGATTGGCGCTGCGGCGCGACCGCTTTCGGCGATCGAGATCATCGCGCGCAAATCTTTCGGCAGGCACGAACCGCCAAAGGCGAAGCCGGGCCGCAGATAAGCCGGCGATATGTTGAGCACGGTGTCTTTCGCGAAGATTTCGAGAGCGCGGCGCCCATCGATGTCGGCGGTCTTCAGAATGCGCGCCGCCTCGTTGGCGAAAGCGACCTTGAGGCCGTGCCAGGCGTTTGAAAGGAGTTTGATCGATTCGGCGACGCCCGGATCGGTGCGAATGACTTCGCTTTCAACGCCGGCGTAAAGTCGAGCGACCGCATCGAACGCCGCATCCGACATCGCGCCGATGATGGTGAAGGGCGGCTGGCGGAAGTCGCGGACCGACCGGCCTTCGCGCAGAAATTCGGGATTGAAGGCGAGATGAATGCGCCGGCCGAGCCGTTCGCCGGCGGCCGCTTCCAGCGCAGGCGCGATGCGCCGTTCGGTCGCGCCGGGCGGGATTGTCGACCGGACGATGACCGTGTGCGGCGCTTCCCCGCCTTTGAGCGCCGCCCCAATCTCAGCGACGACAGCCTCGACATAGGCAAGGTCAGGGGCGCCGTTGCGCGCTGTCGGCGTGCCGACCGAGACAAGCGAGACGTCGCTCATTCGCACGGCGGCCGCGCCGTCCTTCGTCGCTCGCAGCTTTCCTAGCTTCACGGCGCCCGCGGTCAATTCGGCGATCATTTCCTCGACGATCGGCGCTTCACCGCGGTTGATCATGTCGATCTTGGCGTCGCTGACATCGACGCCGACGACCTCGTGGCCGAGTTCGGCAAAGCAGGCGCCCGATACGGCGCCGACATAGCCAAGGCCGAAAATCGCAATCTTCATCTCGCCGCCCCGTCTCGCCGTCAGCGGCGATTATCGCCGGCAGACCTTAAGGTTTTGGCGGCGAAGCATGGAAAATCGCCCCGACCGGTTGACGGCGACGATGATCTTTCGCGCAACTGGCGAATTGAGGACGTTCTTTCCGCCGGCGAGCGTTAAGAATTGTTGAACGCGGCGCGGCGCCAGCCCACCATGCGGAGCGAAGCAACGGAGAATCCATCATGCCGCGTCTCGCCTTCGCTTTGTTCGCCTGCGGCCTCGCCGCGTTTCCCGCCGAGGCGGCTGGCCTTGTCCATCCATCGGCCACCGCAAAAAAAGCCGAAAGGGGCGTGGCGGTCTGGCGCGGTCCGGCGCTGAAGGCGGCGCCAGTCGCAATCGCCGACGCGCCGGCGCCTTGTTTGTCGCGGACGATCGTCGCTTACGCCAACGCGCTGCCGGAGCGACGTCTGCGCGTCCAGGGCTTCTGGTCAGGCGACGGGTTCACTGCGGGCATGCGCCTTTCGCGCCGGCCGCTGACGCAAGGTTTCTACGCCGACCGGATCGCCGACGGCGATTGATCGGCCCGAGGCTCTAGCCGAGCGAGGGATCGAGCTTCTTGCAGGCTTCCATCAATTCGTGCACCGCGGCGACGGAACCGTCGAACATCTTTTTTTCATCGGCGGTGAAGGTCACTTCGACAATGCGTTCGACGCCATTTTCGCCGATGACGATCGGCACGCCGACATAGGTGTCCTTGACGCCGTACTGGCCGGTCAGGTGCGCCGCACACGGAACGACCAGGTTTTTGTTCTTCAGATAGCTTTCCGCCATCTGGATTGCTGACGCCGCCGGCGCGTAATAGGCCGACCCGGTTTTCAGCAGGCCGACGATTTCGCCGCCGCCCTTGCGCGTCCGATCGACGATCGCGTCGATCCTGGCTTGCGTCGTCCAGCCCATCTTGACGAGGTCGGGCAGCGGGATGCCGGCGACCGTCGAATAGCGGACGAGCGGCGCCATCGTGTCGCCATGGCCGCCGAGCACGAACGCGGTGACGCTCTCGACCGCGACGTTGAATTCCTCCGCGAGAAACAGCCGGAAGCGCGCCGAGTCGAGAATGCCAGCCATCCCGACGACCCGTTTCGTCGGCAGGCCCGAAAATCTTTGCAGAGCCCACACCATCGCATCGAGCGGATTGGTGATGCAGATGACGAAAGCATTCGGCGCGTGCTTCGCGATCCCCTCGCCGACCGATCTCATCACTTTCAGGTTAATGCCGAGAAGATCATCGCGGCTCATCCCGGGCTTGCGCGCAATTCCCGCAGTGACGATGCAGACATCGGCGCCGGCGATGTCCGTGTAATCCTGCGCGCCCTTTAGCTTCGACCCGTAGCCGTCGACGGGCGCCGACTGCGCAATGTCGAGCGCCTTGCCCTGCGGCAGGCCCTCAGCGACATCGAAAAGGACAATATCGCCGAGTTCTTTTTGCGCAGCGATATGGGCGAGCGTGCCGCCGATCATGCCGGAGCCGATCAATGCGATTTTGGTGCGGGCCATGGGGTCAGGTCTCCTGATATGGGTCGGGATTTAATTTGCGCGCCGCTCTATAGGCGCATTCCGCGCTGAACGGAATTGACTTTCTTGCGACCGGCGGCGGGCGGCTAGAACTGCAGCCGGACCGTTCCCATCACCGATGAGGAAACGAACGGATCGCCATTCGTGCGCGGGCCGTCGGGGCCGGCGGGATCAAACTCTTTCGGGCCGTATTCGACATCAACCGTCCGGAAATAGACATATTCTGCGCCGAGCGAGAGCGCGCCGGAGAGCGCGACCTCAACGCCGGCGCGTCCCTGATAGGCGAACGCCGCATCGCGCTCGCCAAGCTCGTTCTCGACCCGCGCGCCTCCGACCCCGACGCCGATATAGGGCGTGAACATCGACGCGTTGACGAAGTCGAAATAGACGTTCGACATCAGCGCTTGCGCAGTCAGGTCGTCATTTGCGATCGGCGTTCCGGGCGCCGAACCGCCGGCATAGGCGACGCTGTCGATCGAGGCTTCCATGCGGCGGTATTCAAGCTCGGTGCGCGTCCGCGCATATTGAAAGCCGATTGCGCCGGCGAGCGCGAGGCCGTCGCCAAGCTCCGTCGATTTCGACGACGCCGGCGTCACAAGGAACACGGTCGCCGGGTTATAGGCGAGGTCCTGATCGAGCGTCTCGCCGAACGCGAGGCCGGCGCCGCCGCGCAGATAGACGCCGCTGGCGCGCGCCGCCTCAGCCGCTTCGGCGCCGACCGGCGCGAGCAAGATTGCGAGCCAAGCAAGCGCCCGATTATTCAATAATCCCGACACAGATGATCCCCTACTGGCGCTTCATGCTATTGACGCCGCCGAAAGCTGGCGGCCGGGCCGAACCCTACCAAGCGACCGCGCCGGTTGGAAGAAGCCGCCCGATCAAACCTGCGTTGGCTGACGCAAGCGAGCCCTATTCGGCCGCCGCAGCAAGACTGCGACGGGACACATCGCTGTGCTCCAGGATGAATTTTGCGAGGCGCGGCTGGATCTCATTGCGCCAGCGCGACCCGTTGAAGACGCCATAGTGGCCGACGCCGGGCTGGATATAGTCGAATTTAATCTCCGCAGGGATATTGACGCAGAGCTCGTGCGCCGCCTGCGTCTGGCCAATCCCCGAGATGTCGTCATTTTCGCCTTCGACCGTCATCAGGGCGATGTCGGTGATCGCCTCCGGCCGCACGCGGCGTCCGTGATGCATGAACTTGCCTTCGGCGAGGGTGAATTCCTGGAACACCTCACGGATCGTCTGCAGATAGAATTCCTCCGTCAGATCAAGCACTGAGAGGTACTCATCGTAGAAATTGCGGTGCTTGTCCGCGCTGTCGCCGTCACCTTCCACCAGGTGATTGAAGTAATCGTAATGCGCGTTGAGGTGACGGTCGTGGTTCATCGACAGGAACGAATAGAGCTGGACGAAACCGGGATAGACCCGGCGCATCACGCCGAGATAGGGCGCCGGAGTGGTGTAAATCATGTTGCGTTCGAACCATTCGAATTTCCGCTTCTGCGCGAGGAGGTTCGGAACCGTCGGCGAACGGCGCGCGTCGATCGGGCTGCCCATGATGGTGATCGACGCCGGTCGCGCTGGCTCCTGGTCTTCAGCCATCAGCGCCGCCGCGGCGAGCAACGCCGGGCCCGGCTGGCAAACCGCGATCGCATGAACGCCCGGCCCGATATGGCGCATGAAGTCAATCAGGTAATCGACATAGTCGTTAAGATCGAAACGCCCCGCCGCGAGCGGCACATTGCGGGCGTTTTTCCAGTCGGTGATGTAGACGTCATGCGCAGGCAGCATCGCTTCGACCGTCCCGCGCAGCAGCGTCGCATAATGCCCGGACAGCGGCGCGACGATGAGAACGGCGGGGTCGGCGGCGGCGCTTTTCTTGGCGTCTGCGAGGGCGTGCGGGTCGCGGCGGAAATGCAGCAGGGTGCAGAAATCGTGATCAAGCGCCGGCACGATTGCGACCGGGACGGACGCGCCATCGAGGGTCGTTTCCGTGATGCCCCATTCGGGTTTCGGATACCGCCGGGTTGCGTTCTCGAAGACGTCGAGCGCCGCCGCCGACGCCCTCGCCACCCAGGTGTCGGCGAGCGGGTTCGACGGCGAGCGCCAGAACTTTGCGCCGACGCCGGCCGCAAGGCGCGCCGGCGCCATCGCGGCGTACCCGAATTCAAAGGCGGAATAGAGCATGAGGCCCCTCTTCAACTCTTACGCAACTTCACCCGACGCAACTTCGGCGCCCGGCGACAAACTCCATCAAGCCGAGTCCCCCGCCGAGTCCTCCATAAGACCGAACGGCTGGAGAGGGCGCAGACAGTGGCATGCGCGCGGGCGATGGCGCAATCACTATTACGCAGCTGCAACATTAACCGGATTGCTGGAAGATTCCGCCAATTTTACCGGATTAGTTGGATAAATCAGAACCTTATAGGAGATCCCACTAAAGCGCGCGGCGAATGACCGCCGCAATTTCCGCGGGCGTCAGGTTGTCGTTGAGCGCATGGCGCAGGGAGCCATCCTTCTCGATCACGTAAAACAGGCTGGAATGCTGCATCGTATAGCCGATCTTTGAATCGGCCACCGGCTCGGGCTCGGCGAAGACCATGAAGCCTGATTTGGCATGCTCGATCGCCGCACGATCGCCGGTGAGGCCGATAATGCGGGGATCGAAATCGAGATAGGCCTTGAGCGCTTCCGGGGTGTCGCGGTCGGGATCGACGGTGATGAAGAGCAGGACAACGGCGCGTCGTTCCTTGTCGTTGAGCTCGTTAAGGGCGGCGCTGAGCCTTCCGAGCGCCAGCGGACAGACGTCGGGACATGTTGCAAAGCCGAAATAGACGATCGCTGCCCTGCCTTTCAGGTCCTCGTCGCGCATTAGCCGGCCGTCCTGATCGATCAGCGCGAAATCCGCGGCGAACTGCTCGGACAGCCGAATGACGCCGGACGCCGGCAGCGGATCCGCCTCGCCGCAAGAAGACGCCGCGAGGGCCAGCGCCGCGGCCAATAGCCGGACTGGAGCGAATTCCGCCATCCCATTCTCCTTTCGCTTTGCGCGCGCCTCGGGCTCGCTTATCCCTCGACGATGCGCCGGTCCAGAGGATGGCTCCGAGCGCTCGTAAAATTGAACGGCCGTCCGCCATGCCGAAATTCGCCGCCAGCACCGAAATCGCCGCGCAGGCGCTGCGCGGGCCGGTCCGACTTCGGACGCTGACGACGCTGCGCTGGCTTGCCGTCGTCGGACAGCTCTCGGCCGTCCTCATCGTGCATTTCGGGCTGGGTTTTCCGGTGCCGCTCGGACTTTGTCTCGCCGCATCAGCGGCGAGCGCATGGCTCAACATTTTTTCGGCGTTGCGGTTTTCGTCGCAGCGCTACCTTACCGATCGCGAAGCTGCGGCCTTTATCGCGTTCGACATCGTGCAGTTGTGCATCCTGCTCTTCCTGACGGGCGGTCTGCAAAATCCGTTTGCGGTGCTGATCCTGGCGCCGGTGACAATCGCCGCGAGCGTCTTGCCGCTGCGGCTCACCATCCTCGTCGGCGCGCTGGCCTTCGCTGGCGTCAGCGCGCTGGCGGCGTTTCATTTGCAGTTGCCTTGGCGCGATGGGACGGAAGTCGATTTTCCGCCGGTCCTAAATATCGGGATCTGGGTCGCGTTGTCTTTCGCGGTGGCTTTCTTCGCCGCCTATGCGCACCGGATCGCCGCGGAATCGGCGGATCTGAAAAGCGCGCTCGCCGCATCGCAACTGGTGCTGGCGCGGGAGGAACGCCTCGCCGCGCTGGGTGGGCTAGCCGCGGCGGCGGCGCACGAACTCGGCACGCCGCTCGCGACGATCCAGCTCACGGCGAAGGAGATGGCGAGTGATCTGAAGGGTCAAGGGCCCCTTGAAGAGGATGCGCGATTGCTCGTCAGCCAGGCGCAACGCTGCCGCGAGATTCTCGGACGGCTTTCCAACCGTGGCGAAGACGGCGATCTGATGATGGATCGCATCTCGGTCGATCTCCTGATGAAAGAAGCGGCGGGGCCGTTTGTCGACGCCCGGATCGACGCGGCGGTCATCTTCGAGATTCGCGGCGGCGGCGAGCAGGAAACGCCGCCGGTGCTGCGCCGGCGTCCGGAAATCGTCTACGGCCTCAGAAATATCATTGAGAACGCAGTCGGCTACGCGCGGTCGAAAGTCTTGTTGGCGGCGGACTGGGATCGCGAGGCGCTGACGATCGAGGTGTTTGACGATGGGCCCGGATTTTCGCCCGAAGTGCTGTCGCGGCTCGGCGAGCCCTATCTCGGCGGCCGGGCGCGCAGCGCGGCCCGCAAGGGCGGCCTTGGGCTCGGGTTCTTCATCGCCAAAACGCTGCTCGAACGGACCGGCGCCAAGATCGCTTTCGACAACCGGGTCTGGGAAGACGAAACCGCCGCCTCGGGCGCCTGGGTCGCCGTCACCTGGCCGCGATCCGCGATTTTCGCCGACGACGCCTGAGGCGCGATATTGCCAGCGCGGAACGGACGGCGCAGAACCGAAGCCGACATCAAACCGTAATAGTCGCAGAGCCCGCGAGCGGCGCCAGCAGACGGATGAGCCCTTATGGAAGAAGACGCCCAGATCGCCGACGATCTGCCGGATGACGCGTCATTGCTGATCGTCGATGATGATGAGCCGTTTCGCATACGGCTCGGCCGCGCCATGGAAAAACGCGGCTTTGCGACGACGCTCGCATCAGGCGCCAAGGAGGCGATCCGCCTCGCCAGGGCGACGCCGCCGGCCTTCGCCGTAGTCGACCTCCGCCTTGAAGACGGCGACGGCCTTGAGGTCGTCAACGCCATACACGACATCCGCGACGATTGCCGCGTCGTGATGCTGACCGGCTATGGCAATATCGCAACCGCGGTCGCCGCGGTGAAAGCCGGCGCGCTCGATTACCTGTCGAAGCCCGCTGACGCCGACGATGTCGAAAAAGCGCTGCTCGCGCGCGGCGGCGCAAGGCCCGAGCCGCCGGAGAACCCGATGTCCGCCGACCGCGTGCGCTGGGAACATATTCAGCGCGTCTATGAACTTTGCGAACACAATGTTTCGGAAACGGCGCGGCGCCTCGGCATGCATAGAAGGACCCTGCAACGGATCCTCGCCAAGCGCGCGCCGAAATAGGCGGCGGAACAGCCTATCCTGTCCCTGGCGACGAATTTATCGACGAACCGCTGCAATCCTGCGACAGGCTGCAGCCGGTCGCTTGACGATGGCGCGCCCTCGCTTAGGTTGCAGCAGACCTTCGGCGCGCGCCGAACCGATTGTGAATTGTGGGAAAACTGATGCGCCTTCTCAAAAGCTCCATCGCCGTCCTCGCTCTCGCCGCCCCGCCGGCGTTAGCCGCGGAGATCGAGATCCCCTACGAGCAGTTCACGCTCGATAACGGCCTCCGCGTCGTCGTTCACGAAGACCGCAAGGCGCCGGTCGTCGCGATATCGATCTGGTATCATGTAGGCTCGAAGGACGAACCGGAAGGACGCACCGGTTTCGCGCACCTATTTGAGCATCTGATGTTCAACGGCTCGGAGCACTATGACGGCGAGTGGTTCCAGCCGATGGAGGAAATCGGCGCGACCGACCTCAACGGCACGACATGGTTTGATCGCACCAATTATTTCCAGACCGTGCCGACGCCGGCGGTCGATCGCGTGCTATGGATGGAATCGGACCGCATGGGTCACCTTCTCGGCGCGATCACCCAGCAAAAACTCGATGAGCAGCGCGGCGTCGTCCAGAACGAAAAACGCCAGGGCGACAACCAGCCCTATGGCCGCATGGAATACGCAACGCTCGCCGGCCTTCTGCCCGCAGGACACCCCTATTCGCATTCGACGATCGGCTCGATGGAAGACCTCGACGCGGCCGACCTCGAAACGGTGAAGAGCTGGTTCCGTGAATATTACGGCGCGTCGAACGCTGTGCTGGTGCTCGCTGGCGACATCGACGCCAAGACGGCGCGCGAGAAAGTCGAAAAATATTTCGGCGATATCGACGCCGGCCCGCCGCTGACCCGCGCCCGATCGAATGCGCCGAAGCTTCAGGTCTCGAAAAAGGAGATCATGCATGATCGCGTCCCGCAGGTGAAAATCGACCGCAACTGGGTCGCGCCGGGGCGGACGACGCGCGATGCGGTCCTGCTGACGCTCGCCGTCGAAGTGCTCGGCGGCGGCAAGACGTCGAGGCTTTACCAGCGTCTCGTCTATGATCTCGAGCTTGCGACATCGGCGACCGCGCAGCTGCAGGATCAGGAACTCCTCAGCTTCTATTCGGTGACGATCGATCCGAAAAAGGAAGTCGATCCGGCCAAGGCGGAAGCGGAGGCTGAAAAAGTCATCGCGGAATTCCTCGCCAAGGGGCCGACGGCGGCCGAAATCAATCGCGCCAGGACATCGATCGAAGCGGGGATCCTGCGCGGCCTTGAAAAAGTCGGCGGTTTCGGCGGCAAGGCGGTGACGCTCGCCGAGGGCGCTCTTTACGCGGACGATCCGGGCTTTATAACGAAACAGCTGGATTGGCTGAAATCGGCGACACCCGCCGAAGTGCTGGCCGCGGCGCGCGACGTGATGAGCGCCGGCTATTATCAATTGTCAGTTCTTCCGTTTCCGGAATATTCAACGACAGCTTCAACCGTCGACAGGAAATCCGGCCTTCCCGCCGTCCCGACCTCGCCGGATCTGACATTCCCGGCGGTCGAGGAGGCGACGCTGAGGAACGGCGTCAGGATCGTCCTCGCCAATCGGCCGACCGTTCCCGTCGTCAATGTCTCGATGCAGTTCGACGCCGGATACGCCGCGGACGCGGCGGGCGCAAAACTCGGCACCGCGTCGTTCGCCGGCGCGATGCTCGACGAAGGCACCAAGCGCCGGACGGCGCTCAAGATCGCCGAGGAACTTGAAGGCCTCGGCGCGACGCTCGGCGTCAATTCGACGCTCGACACGACGGGCGTCACCCTCTCGGCGCTGAAATCGAATTTGACGCCGTCGCTCGATCTCATGGCGGATATCGTCCGCAACCCGTCCTTCGACCAGGCGGAAATGGACAAGCTGAGGACGCGCTGGATCGCCGGCATCGAGCAGGAAAAGGCGAACCCGGTGCAGCTCGCGCTCCGCCTTCTGCCGCCGGTGATGTATGGCGACGGCCATGCCTATGGGGTTCCTTTCACCGGCTCGGGAACGATCGCATCGGTGACATCGCTGACCCGCAATGATCTGACGAAATTCCAGCAGGAATGGCTGCGTCCTGACAATGCGACGATCTTCGTCGTCGGCGATGCGACAATGGCCGAGATGCGGCCGGCGCTGGAAAAGGCGTTCGGCGACTGGAAGGCGCCGGCGACTGCGAGGCCGGCTAAAAACATCGCGGAAGTCGAGCGGCCGGCGAAGGGCCGCGTCATCATCGTCGACAAGCCCGGCTCGCCGCAGTCGCTCATTCTGGCGGGCCATGTCGCGCCGCCGACCGGCGCGCCGGACAATATCGCACTGACCGCCATGAACGACATTATCGGCGGACAATTAACCGCGCGGGTCAACATGAACCTGCGCGAGGAAAAGAGCTGGGCCTATGGCGCGTACACTTTCTTCCAGGATGCGCGCGGCCAGCGCCCTTATCTCGTCTATGCGCCGGTGCAGACCGACAAAACGAAAGAATCGATCGCGGAGCTTGTGAAGGAGCTGACCGCGTACAAGACGACAAAACCCGCGACGGCGGAAGAACTGAAACGGGCAGTCGACAACAACACGCGCTCGCTGCCAGGGTCGTTTGAGACTTCAGGCGACATCCTAGGCAGTCTTGCAAGCTCGAACCGCTTCAGCCGGCCGTGGAATTACCCGGCGACATTGAAGGAGCAATATGAGGCTCTGACGCTCGGCGACATCAAGGCGGCGGCCGCCAAAGCGGTGCATCCCGAGAGCCTCGTCTGGGTGATCGTCGGCGACCGCGCCAAGATCGAAGCGGGTGTCGCCTCGCTGGGCCTCGGCCCGATCGAAGTCAAATCGATCGGCGATCTTTGATCGTCTGCATACGGCGCAAAACGCCTGAGCAGGGAGCCGCCATCAAGCCGGCACGTTTTTCGGCGGCTGACACGTCAGGCCTTCGGGCCCTTCTTGCCGCCGCCCTGCGCCGCGCCCGCCGGCGGCG
>JBGSSK010000127.1:0-4838 GCA_041737095.1 Parvularculaceae bacterium | reverse complement strand
CGGCGCCGAGCTGATGAAGCGCGCTGGCGCCGCCAGCATTTCGATCGGCGCGCCGACCTGGGCCAATCACCATCCGCTGCTGTCGGCGGCGGGACTCAAGATCTCGATGATCCCCTATTACGATCCGGCGCGCCGGGTCGTCGACTTCGAGGCTTTCTGCGCGGCGGCCGAAAAGCTCGGCCCGGCGGACGCATTGCTGCTGCATGGCGGTTGCCACAACCCGACGGGGGCCGATCTCAGCGACAGCGAGATTGACGCGATCGTCGACCTCTCGATTCGCAAAGGGTTCCTGCCTTTTGTCGATTTCGCCTATCACGGCTTCGCCAAGGGGCTCGACGCCGACGCCGGTCTCGTCCGCCGCCTCGCGGCGCGCGCCGGGGAGTTCCTGGTCAGCTATTCCTGTTCGAAGAATTTCGGCCTTTATCGCGAACGCACCGGCGCCCTTGTCATCGTCGGCGCCGATCCCGGCAGAACGGCGGCGATGAAGAGCCATGTTCTCAACATTGCGCGCCAGATTTATTCGATGCCGCCGGCGCATGGCGGCTTCCTTGTCGCCGACATCCTTACCACGCCCGACCTCTCGCAATCCTGGCGAACCGAGCTTGAAGGGATGCGGCGCGCAGTGGTCGCCAACCGGCTCCGCCTAGCGAAGACCGCCGCGGAGCGCCGACTGGGCGACAAGCTTGATTTCATCACCCATCAAAACGGCATGTTCTCGCTGCTGCCGGTCAACGAGGCGCAGGTTCTCGCCTTGCGCGAGCGGCACGGCGTTTACGTCGCCGGCAACGGCCGCGCCAATCTCTGCGGCGTCAATGACGGCAATGTCGAGCATCTTTGCGAGTCGCTCGCTGAAGTTCTCGGGTGATCGCCATGCGTCGCTATCTTTGATTGGGCAGTCCTTTCGGCGCGGCGCCTTGTTTCTTTTCCGGCCTTTTCCGCGGCGCGCAGCCGCAAAAGGCATGCTTTTTCGATGGCGATCAGGCGCCCTTTTTTGCGGCGACGGTCGCGGGCATCGTTCATCCGGGCAGCCTCGTCGCCGCACCGTATGACCTCAATCACAATGTCAAAGAGCCAAGCGGCTGCAAGTCGCCTCGCGGACGCTCCAGTTGTCCGACATAGGACGCATGTCGCGCCGTTCAAGCGGCGATTTGCGTGTATTTCACGGCGCGAATTCGCTTCCCGCGCGATCCGCTCCTCCTATTCCCGAAGCGCCGCCGCGAACGCCCTCCGGAACGATGCAAGATCCGCCTCCGGCCCGATCGTGACGCGGAGGCGATCTGCGAGCCCGTAATTGGCGAGTCCCCTGACGAGAATTCCCGCGGACGCAAGGCGCAGTTCAATTTCGCGCGCCGACAATTTCGCAGCGCCGTCTATCCGCACCGTCACAAAATTCGCCGCCGAGGGCAGCGTTTCGAGGCCGAGGTCTGCAAAGAACGCAGCCAACGCCGTCCGCTCCCGTGCCACGTAATGGATCGACGCGCTGGCGAAAACACTGTCTGCAAGCGCGGCGATCGCCGCCGCCTGGGCTGGCCGCGTCGTGTTGAACGGCAAGCGAACACGCTCCATCGCCGCAATGATCGTCGGCGCCGCATAGCCCCAGCCGAGGCGAAGCGCGGCGAGCCCATAAAGCTTTGAAAATGTCCGCGTCACGAGAATATTCTTCGCGCCGCGCGCCAGCGCGAACTCTCGTCGGTAATCGGCGGCGCCCTCCGCAAATTCGGCGTAGGCGCCGTCAATGATCAGAAGGACCGTCTCCGGCAGCGCCGCATGTAGCCGCGCGATCTCCTCGAAACGGATCTGCGTGCCGGTCGGATTGGCGGGGTTGGCGATGAAGACGATACGAGTCCGGTCATCGACCGCTGAAAGGATTGCGTCGACATCGACATGGTGATTGCGTTCGGGGGCCGATTTGACGACGCCGCCGGCGGCGCGCACGACGATCGGCCAGGCGGCGAAGCCGTATTGCGGCTGCACCGCATTGTCGCCCGGCTGGAGAAAAGTGTGGCAGGCGATCGAGAATAATTCATCCGAGCCGGCGCCGAGGGTTAGACGCTCGAACTCCAGACCATGGTGGGCGGCGATCGCCTCGCGCAGCGCAACCGCCTGCATGTCGGGATAGAGATGGAGATCGTCCGCGGCCGCGACGTAGGCGTCGCGCGCCTTCGGACTGCAGCCGAGCGCATTCTCGTTGGCGCTGAGTTTTATTGGTTTGTTGACGCCCGCGATCGTCGCCCTTCCCGGCGCGTAGAGCGGGATATCGAGAATGCCGGGCTTCGGCGTCGGGCCGTTCATGAAGTTACTCTCTCCGCGCGTGCGGCGAGAATGTTCATGACACCGTCGAGCGATACGCCGCGCGCATGCAGCAGCACAGCAAGGTGGTAGAGCAGATCCGCCGCCTCATTCAGCAATTCATCAGTATCGCCGGCCGCGCCGGCGAGCGCGCACTCAACGCCCTCCTCACCGAGCTTCTGCGCGATTCGTTTGACGCCGGAAGCGAGCAGCGTCGATGTCCAACTCGATTCGTCCGGATTCGCCGCGCGCGCTTCGATTGTCCGCTCAAGGGCGGCGAGGCGGCCAAGACCCGGCGCCGTCGCGGCGCCGAAGCAACCTGTCGTTCCGAGATGACAGGCCGGACCCAGAGGCTCAACCGACAGCAGCAATGCATCGCTGTCGCAATCCTTGGTCAGCGCCAAGATTTTCAGGCGATTGCCGGAGGTCTCGCCCTTGCGCCAGCGTCCGCCGCGCGAGCGAGAAAAAAAAGTCGCCTCGCCGCTCTCGATTGTCTCGACGAGCGCGGCGTGATCCATATAGGCGAGCGCCAGCACCTGCAGCGTGCGATGATCCTGCACGATCGCCGGCGCAAGGCCGCCACCCTTGTCGAAGTCGATATCGTCGATCCTGAATTCTATCATCGCCTAACCTCGATGCCCGCCGCGTCGACCGCCGCCTTGATATCGCCGACCGTCGCGACGCCCGAATGGAAAATCCCGGCGGCGAGCGCACCCGAAACGTCGGCCTCGCGGAAGACGTCGATGAAATGCGCCGGCGCTCCGGCGCCGCCAGACGCAACGAGGGGAATTGACAGCCGCGCGCGGGCCGCGACGAGCTGTTCGATGTCAAATCCCTCCCTGACGCCGTCGCTGTCCATGCAGTTTAGAACGATTTCGCCAGCGCCGCGTTCCTGCGCCTCGACGATCCAGTCGAGGGTGCGGCGCGGCGTCCTGCGAATGGTCTCGGCGTCGCCTGTGTACTGGAACACTGACCACTCGCCATCTATCCTGCGGCTGTCGACGCCGACGACGACGCATTGCGAACCGGCGATGGCGGCAAGTTCAGTGATGAATTCGGGGCGCGCCAGCGCCGGCGAATTGACCGAGATCTTGTCGGCGCCGCTTTCAAGACAGGCGACCGCCTGCTCAATCGAGCGGATGCCGCCGGCGACGCTCAGCGGAATGTCAAGCGCACACGCCACGCCGGCGAGCCAGCGATAATCGACGGTGCGCGCCTCCGCTGACGCGGCGATATCATAGATGACGATTTCATCGGCGCCGGCGTCGCGATAGCGCTGCGCCAACTCGACCGGGTCGCCCATATCAGCGTGCCCGACAAAGCGGACACCCTTGACGACGCGGCCGCCTTTGACATCGAGACAGGCAATGATGCGTCTAGCCGGCAAGCGCGTCCTCCAGCGTGAATCGTTTGTCGTAAAGCGCGCGGCCGACGATGACCGCGGCGACGCCGGTCGCACGCAACGTCGCCAGATCCGCCAGCGACGAAACGCCGCCCGACGCCTGCGCCGAGTGACGCGGGCGGGCATCAACGATCGAGCGAATGAGATCGACATTCGGCCCGTCAAGCGCGCCGTCGCGCGAAATATCGGTGACCAGAACATGCCGGAGCGCGCCGCCGTCAAATGCATCAAGCGCGGCGTCAAGGGCGCGTCCGCCGTCCTTCGTCCAGCCGTCGACCGACACCGCGTAACCGCCTGACGCGTCGGCGCGTACATCGAATGCGCAGCAGATGCGGTCGGCGCCGAATTCGTCTATCCAGCGATTGACTTCCTGCGGCGCGCGGACCGCTGCCGAGCCGACGACGACGCGCTCAACGCCTGCGTCAAGAAGCGCCGCAACATCATCGCGCGTCCTGACCCCGCCGCCGCATTGCAGATTGACCTTCGATGAGCGCGCAAGACGCTCAACCAGCGCCGTCTGTCGGCGGGCGCCGCTCTTTGCGCCGTCAAGATCGACGATATGCGTCCACCGGGCGCCCGACGCCTCGAACGTTGCAAGCTGCTCAACCGGATCTCCATAGACGGTCGCACGGTCAAAACGCCCCTGAAACAGGCGAACGCACTGACCGTCGACAAGATCGATCGCCGGAATGATCAACATGGCAGACCCATGAAATTAGACAGGATACGCCGCCCGACTTCGCCGGAACGTTCTGGATGAAATTGGCAGCCATAGAAATTCCGCTGGCGGACGATCGCCGCAAAGGCGCCGCCATAATCCGCCGTCGCCAAGGTCGCGTCGCCGACCGGACAGGCGTAGGAGTGCACAAAATAGCAATAGTCGCCCGACCTAACGCCTTCCAGCAACGGATCGTCCCGCAATTTTTCGAGCCGGCTCCAGCCCATATGCGGGATCGGCCGCTCGCGCGCCGGTTCGAGGCGGCGCACGTCGCCGTCGATAAGGCCGAGGCCGGCCGCTGCGCCTTCTTCGCTCCGTTCGAACAGGAGTTGCTGTCCAAGGCACAGACCAAGCAGGGGCCGGCGGTAGTTCCGCAAGGCTTGCAGAAGACCCGCCGCCTGAAGCCGCGCCATGGCGAAGCCGGCGGCG
>JBGSSK010000080.1:0-8602 GCA_041737095.1 Parvularculaceae bacterium | reverse complement strand
GCGATCGGAGGAGGACCGGGCGCGCGATCGCTGGCGCCACCCAAAGGAAACGCTGGCGTTTTTCGGGGTCGAGCCGTCGATGCGCGTCGTCGAGATCTGGCCGGGGCGCGGCTGGTACACGGCGATCCTCGCGCCCTATCTGAAAGCCGGCGGCGGCGTTTATGTTGCGGCGCAAGTCGATCCTGCGGCCGGCGATCGCGCCGCGGCGGCGGTCGCGGCCTATCGCGACGCGTTCAGCGACGCATCAATCTATGGCGACGTCGAGATCACCGCGCTCGGCGCGGGCGACATCGCGCCGGAGAATTCGGTCGATGTCGTCCTGACATTCCGCAACGTGCACAACTGGCTCGCCAATGGCGACGCCGACGAGAAATTCGCAGCGTTCCATCGCGCGCTGAAGCCCGGCGGCGTTCTCGGCGTCGTCGAACACCGCGCGGATGAGAACGCCGACGAACGCAATGGCGCGACGGGCTACGTGCGGGAGTCATCCGTCAAGGCGCTCGCCGCCGAAGCCGGGTTCGATTTCGTCGCCGCATCCGAGGTCAACGCCAATCCCGCCGACACCAAGGATCACCCCTATGGCGTCTGGACGCTGCCGCCGGTGCGGCGATCTTCCGCTTCGCCCGGGCAGGAAGACCCCGCTTTCGACCGCGCGAAATACGACGCCATCGGCGAGAGCGACCGGATGACCCTGAAATTCATGAAGCCGCGTTGATGGCGATAGATCCCGATCTGAAAGCGGCGGCGGCGATCGCCTTCAAGCGCGGGTTCGGCGCCGTCCTGCGCGTCGCGCCGGCGAAGAGCGATCCTTTCGAAATCGATGGGCGCGGCGAGACCTGCGTCATTCTGGAAACCATGCGCGACGCGCCGGCCGACTGCGTCTGGCGAGCCCCGGCGGAGACGTTGATGCGGGTCTTTGAAGGCGGGCGGGCGCTCGAGAGCGCCTATCTTTCCGGCCGTCTCAGCATCGCCGGAGACATGAGCGTGATGGCGCGCCTCACCCTGGAGATTGCACGATAGCCGAGTTCATCAGATTACCCTCAAATCCCGTTCCGCCGCATGGCGAAGCGATTGATTTCAGCGGCGCCGACGGCGGCTATCTGCGAGCGGCGATTTTCGCGACGCCCAATCCGCGCGCCACGGCCGTGCTGATGGCCGGCCGCTCCGAGTTCATCGAAAAATATTTCGAAGTGATCGCCGACCTGCAGCAGCGCGGTTTCGCGGCGGCGACGATGGACTGGCGCGGCCAGGGCTTGTCGGAGCGCCTGCTGCCGGTGCGCGAAAAAGGGCATATTCGCGATTTCGGCGTCTTCCGCTCGGACCTTCGGCGCTTTGTCGACGAGGTTGTTAGAAAACGCCTTCCGGGACCTTATGTGTTGGTGACCCACTCGATGGGCGGCGCGCCGGCGCTGCAAATGCTCGCCGACGGCGACGACACCTATTGCGCGGCGGTCCTGTGCGCGCCGATGACGCGTCTGTTCGACGGCCTCTTGCAGCGGATCGGCGTCAGGCTGCTTGCGCAGGCAGCCTCGCGCATCGGCCTTGCCCGTCATGCGATCGCCGGCGTCAAGGAATATTCAATGGCTTTCGAAGGCAATATCCTGACGTCTGACGAGAAACGCCACGCCAATTTCCGCGACCTGCAGTCCGCGGCGCCGAACGCCATGATCCGCGAACCGACCTATGGCTGGATACGCGCGGCGTGCGAGGCGATGGACGACCTGCACCGGAAGAACCGCTTCGCCAGGCTGACGACGCCGACGCTGATCATCTCGGCCGAAGAAGACCAACTTGTCCGTTCGAGCGATCACGCGTGGATCGCGAAACAATCGCCGCTGATCGAACGCAAGCTGATCGCGGGCGCGCTGCACGAAATCATGATGGAGCGCGACGATCTGCGCGATCAGTACTGGAAAGCCTTTGACGATTTCGTCGAGCCGAAGATCGCAAGAGCGCGCGTCAGCGGCGTCCTTGGCAGCAGTCCGCCGCGCTGAACGCCAGCGCGGTCGCCATGCGGCGTAAATGCCGCAAGCGTGAAATACCGTCGCAATTGCGCCGTTCATTGTCGCATGGCCGCCGCAATCACGTTACATTGTTCATGCGAATCGGCTGCGCTGAAATCCTCTCCCATCTCGTTTTCGTAAGGGAAAATTAGGCGCCGCTGCATTAACCTTCTTCTGCGCCGGAAGCCGGCTTGGCGCGCAAAGGGAGTTTTCCTTGGGCGACAATCGGCGGGCAGCGCAGCGGCGCAGTCGAGTGACGGAGCGAATTACGCTGAAGTATCAAGGCTAGAATAAAAAGCCAGTCGCGGGTGCAGAATGGCAAGCGCGTATCGCAAGTCGCCGGATTCTGGAGTTGCAGAGCCGGCTTGTTCTCAGGAAACGCCGCCCCACATTAGAAGCGGGCGCGGGGCGAAGAGCGGCGGCGCGCCGGAAATGCGCCAACGGTCGCATCAAAAAGGCGACCGGAAAACAACGGGTTCACATTGGGGAGGCGGCGGGGGCGGGGATCAGCATGATCCGCGCCTTTTTTATTTCCGGGCGCTGCTCGACGGCGACCGGTTCTTCGGCGGCAGGCGCTTCTAGCGGGGCGCGAACAAGGAAGTGAGCGTAGGCGACATGACTGACAATTTCGACGTGTTTGATCTGTTTTCGGAAAGCTATTCGCGCGTGAAACAGGAGGCGATGTCGCTACGCGATTATCTGCTATCGGCGCGCGATGATTCTCTCCTCTATGCATCGCCCGCCGAACGCATGGTGAAAGCTATCGGCGAGCCCGAGCTGGTCGACACGTCGCGCGATCCGAGGCTGTCGCGGATTTTCTTTAACCGCACGATCCGCCGCTACAAGGCGTTCGAAGGCTTTTACGGCATGGAGGATACGATCGAGCGGATCGTTTCCTATTTTCGCCACGCCGGCCAGGGCCTCGAGGAAAAGCGTCAGATCATTTACCTGCTCGGGCCGGTCGGCGGCGGCAAGTCGTCGCTCGCCGAACGCCTGAAAGACCTGATGGAGATTTATCCGATCTATGTGCTGAAAGCAGGCAAGGAAATCTCGCCGGTCTTTGAAAGCCCGCTCGGGCTCTTCCAGTCCGACGAACTTAGATCGCTGCTCGCCGATAAATACGGAATCGAAAAGCGTCGCCTGACCGGCGTCATGAGCCCGTGGGCGGTCAAGCGCCTCGACGAATTCGGCGGCGACATTTCGAAATTCGAGGTCGTCCGCCTCTTCCCGTCGAAGCTGCGGCAGATCGCGATCGCCAAGACGGAACCGGGCGATGAAAACAACCAGGACATTTCGGCGTTGACCGGCAAGGTCGATATCAGGAAGCTCGAACATTTCAGCCAGTCGGACTCGGACGCCTATTCCTATTCGGGCGGGCTCTGCCGCGCCAATCAGGGGCTCTTGGAATTCGTCGAAATGTTCAAGGCGCCTATCAAGGTGTTGCACCCGCTTCTGACCGCGACGCAGGAAGGCAATTATGTCGGCACGGAATCGCTGGGGCCGATCCCCTTCAACGGCGTCATCCTCGCGCACTCGAACGAGAGCGAGTGGATCCAGTTCCGCAATAACAAGAACAACGAGGCGTTCCTCGACCGCATCAGCGTCATCAAGGTGCCTTATTGCCTGCGCGTCACTGAGGAGCGGCAGATCTACCAGAAGCTGCTGACGAGTTCGGAACTGGCGAACGCCGCCTGCGCGCCGGAGACGCTCGACCTTCTCGCGCGCTTTTCGGTGCTGACGCGCCTCAAGGAGCACGAGAACTCGAACCTCTATTCGAAGCTCCGGGTCTATGACGGCGAGAAGCTGAAGGATTCAGATCCGAAGGCGAAGACGCTGCAGGAATATCGCGACGCTGGAGGCATCGACGAGGGTATGGACGGCGTGTCGACGCGCTTCGCCTACAAAGTGCTCTCCGAGACCTTCAACTTCGATACCGACGAGGTCGCCGCCGACCCGGTGCACCTCATGTATGTCCTCGAGACCGCTATCAAGCGCGAACAGCACCCCGACGAGGTCGAGAAGAAATATCTCGAATTCATCAAGGAGGATCTCTCCAAGCGCTACGCCGATTTCATCGGCAAGGAGATCCAGAAGGCCTATCTCGAGAGCTATTCGGAATACGGCCAGAACCTCTTCGACCGGTATATTTCCTATGCCGACGCATGGATCGAGGACCAGGATTTCAAGGACCCCGACACCGGCCAGCTGCTCGACCGGCAGACGCTCGACGCAGAACTCTCCAAAATCGAGAAGCCGGCGGGCATCGCCAATCCGAAGGACTTCCGCAACGAGGTCGTCAAGTTCACGCTGCGCGCCAGAGCCGCCAACGCCGGCAAGAACCCGGCATGGACCTCCTACGAGAAACTCCGCAACGTCATCGAAAAGCGGATGTTCTCACAGGTCGAAGACCTCCTCCCCGTCATCTCCTTCGATTCCAAGAAGGACAGCGACACCGAGAAGAAGCACGAGAACTTCGTCGACCGCATGACCGAGCGCGGCTACACGCCCCGCCAGGTCCGCCGGCTCGTCGAATGGTACATGCGCGTCAACAAGGCAGGTTAGGCGGGGTCAGGGGCTAGGGATTAGCGTTCGTCGCTCAAATCCCGAATACCTGATCCCTGATCCCTATGAACCACTTCAACTTCATCGACCGCCGCAAGAACCCGAAAGGCAAGTCGCTCGGCAATCGCCAGCGCTTCCTGCGGCGCGCGAAGGTGCAGATAAAGGAAGCGGTGAACCGCTCGATCCGCGACCGCTCGGTCAAGGACCTCGACAATGGCGAGAAAATCTCGATCCCGTCGAAATCGACCGGCGAGCCGCGTTTCCGCCTGAATCCCGAAGCCGGCGAGCGCGATCACGTCGCGCCCGGCAACAAGGAATTCGGCGTCGGCGACAAGATCAAGAAACCGCCGAAACAGGGCGGCAAGGGCGGCGGCAAGGACGCCTCCGACACCGGCGAGAGCGAGGATCAGTTCCAGTTCACGCTGACGCAGGAAGAATTCCTCGACATTTTCTTCGAGGACCTTGAACTCCCGAACCTCGTCAAACGGACGCTGAAGGAAACCAAGGCGACGGCGTATCGCCGCGCCGGCATCACGGTCTCGGGCTCGCCGACCAATCTCAATCTCGTCCGAACGATGCGCAACGCCCATGGGAGGCGGCTCGCGCTGAAGCGGCCATCGAACCGCGAAATGAACGCGCTGAAAGAGCGGCTTTTCGAACTCGAGCGCATTTCGGCGCCGTCGGAAGATGAGATCGCCGAGAAGAAGGCGCTACTCGGGAGACTTGAGGAGATGGAAGCGCGCCGACGTTGGGCGCCGTTCATCGACCCGCTCGACGTCCGCTACAACGCCTTCGCGCCGACGCCGGTCCCGACGACCGCCGCCGTGATGTTCTGCCTGATGGACGTATCAGGCTCGATGGGCGAGCGCGAGAAAGACCTCGCCAAGCGCTTTTACATGCTGCTCTATCTCTTCCTGAAGCGGCGCTATGAACGCGTCGACGTCGTTTTCATCCGCCACACCCATCACGCCGAGGAAGTCGACGAAGAAACATTTTTCTATTCGCGCCAGTCGGGCGGCACGGTCGTTTCGACGGCGCTCGAAAAAATGCTGGAGATCCAGCGCGAGCGATATTCGGCGTCGGAATGGAATATCTATGTCGCGCAGGCGTCGGACGGCTATACGCAATCGGGCGACGCCAGGCGCTGCGTTGAAATGCTCGACGAAGACGTGATGCCGATCAGCCAGTATTACGCCTATATCGAAATCCTCGACGAGCGCGAGTTGGAGGTTTTTTCCGACAAGGACAGCGGCGCCGAACTCTGGCGCGCCTATCGAACCTTCGCGCCACGCTGGAAAACCTTCGCGCAAACACGAATCGCCAAGCCGTCGGATATTTTCCCGGTGTTCAGGGAGCTGTTCGCCAAGAATGCGCGGGAGGCGGCGTGATGCCCGCCACATTAGGATTTACGATTGTGCTAATAATGAGCGCAGCCAGCCTAGCCAATGAAGAATGGTCCTGCCGGTCGCTGGGCGCGTGCAATGTGTATCAACGTCCTACAATCGAATGCGAATTGACTTCGGGAGACTATTTGGGAACGAGCGTCGGCTTGCCGGTTGGGGGCCGATTGGACGCACCGTGCACAGCATCGAAACGTGACGCTACATCTGAAACGGCCGTCATAGAGTTCAGGAGTGAAGTGCCTGGGATGAAGGGCGTCGCGTTGGGCAAAAGCCTCGGCAAGCCCGGCACTCCAACTCCTGAATTTTTTGGTTTGATTGTGGCCACTGATTCTTGCGTTGAAGACAACTGCCTGATTTCGAGGCTGCTTGTCGAAATCCAAGAGGCAAAAGTAACTCGAATTGCACGAGAGGTTCGAGCCGGAAAATTCTATTGGGAGCGCGGTCTCTAATGGACAGCCCGCGGGGCAGCGCCCTCCTCTTCACCGACGCCGAATGGTCCTTCGACCGCCTGAAGGCGACGTACAACGCCATCGAAGACATCGCGCTCAATGATCTGAAGCTCGACGTTTATCCGAACCAGATCGAGATCATCTCGTCCGAGCAGATGCTCGACGCCTATTCCAGCCACGGCATGCCGCTGATGTATCGCCACTGGTCGTTCGGCAAGCACTTCGCGCGCGACCAGATGATGTATCAGAAGGGCTATCAGGGCCTCGCCTATGAGATCGTCATCAATTCCGATCCTTGCATCGCCTATCTAATGGAGGAAAACACGATGACGATGCAGGCGCTCGTCATGGCGCATGCCTGTTTCGGGCATAATCACTTTTTCAAGAACAATTACCTGTTCCGTCAGTGGACGGACGCTGAAGGCATCCTCCCTTATCTCGACTTCGCCAAGAAATACATTGCGAAATGCGAGGACGAATACGGACTGGAGAATGTCGAGCGTATCCTCGACAGCGCACACGCGCTGATGGATCAGGGCGTCTTTCGCTATGCTCGCCCGCCGCGCCTGTCCGAGGCCGACCAGCTGGCGAAGGCGGTCGCACGCGCCGAGCATGAGCAAAAGACGTTCAACGACATCTGGCGCACCTTGCCGACGACCGACGAACCGGACGAGGACGCCGAGGAGCGCCAGCTTGAAGTCAGGAACATCCAGCTGCCCGAGGAGAATCTTCTCTATTTCATCGAGAAGGCTTCGCCCGTCCTCAAGCCCTGGCAGCGCGAACTGGTGCGGATCGTGCGCAATGTCTCGCAATATTTCTATCCGCAAAAGCAGACGAAAGTGATGAACGAGGGCTGCGCGACCTTTGTCCATCACTATATCATGAATGCGCTTTACGATCGCGGCCTTATCAATGAAGGCGCAATCCTTGAGTTCCTGCACTCTCATTCGTCCGTCGTCTTCCAGCCGGAATTCGACGATCCGCGCTATTCGGGGATCAACCCCTACGCGCTCGGCTTCGCGATGATGGAGGACATCAAGCGCATCTCGACAGCGCCGACGGCCGAAGACCGCGAGTGGTTCCCGGAGATCGCCGGCAAGGGCGACTGGCGCGACGTCCTCAAGGACGCGTGGATGAATTACCGCGACGAGAGTTTCATCCTGCAATATCTCTCGCCCGCGGTGATGCGGCAGTTCCGCCTGTTCGCCCTCCATGACGACGCGGAAGAAGCGCATTACGAGATCGAGGCGATCCACGATGAACGGGGCTTCCGCCGCGTCCGCGAAGCGCTCGCCGCGCAATACGATCTCGGCATGCATGAGCCTAACATCCAGGTCGTCTCCGCCGATCTTGAGGGCGATCGGATGATTTCGTTGCGGCATGAGACGCATGCCGGCCGCACGCTTGACCCGAAAACCAAGGAGGACGTCCTATGGCATGTCCACCGGCTGTGGGGCCACAAGGTGAAGTTGGACGAGGAAGACGCTTAAGGTCGGTTCGTAGCGGCGCTTTTTCCATCCCGTTCGCCGATGAACAGCGCGGCCGCGATCGCCGCCGTCATCGCTAAATAAGCGATGAACGCATAACCGAAAAGATGCGGCAGGCCGACCAGCACGAGGCTGTCATTGCCGCCTGGAATGAGAAACGCGCCGGCCCCCATCAAGACGCCGCCGGCGGCTTTCTCGCCGAGCGCACGCAAAGATGGCCATTCGATCTTCAGCGCCTGTCGCGTGCGCGCGCCAATCGCGGCCCCGATGACGAAGAAGACGGCGAGCGCGATCTTCAAGGGCGCGTCGGCCGACATGCCCTTCGCGCCGAGATCGACAAGCAGCGAGGAATAGGGCCATGGCGCAAAGAAGATCAGCAGCAGCGCCGATGAGATGCCGATCATCGCCATCGCGAAAGAGGGATGCCAGTCCGGCGCTTTCAATCGCTGAAGCGCATCGCGCGGGCTCTTGAGGCTGTCCGACAGACGGAAAATCTGAAAGCCGACAAAGAAGACGAGCGCTGTCGCGAGGATCGGCGGCGTCGGGACATTCGCGGGCGCTGGCGCGGCCGGCGACAAAATATGCGACATGCCGGCGACGCCGAGCAAAAAACCGACCGGCATCGCCGCATAAACGAGCTCGCCGCGGCCGAGCCGCGCCGCTGACCCGAAGGTGCAGGCGCCGTTGATCGCCGCGCC
>JBGSSK010000075.1:0-1866 GCA_041737095.1 Parvularculaceae bacterium | reverse complement strand
CGCTTCCTGATCATCACCCACCACGCGCTCACCATGTCGCGGATGAACCGCCTCTTCGGCGTCACCATGGTCGAACGCGTCGAGGAGGCGACGGCGCTCGCGCATGAGACCTGCAACGCCGCGCCCGACGACTTGCCGGCGATCGCCGAATTCAGGGACGGCGCGCCGCTCCCGCTTCGCGCCGACATTGACGCAAGGCTCGATCGCTACAAGCGCGAGCGCGAAAATCTCGGCGGCGTCAATCTGCGCGCCGACGAGGAAATGCAGGAAGTCAGCGGCCGCCTCGACGAGCTGACGACCGAGCGCGAGGATTGCGACGGCGCGATCCGCAAGCTGCGCGCCGCGATCGGCAGCCTCAACCGCGAAGCGCGCGAGCGTCTCAACGCGGCGTTCGAAACCGTCAACCGCAATTTCTCCTCGCTGTTCACGCGCCTCTTCAATGGCGGCCAGGCGGAACTGCGTCTCATCGATTCAGAAGACGTGCTCGAGGCCGGCCTTGAGATCTACGCCTCGCCGCCGGGCAAGAAACTCGCCTCGATGTCGCTGATGTCGGGCGGCGAGCAGGCGCTGACGGCGACCGCGCTCATATTCGCGGTCTTCATGGCGAACCCCGCCCCGGTCTGCGTGCTGGACGAGGTCGACGCGCCGCTTGACGACGCGAATGTCGAACGCTTCTGCCGCCTGCTCAATGAAATGGCGCAGGAGACGAAGACGCGCTTCCTGATCATCACCCACCACGCGCTCACCATGTCGCGGATGAACCGCCTCTTCGGCGTCACCATGGTCGAACGCGGCGTGTCGCAGCTCGTCTCCGTCGACCTCCACAAGGCCGAACAACTGGCGGCGGCGGAATAGAGTCGCGCCGACCAACGCTTCCGTCAGACCTCGGACCACCATCGCGTCATCAGCACGCGGACCAGCCAGAACAGCATGATCGCAATCAGCGAAAGCGCCGGCAGGAACAGGATGATCACCGGTTCGACGTTCCGGACATGGTCCGGGAACAGGTGCAGTTGGCCCGGAAAGAACGATCCGGCCGCCACGAAAAAGCCTAGCATCATGCGCCATAGATGCCGCGCGATCCGCTGCTTTCCGGCGACGCCGCGTCGCAGGATGACGCTGAGATCAAGGAGGGCGGCGAGCGCGGCGACCGAAGCGAAGATAAATCCCGGTATCCCGCCGAAGAGCGCCGTGCCGGCGGCGACCTGCTGCGCCGTGCCGATATAGCCGAGCGCGCCGCCCGAAGCGGCGACGGCGCAGGCGGCGATCTCGAACGCCCCGACACGATCATCCTTGCGCCGCGCCGCGACAAAGGCCGTCGAGACGAGGTAGATGGTGATCGCCCCGGCGACGACGTCGCCAAGGTCCTGCGGGTCGGCGTGATAGCCAAGCCACGCGGCGCTCGATCCGCCGATCAGCATGGCGATGAAAAAGATCGTGCCGGCGGCGCGATGCAGGGGCGATCCCTTGCGCGCCGCAAGCGCGGTCGCCCCGGCGAGCACAGCGACCGCGCCGCCGCCGATATGCGCAATCAGCATCGCGGTGATTTCGGAGCGCAACATGTGAGCCTTCCTGTTGGCGCGAGGCGCGCATCAGGCCTTTAATTGCGCGCGGGTCCAAGCGGCGATTCGCCAAAGCGGCCCCACCATGCGCCGGTCTGCGCCGGTCCTGACGGCCGATATCGCCGCCTCCGGCGTCTCGGCTGTGCGGTTCATCGTCTCGGAGTAACGCCTCGCCGCAATATTTGTGGCGCTGGCGGACGGCCCCTGCTCTTATTCTGCGCACCGCAAATGAGGGGATTTCCATGCGCTCCATTCTGACTTTGTCGGCCTCCGCGGCCGCTCTTGCGATCGCCGCCTGCGCGAC
>JBGSSK010000074.1:0-2803 GCA_041737095.1 Parvularculaceae bacterium | reverse complement strand
CGCCATGGCCGATCGCCGCCGGCAGATTCGGCATGGCGCGCACAATCTTCGCTGCGCCGCCGATATCGCGCCGGATCGACGCGATCGTCGGACCCGCCATCACCGAAACAACCGTCGCGGCGGCGGCTATCGTGACGAATTGCGGAAGGATAGCCGGCGCCGCTTGCGGTTTCACGGCGAGAACGACAATATCGAACGCGCCGCCGCCGCGCGGCGGATTGAGCGCGAAGCCATGCTCGGCCGCAGCGGCCCTCACCCAATCGGCCGCCGCCGGATCGAAGACGGCGCTTCGATCGCATGCGAGAATTCCGTCGCTGAGCCATCCGCGCAGCAGCGCGCCGCCCATCGATCCGGCGCCGATCAGCGCGACTGATGCATTTCTCTTCATGATCCGACGCTAGCCGACGCCGCGCGCGGCGTCGATGCGTCAGGCGTTGCCGGCGGTCTCGAACAGCGAGGCTTCAAGCGCCTCCTCCGGCGATTTGCCGCCCCAGATCAGGAAATTGAACGCCGGCAAGAAGCGGTCGATCGCCTCGCGCGCGCCCTTGATGAGGCATTCCGCCTGTACGCGATCGAGCGCGCCGCTCGCCGGCAGCACAGCGGAGTTGCGGAAAACGATCGAGTGATCGTCCGACCACAAATCGAAATGTCCGATCCATAGCCGCTCATTGACCATGGCGACGAGGCGCGCGACTTCGTTGAGGCGCGCCTTGGGCGCCTTCAGATCGAGCGGCGCGCCCATCTGCAGTGTCGACAGTTCCGGTCGCCAGGTGAACCAGAAGCCCGCATCGCGCCACATGCCGGGAATGGCGAGATGCAACTCGTCCGAATCAACGCGTTCGGCGCTCAGTTCGAGATCGTCGGCGACGGATTCAAGCGCTTCCAGCGGATCGGCTTCGGGCGTCGGCGCTTTGATGAGTTCAATCGACATGGGGCTCCGTGGGGCAAAAGCGACACGGATGATTGCGCGGCGATTCCTCGGGAGCGGCAAGGCGCGGACGCCTCGGAAAGGCTAGCTGGTTTTGCCCAGCCGGGCTTCGAGCTCGGCGAGGCGCGCCGCGAGGCGCTCGTTTTCCACACGCGCCGCCTGCGCCATATCCCGCGCCGCCTCGAATTCCTCGCGCGTCACGAGGTCCATATCGGCGAGGAGACGCTGCAATTGCCCGCGGGCGACGGTCTCGGCTTCGCGGCGGACGCCGTCCACGGCGCCGGCCGCCTCCGACATCAGCTTGGCGATTTCATCGAAGATCGGGCTCTGGGTCTGCATGGCGGGGCTCCTTTGGCAGTCGACGATAAGGCCGAACGCCGGCAAAGGCGACAGCGACCAAAAAGCGCGACCGGTCGTCCAGCGCGATACTCAAATCATGCTGGACGACCTGAATTCCTGACTGGCGCGCCGGAATTGCGAAAAACCGGTTTCCCCTTTGTCGCCCGGCGCGCTAGGACAACGCCGATCCGCGTCCGAGAACGCCGAATCCGTTAGAGTGCGAGACTGGATGACCGTTCCCTACCCCTCAATCGACCCTGTCGCGCTGCAACTCGGGCCGCTGCCGATCCGCTGGTATTCGCTCGCCTATATCGTCGGCATCGGCGTCGGCTGGTGGTACGCGCTGACCCTCGTCAGGAAACCGGCGCTCTGGCCGGCCGCCGGCGCGCCGGTCAACCGGGCGCAGCTTGACGACGTCATTTTCTGGGTGGCGATCGGCGTGATGGCGGGCGGGCGGCTCGGCTATGTGTTCTTCTATGAGCCCGCGCTCCTCGTCGGCGCATGGGAGCCGTTGGGCGCCGGCATGGCGCCGGGGCTGATGAAGACCCTTTTCGGCTGGATAGCCATTCCGCCTTTCTTGATGCTGTGGAAGGGCGGCATGTCGTTTCACGGCGGGCTCATCGGCGTCACGGTCGCCGGGCTCTGGTATGCGCGCCGCACCAAGGTCAATACCCTGTCGCTCGGCGATCTGTTCGCCGCGGCGGCGCCGATCGGGCTTTTCTTCGGCCGCATCGCCAATTTCATCAATGGCGAGCTCTATGGCCGGCCTTGGGACGGATCCTGGGCGATGGTATTCCCGGCCGATCGGCTGGGCGTCCCCCGCCACCCGAGCCAGCTTTACGAAGCGGCGCTCGAAGGGGTCGCGCTTTTCGTCATCTTGCTGGTCGCCATTCGCGGCTTCAGCATGTTGCGGCGGCCGGGGGCGGTCATGGGAATTTTCCTCGCCGGCTACGCCGTCTCGCGCATCATCGTAGAAAACTTCCGGGAACCCGATGCTTTCCTTCCGGATTTCCCGATCGGCCTCACCATGGGGATGATGCTGTCGGCGCCGATGCTGGCGCTCGGCGCGTGGCTTGTCTGGCGCGCCTTCAGGGCCCCCGCCGCCGTCATGAAAGTCTCATGACCGACAACGCGCCGCTGCGGGAAAAGACGCCGCTTGAAGAGCGCCTCGTCGCCCTTATCAAATCGCGCGGGCCGATCACCCTCGCGGATTTCATGGAAGACGCCCTGCTGCATCCGCATGACGGCTATTACACAGCGCAGGCGCCGATCGGCGCCAAAGGCGATTTCACCACGGCCCCGGAAATCAGCCAGATCTTCGGCGAACTAATCGGGCTCTGGCTTGTCCAGTCATGGATCGACATGGGCTCGCCGCCGGCTTTCAACCTCGTCGAACTCGGACCCGGCCGCGGCGTCCTGATGCAGGATATATTGCGCGCCGCCAAACTCCGCCCGGCGTTTCTCGACGCCGCGCGCATCTGGCTCGTCGAGATGAGCGGCCGGCTCCGCCACGAGCAGCAGCGCCGCCTGCGCGAC
>JBGSSK010000042.1:0-9001 GCA_041737095.1 Parvularculaceae bacterium | reverse complement strand
GGTCGTGTCCGAACCGCCGCGGCCCAGCGTCGAGATGCGCCCGTCGGGCGCGACGCCCTGAAAACCGGCGACTACTGCGATTTCGCCGGTGTCGATCGCTTCGCCGAGCGGGTCGGCGGGAATTTCGAGGATGCGCGCCTTGCCATGCGCGGCGTCAGTCCTTACCGGCGCCTGCCAGCCCTGCCAGGAGCGCGCCCGGTATCCCATTTTCTGCAAGATGAGCGCGAGCAGCCCGGACGTCACCTGTTCGCCGCTGGCGACGACGGCGTCATATTCGACATTTCGGACATCGAGCGCGGGATCCGGCGGGCCGGCGTCGGCGCACAGCGCCACCAGGCGGTTGGTCTCGCCCGACATCGCGGAGACCGTGACAATAACCGAGTGGCCGGCGTCCGCTTCGCGCTTCACGAAAGCCGCGACGCGGCGCATGCGCTCGACATCGGCGACGGACGTTCCCCCGAATTTCATGACAATCCGCGCCATGCGCCAGCTCGCCGCCTTTCCACGGTCGCCCAGAGGCGCCATGTCTATAGTCCGCCCGGTCGGAGGCGCAAGCAGCAGCAATGCCCTCGCCCGGCGGGGCCCGGAAAGAGAGCGATCGCGCGTGCAGACCAGCAAGACCAGCATCGACCCCACCGAAGTCGAAAAGTTTTCGAAAATCGCCGACGAATGGTGGGACCCGGCCGGCAAATTCAGGCCCCTGCACAAATTCAATCCGGCGCGGCTTGTCCATATTCGAGACGCTGCGGCGCGCCAGTTCGGCCGGGACCCTGCGGCGCGAACGCCATTTTCCGGCCTTCGCCTCCTTGATGTCGGTTGCGGCGGCGGGCTCGTTGCGGAACCGATGCGCCGGCAGGGATTCGACGTTGTCGCGATCGACGCATCCGAACGCAACATCAAGACGGCGATCGTGCACGCCGCCGATCAGGGGCTCGCCATCGATTACCGCACAACCACCGTCGAGGGGCTCGCCGCGGCGGCGGAGCCGCCGTTCGACGTCGTCCTCAATCTTGAAGTCGTCGAGCATGTCGCCGATCCCGCCGGCTTTCTCGCGGGGTCAGCCGGGCTGGTGCGCCCGGGCGGGCTGATGATCGTCGCCACCATCAACCGGACCCTAAAAGCCTTCGCGCTCGCCAAGGTCGGGGCTGAATACGTGCTCGGTTGGCTGCCGCGCGGGACGCACGATCCCGCGAAATTCCTGAAACCCGAAGAGGTCGAAGCGGCGCTGACCGGGGCCGGCATGAATATCGCGGAGCGCACCGGGGTCTCCTACAACCCGCTGATGGATCAATGGAAAATCTCGGCCGACACCGACGTCAATTACATGGTCACCGCAACGAAGCCGCACGCGGGCTCCTAATGTTCTCGCCTCGACAGGAAAAACTCCGGAATTCGTCAATAGAAAAATCAGCGTCCGGAGATTCTTTTTGAAAGGGCGCCGCAGAAGCTGGACCGGCAATTTTGGGCGGCGTAACTTTCGCGGAGTTCGGGGCTGAAGGGGTTCATTCTATGTCAACATCATTTTTGGAGGTCGGGCTGCTCAGCGCGGGCGTCATCTTTCTGATCGGCGGCGCGGCGCTCGCCTTTGTCGCCGCCCGCATCGCCAGCGCCGGCAAAGCGGCGAAAGCGGAAGCCGACATCCGCCTCGCGGCCAGCCAGGAACTCGCCGCGGAAGTGAAGCGGCTCGCCGAGAAAGTCGAATTGGCGATGCAGGCGCGCGACGCCTCGATCGAGAACGCATTTTTCAAGCACAACGACGCCTGCGCCGCGTCCATGCAGGCGACGATGGCCGCCGCGGCGAGTCATGATCATCATGATGACGATGGAGACGATCACGAGAGTCAACATTCAGCCGTGTCACTGTCCAGCGACCAGAGCGACGGTGTTGTTCGCACGAAAGATCTCGCCGCTGCGCCGCGGCCGTCATTGCTGGCGAGGCTCCTCGGTCGGACCGCCTGAAAAAGAACCAGTCAACCGCTCGCGAGCTTGACGAAAGCAGCGACTGCGCGCCGGACCCGCGCGCGCTGCAACGACTTCGTCTCTGGGTCGAGGACGCCAATAAGCGACGCAATGTGGTCCGATCCGAGGATGAGGCCGAGGAGCTGGCTCGACGCTTCATCAGCGTCATCGACGACGAGGCGGCCCGCCTCCGATTCGCGCGCCAGAAAGGCGGCAAGGCGTTTGCGGACATAGGCCGGCCCGCTCGCGTAGTAGGCGTGCGCGAGTTCCGGGAACTGCGCCGCCTGCGCGATGATCAGCCGCTGCATGGCGATGCGATCATCGTTAAAAACGATTTCAACAAAGCGCTCGCCGAAGCGTATCAGCGTTTCCTCGGTCCCGGCGGATCGCACGCTGTCGTCCAGCAGGCTGACGATATCCTCCGCCATCTGATGAACGATCGTTGACAGGAGATCGTGCTTGCACGCGTAGCGGGCGTAAATCGTCTGTTTTGAAACGCCGGCCGTCGCCGCGATGTCGTCGATCGATGCGCCATAGCCGCGCTCAAGGAACAGGCGCCGCGCCGCTTCGAGGATCGCCTGGTCTTTCTGCGGATCGGCGCGGCGGCCCTTGCGGATCAGTACGGGCATCAATGTCCTCCAGCCGCGACGCCGGCTTTCGGCGGCGAGGCAATGATCAGCAGCGGTATGGTGATGAGCCCAACCAGAGTTATGACCTGGAAGAGATCGCCGAAGGCGAGAACCGTCGCCTGCTCGCGCGCCAGGCCGGCGAGCGCGCGCATCGCGGCGGCCGTCGGATCAGGATGGCCTTGCGCTGCGAAATGCGAGGTCAACATCGCCGTCCGCTCGGCGACGACCGCGCGCGAGACATCGAAATTATCGGCGAGGACGCGCGTGTGATAAACCGTTCGGTCGTTGAGCATCGTGTTGATGATGGCGAGGCCGAATGCGCCGCCGAGATTGCGCGACAAATTGAAGAGGCCGGAAGCGCCCGGCACCCTCGCCGGATCGAGCGTGCCGAGCGCGATCACGTTGAGCGGCGCGAAGGTCAGCATAAGACCGGCGCCGCGACCGATCTGCGGCCAGAACAGTTCCCAATAGGACCAGTCCGCCGTGACGTGCGTGAGATCGCGCGTGCTCATGGCGATGATGAAGAGCCCCGACGCTGAGACGATACGCGGATCGATGCGCCGCGAGAGAAGCGCGGCGGCGGGGGCCGCCAGGAACATTGCGGCGCCGGTAACGAGAATGGTCTCGCCGATCTGAAGCGAATTCAGTCCGCGGACCCGCGCCAGATAAAGCGGAAGCAAATAGACGAGCCCAAACAGCGAGACGCCAGTCGATCCGGCGACAAGCGCTCCGGCGGTAAAATTCGGATTGCGGAACACCGAAAAATCGACCAGCGGATTGCCGCGCCCGCGCATTCTGACGAAAAACGCGACGCCGGCCGAAAGAGCGACAATCGCGAACGTTGAAATCGTCGTGTCGGCGAACCAGTCGTCGCCCGGCCCTTCCTCAAGAATATACTGGATCAGCCCCAGCGATAGCGCGAGCATCAGAAATCCCGTCCAGTCGAACGATCTCAGCAGCGAGAAATTCGGCTTGTCGAAATCGGCGTAGAACCAGACGGCCGCCGTAATGAGGAGACCAGGGATCACGTTGACGAAGAACAGCCAGTGCCAGCTGAAATATTCCGATATGGCGCCGCCGATCGTCGGCCCGACCGTCGGCGCGAGGGTGACAATGAGGCCCATGCCCGCCGACAATTGCATCGCCCGCGATCGCGGGAAGGCGGTGATCGACGTTGAAAAGACCAGAGGGATCATCGCGCCGCCCATGAACCCTTGAATGGCGCGCATGACGATCAGCGATTCGATGCTCCATGCGAAGCCGCATCCGAGACTGGCGAGCGTGAAGCCGCCGGCCGATATCGCGAACAGGATGCGCGTCGACAGCGCCCGCGAGAGATATCCCGAAATCGGGATCATCATGACTTCGGCGATCAGGTAGGAAGTCTGTATCCAGCTGATCTGATCTGCGCCGGCAGCGAGGCCCGCCTGGATCTGCGGCAGCGACGCGGCGACGATCTGGATGTCGAGAATCGCCATGAACATGCCGAGCGTCATCATCGCGAAAACTGCAAGCTTGCCGGGATCGATCCGGTCAGCCTCCCCGCTCGCCGGCTGCGGCGCGGCGTCTGCAGTCGCCGCCGTCGTGGTCATGAATCGGCGTCTTTGTCGTCGCGACGCGGCGAGAAGAGCGCTGTCGGCGGGCCTTTGTCGCCGCCGCGTGTGTCGACTGCCGCCGTCACCGACAGACCGGGCAACAAGGCGAGGCTCGCCGGCGCGTGGGTGAGCCTGATTCGCACCGGCATTCGCTGGACGATCTTGGTGAAATTGCCGGTCGCGTTTTCAGGCGGCAGCAAACTGAATTCAGCACCGCTGGCGGGCGCAAGACTGTCGACTTCGCCCTCGATCTCTTCGCCAGGATATGCGTCGATTTCGAGCACGACCTTGGCGCCCGGACGAATGCGGCCGATCTGGGTCTCCTTGAAATTGGCGACGACATAAACCTCCGTGATCGGAATGACCGACACGAGGCGCTGTCCCGGCGTCACATATTGGCCGATACGCGCAGCGAGATTGCCGGCGACGCCATCCTTCGGCGCACGCACTTTCGTGTCAGCGAGATTTTGGCGTGCGAGTTCGAGACGCGCTTCAGCGATTGTCAGCGCCGCCGCGGCCTCGTTCAGCTCGGCTTCCGCCATGCTGGCGGCCGCCTTCGCCGCGTCGAGACCGGCGGCTGCGCCTTCGAGCCGGCCGCTCCAGTCCTTCAGCGACGCATTCGCCTGATCGAGCGTGCGCTTGGTCGCGAAATTCTCCCTCGCAAGTTCGGCGGCGCGCTGGCGCTCCAGTTGCTGGAGCGTAAGCGAGGCTTCCGTTGATTTGACGGAGGCGGCCGCTCCGGCGACTTCAGCGCCCGCGAAGTCGATTTTCAGCCGGATGGCGTCGAGTGCGGCGCGGCGGGCGGCGACTTCGCCTTCCGCCTGCTGCAGCGCGGCGCGGTACTCATCGTCTTCGAGTACGACAAGGATGTCGCCGACATTGACGATCGCGTTTTCCGCAATGGCGACGCCGGCGATCCGACCCGGCACTTTCGGCGCGACGGTGACGGTGTCGGCCTTAAGGAACGCGTTGTCAGTGACCTCGATGAAGCGCCCATGGACGAACCAGCGCACGCCCGCAAAACTGATCGCCGTGAGCAGCGCGGCGCCGACGGCGGCCATTGCATACTTTTTCATAGCCTCGACCCAGGAAACTTAAGACCTTCAATATCATACTGGACTGACTAGTTTGAAATACATTCCCGGAGAGGTTGCGAAAATGTCGCAGCATTCATAGATAGTAAAGTTATTTCAATGTCTTAGGCGTTCGCGTGTGGCCGAACGATCGGCTCCAGCTTGGCCCAATCCCGATTGAGCCCGCCAAGCGTCGCCGCATAGCCGTCGATGACCGCCCGGTCATATTCCTTCCAGTCGCGTAGCTCGACGCCTGCAACCTCCGGCGTCACCAGAATATCAGCCGGGTTGTCCCTCGGCCGCAATTCCTGCCGCGCCGTCGCCGCCCGCATCAGCAGCGAGACGATCGGCGGGGCGGTGCGAAAGCCGTTGCGCCAGATCCAGTTCAGAAAATCCGGCGGATCGACAAAGGCGTCGGTCGAAATCGACCCTTCGCGCGCCACATCGATGCCGATCGTTACGCCGCGATGGAGATTGGTCATCAGGTCGGTCGGGAAATTGTTCATCACCGCGCCGTCGACCAGCAATTCGCCGTCACTGACCACGGGCGGCAAAATGCCGGGCAGCGCGATCGACGCGCGCAACGCATCGCGCAGGAGACCGCGGCGATGAATGCGCGTTTGTCCTTTCGTCATCTCGGATGAAATGCAAAAGAAAGGAGTTTCGAGATCTTCGATGCGGACATCGCCGAAATGCCGCTTCAGCCTTTCCTCGACCCTGACGCCGCGGGTCAGCGCAACGACCGGCAACACATGATCGCCGAGCGGATTGGACGCAACGAAGCCATCGCGGATCCGCGCCTCGATCTCGGCGTCGTTCCATCCCATGGCGACGCAGGCGGCGATGATCGCGCCCATCGACGCGCCGGCGACGAAATCGATCGGCACCTTGCGCTCGCGAAGCGCCTTCACCGCGCCGATATGGGCATAGGCGCGCGCGCCGCCGCCCGACAGCACCAGCGCAACAGTCCGGCCGGCGATCGCCCGCGACAGCCGCTCCTCCGAGCGACGTCCGCTGACATGAAAAATCCGGTTGGCGTCCACCGCGTCGACCCAGTCGGCAACGCTGCCGGATTTGACGCCCTCATGCAGCAGCACAATATCGACGAGGCGAAAGCGCCGCGCCGGCGCGTCTTCCGTCGTCGCAAGCGGAAACGGGCGCGGCGGGCGGGCGTCCTGGCGCGCAAAAATGAAAAAACGGTCAGCGTGCCGGAGCGCGAACCGGTAGGCCGGCGAATCGCCGACCCGCGCAGTCAGGATGACGACATCGCTTGAAGCCTCAAGTTCATCGAATCCGCCTTCCGCCAGCGAATCGGGGTCGTTGATGATTAGCGCCGATTTTCCGTAGCGCCGCACATCCGACGCGATTTCGCGCGCATGCGCGTCGATATCGATCGACGGCGACGACCCGATCAGGGCGAAAACACGCGGGCTCGAATCGTTGAAACTGGCGTTCGGCCGCCGCGCCCGCGCGACGATCGAGGTTGCGAGCGCGTGCGAGAAATCGGCGCTGCTGTCGAGCAGCGCTTCCGCCTCGGCCTTGTCGACCGCGAGGAGTTCAGTGTCCCGCAAAGCGTAAACCGACGCCGATCGCTCATCGCCGGCGAGGAGCGACATTTCGCCGACCGGCTCGCCCGACCGCACGTAACCGACGACCTGCTCGCCAGCTTCGCTTTTCCGTACGACGATCAGCCGCCCGGTAAGGACGAAGTAAACGGCCGTCGCCGGCTCTCCCTGTCGAAAAAGTTCAAGACCGCCGCGCAGCGAGAACCACCGTCCGCGATCGATCAGCGTCCGGAGCGGCTCATCGTGAAAAAGCTTGAAGTAGGAAAGCTCGCGGCAGCGGTCAAAGACAGGCTTCATGGCCCGATGATGAGCGCGTTGCGGCGAAGGGCGCAAGGACCGCGCGGACGTTCTCGCGAAACTGTTAATTGAGCTTCTTCTTCGCCTCGCCCGGCATCGCAGGACCGGGCGGCAGCGGCGCAATCGAAACGCCTTCTTCGACCAGCTCCTTCACTTCCTTGCCGCTCGCCTCGCCATAAATGGCGCGATCCTTGACCTCGCCATAATGGATTTTCCGCACCTCTTCCGGAAAGCGGTCCCCGACATAGTCGAAATTCTTCTCGACATAGTCGCGGGCGCGACGCGCCGCTTCGGCCATCGTCGCTCTCATTTCCTGTAGCCGGTCAGCGCGCCGCGCGCCGCCGCCGACGATCGCCGGCGCCATGATCGCCCGCGAGATGTCGACGGACGCGCAGAAGGGACATTCAAACGAGGCGTCGATCGCCTGGCGCTCGAAATCATCGCTCGACCGGAACCAGCCTTCGAACGAACAGCCGGCGCCGCATTTCAACTGATACTTGATCATGCTTCTATAGTGAGGACTTCGACTGCCGTTTCAAGGGCGAGGCTCGGAATCTGGGTGCGGGCGGCCGCAACCCGCTTCGGATCTATCTCTGCAAGGATAACGCCAGGTTCATCGCCCCTCGCCTCGGTCAAAATGTCGCCCCACGGAGAAATGATCAGGGAATGGCCGAAGGTCTCGCGCCCGTCCTCATGAACGCCGCCCTGCGCGGCGGCGATGACGAAGGCGCCGCATTCGATGGCGCGGGCGGTCAGAAGGGTTTTCCAATGGGCGCGTCCTGTCTGCCGGGTGAACGCCGCGGGCACGCAGATGACCTCAGCGCCGGCGCGCGCTAACGCCCGGTAAAGCGTTGGAAACCGCACATCATAGCAAATCGTAAGACCGATGGCGGCGAGCGGCGTTTCAACCACCACCGCCTTGTCTCCCGGCTGATATATCCGCGACTCGCGCCAGCTTTCGCCGTTTTCAAGGCTGACGTCGAACATGTGGATCTTATCATAGCGCGCCGCGACGACGCCGTCCGGCCCGAATAGAAAGCTTCGATTGGCGAGGCGTCCGTCGCCGCGCCGAATCGCCATCGAGCCGATGAGAAGCCAAATGCCATGCTCGCTCGCCGCCTCGGAAAATGCTCTTACTTCCGCAATTTCCTCGCCCTCCGGCAGCGAGGACGACAGGCGCGCCGTATCGCGATCAATAGCGTTCGTCATCTCCGGCGTCACGACGAAATGCGCGCCCTTTTGCGCCGCTTCGGCGATCGCCGCGGTCGCATTGGCGATATTCCGCATCCGGTCGATACCTGACCGCATCTGCACGCACGCCGCCTTGAAGACAGTGCGGTCATTTTCGTCGGCTTCACTCATTGAGCAACGGATCGAGCTTGCCCGCCGCCTCCAGCGCAAAGAGTTCGTCGCAGCCGCCGATATGCGTGTCGCCGATAAAAATCTGCGGATATGTCCGCCGTCCATTCGTCCGCTGGATCATTTCGGCGCGTTTGTCGGCGTCGAACGCGGCGCAGATCTCCTTGATCTCTGCGCCTTTCTTTGTCAGCAACGACATCGCCCGAAAGCAATAGGGACACAGCGGCTTTGTATAGATCGTGATGGATTTCATCGACGCCTTCGCTGCACGAGGTCAACTTTAATGCGATGATTACCCATTTTTCCGCCAGCGCATAGAGCGGCGTACGCGAAAGTGTTCGCGGTTTCACGCGAGAACGCCGCGCAATTCAATGAACGGCGTTTTGCGCCTTGTTTCCGGATCGGGGCGCGAAGCGGCAGCGTCCGCGCCCGGCTTATTTTGGTCACGAAAGCGCGACGCCGGCCTTCACCACCCTCGCCACGACGAGGGCGTCGACGCGGGCGGCGCCCGCCTTCTTCAGCGC
>JBGSSK010000035.1:0-11151 GCA_041737095.1 Parvularculaceae bacterium | reverse complement strand
GCGCGGCCCTTGCCGAAGGACGCCGGCGCCGACGCGCTGGCGCGGCTTGATCGCTTCCGCTACGCGAAGGGCGCGACCCCGACAGCGAAGCTGCGCGCGCAGATGCAGAAAATCATGCAGACGAACTGCGCGGTCTTCCGCACCGGCGAGGTGCTGGAGGAAGGGCGGGCACTGATCCGCGGGGTTTATGACGGCCTTCCTGATATCGGCGTCACCGACCGGACCATGGTCTGGAACACCGACCTTGTCGAAACGCTCGAGTTCGACAATCTGATCTCACAGGCGATCGTCACCATGGAAAGCGCTGCAAACCGAAAGGAAAGCCGCGGCGCCCATGCGCGCGAAGACCACCCCGAGCGCGACGACGCGAACTGGATGAAACACACCGCCGCATGGTTTTCGAACGGCAAGGCGACGATCGATTACCGGCCGGTGCACGATTATACGCTCACCGACGAAATCAAGTATATCGAACCAAAGAAGCGGGTTTATTGATCGGTCCGCCTGAAAGGCTGCTGATCCGACACAGCGGTAGGGCGCGTATCCGGCCTAGAATATTTGCCGGGAGCCGCCGATGCGTTCGATCTTCCTGTTGGTTTTATCCGTCGCCATGGCGTCGACGGCGAGCGCCGCCGATCCGCCGGCCGCGCCGCCGGTTCCGATCTCGTCCCTCGCCGCCGACCCGCTGGTCGGCGACTGGCGGGTCGATCTGACGGCGCAACCGGAAGACAGCGCCGGAGGTCGCTATTTCACGGTAATGACAATCACCTCGATCGCCGACGACCGGATCGCCGGAACATTTTACGGCAGCGTCATCGAAAACGGCCGGATCAATCGCCGCTGGGGCGCAATCCGCTTCGCGTTCATGACGCGCGATGGCGGCGGCGGCGCATACCATCATTCCGGCGAACTCGTCGACGGCCGCTATCTTCGCGGGCTCAGCCACGCCATCGACCGGGACTTCCTGTCGATCTGGACGGCCGAACGCGGCCGACCTGATGACGAAACTCCATAAACGCCCTGGGAAAGGGTGTGCACGCGCTCACGCCATGCTAGGAACTCGCGGAGGGGCGGCTGCGGGGACGGCTTGATCGTGAACCTGAAAGATATCCGTAATCGGGCGGCGCAATTCAGCTTTTTCACGATCGCCATCCTGATAGCGCTCGCCGGCCAGCCGATCGCCGCGATGATGCTTTCCGGCTTGAGCGTGACGGGCCTCGTCGATTTCGCAGTGGCCGATCCCGGCGCGAGCGCCGCGTTTTATGTCCTTCTCGCGGTCTATTGCCTGCAGGCCATCGTCGTTTTCATCGCCATAGCGCGCTCAGGGATCGGCCTTGCGACAGTTGCGGCCGGGCTTGCATCGCTGCTGTTCGCGCTGGCGCTGTTGATGATTTTCTATGTCTCGCTCGCCTGCGATCTTTACGGCGCCTGCCTTTGAGGAACGACGAGAACGTAATTTCGATTGCGGGCGAAGGGTTCGTCGCCGAAGCGGCGCCGGTATTTGGCGGCGCGCTCCTCAGCTTTCGCGACCGGCATGGGCCGCTGCTGCGCGCTTCATCGCTCGCCGAGGCGGCGACAGACCCGCGCAACGCCGCATGCTTTCCTTGCGTCCCGTGGTTCGGCCGGCTTTACGATGGTCTGCCGGATCCCGGCGGCCGCGCTGACCTCAAACCGACGCTCGCCGCCTGCGATCCGGAGCATCCGCTGCATGGCGACGGCTGGGTCGGCGCGTGGGAAACGCTTTCGCATTCGGACGATCGCCTTCTTCTGCGTTTCGAAGGCGGCCCCGCCGCCGCCAGCGGCTTTCCGTATCCGTACGAGGCGACGCAGGCTTTTAGCTTGTCCCGCGCCGGCCTCATGATCATCCTTACCCTGAGGAATATCGGCGATGCGCCGATGCCGGCGGGCCTCGGCCTTCACCCGTATTTTCAGCGAACGCCGGCGACCCGGGTCGCCTTCAAGGCGCAGAAGAAGTGGACGCCGCCCGGCGTCGGCCCCGGCAGGCTCGAAGCAATCGCGAATGGCCTTGGCGCCGCGTCGCGCGCGCACCTGCCGGAGGCGACGGTCGATCATTCCTTCGCCGGTTTTTCGGGCGAAGCCGAAATTTCGGGCGAAGGGCCGCCCATTCGATTGCGCTCGACCGCGCCGATCCTTCACCTTTACACGCCATCGGGCGTGCCTTATTTCTGTTTCGAACCGGTGACGCATCTTCCCGGCGAACTGACGCGCCGGGCGAGCGGCTTCGGCGGCGTCATGCTGGCGCCAGGCGCATCGCTCGGCCTAGAGATGGCGATCGGGCGTTAACCGTATGGCGTTCAAATCATGATAGCCGAAATTCATGATTGCGGCCGCAAGACCTCCTTTTCTTGAAGCGCTGAAGTCCGGCGCATTCCTCGACAGAGCGCGCATCAGGCGCATCGCCGTCATCTATTTTCTGGCGTCGCTCGCCAGCTTCGCCGTCCTTGTCGCCACGTCGGACGGCTTCAGGGATCGCCTCGGCAGGCCGCTCGGCACGGATTTCATGGCGTTCCATGTCGCGGGATCGGTCGCCCTCGAAGACGGCGGCGTCGCCGCCTTCGACGGCGAGAAGCAATATGCGCGTCACCAGCAAATGCTCGGCGAAGAGCAGCCGTCCTTCTGGCCGTATCTGTACCCGCCATCCTTCCTGTTCATTGCAATGGCGTTGGCGAGCCTTCCTTATGTCGCCTCATGGCTGGTCTGGATGGGCGCGACGCTTTCGGCCTATGTCGTCGCCATGCAGCAGATCGCGCCGGGCAGATTCGCCGGATTCCTCGCCATCGCCTGTCCCGCCGTCTATCTGAATTTCCTGCATGGGCAGAACGGCTTCCTCATCGCCGCGCTGTTCGCCGGCGCGCTGGCGTCGCTGTCCGCCCGGCGCGCCATTCTCGCCGGCGTTTTATTCGGTCTCGTCTCGATCAAGCCGCAATATGGGCTCCTCATTCCGGTGGCGCTCGCCGCCGCCGGCTGCTGGCGCGCCTTCGCCGCCGCCGCGGTTACGGTGATCGCGCTGATCGCGGCGCCGACGATCGCGTTTACGCCATCCGTCTGGACGGCGTTCATCGAGACAACGGGCTCGGCGCGGGTGGAAATCATCGAGGCGGGCGCCATCGGCTTTGAAAAAATCCAGAGCGCATTCTCGCAGGCGCGCATGCTCGGCGCGTCCGTCGCGCTCGCCTACGCCGCGCAGGGCGTCGTTGCGCTGGCCTCGCTCATCATCGTCTTCCGTCTTTGGCGAAGCCGCGCAAGCGATGACGTCAAGGGCGCCGGCCTCATCGTCGGCGCGGCCCTCGCGACGCCCTATGTCGTCGATTATGATCTCGTCATCCTGGCCCCCGCGATCGCCATGCTCGTCCGCGACGGCCTCGCCCGCGGCTTTGGCCCCTATGAGCGGACCGTGCTGTTTTTCGCCGCGCTCGCCCCGGTGATCGCGCGGCCGGTCGGGTCGGGCCTGCATCTGTCGATGGGCTTCCTCGCGCTCGTTCTTCTGATGCTCATGATCCGCCGCCGCGCACTGAGCAACCCTGTTCCCGCAGCGCCCTTCGCCGCTTAAGCTGCGCCGGCAAGGAGACCCCGGATCATGACCTACGCCTGCTTTTCCGTCGCCCTCGCCGATCATATCGCGCACGTTCGCCTCAATCGGCCGGAGAAGGCCAATTCGATGATTCCGGAATTCTGGCGCGAACTGCCCGACGCGATCGACCGCATCTCCGCCGACGGCGAGGCGCGCGTCATCGTTATTTCGTCCGAGGGAAGGCATTTCACCGCCGGCATGGACATTTCGGTCTTCATGCAGGGCGGCCTCGATGGCGACGCCGGCAACCCGCAGATTTCGGCCGAAGCGTTTCGCCATAAAGTCCGCACCCTGCAGAATACGTTCTCCTGCCTCGAACGCGCGCGCCAGCCGGTCCTCGCCGCCATTCAGGGCGGCGCGATCGGCGCCGGCGTCGATCTCGCGACCGCCTGCGATTGCCGCTACGCCTCGGCCGACGCCTTCTTCGCCGTGCAGGAAACCGCGATCGGCATGACCGCCGATGTCGGGACTTTTCCGCGGCTTGTCCGATTGATCCCGGAGGGCTGGGCGCGGCAAATGGCCTATACGGCGGAAAGACTGCCCGCCGCGAAGGCCAAGGAAATCGGCCTCGTCAATGAAGTCTTCCCGTCGCAGGAAGCGCTGCTCGACGGCGTGATGGCGATCGCCCGCCAGATCGCCGCGCATTCGCCGCTCGCCGTCGCCGGCTGCAAGGCGATGGCGAACTACGCACGCGACCATTCGACGGCCGACGCGCTCGATTATGTCGCTGTCTGGAACGCCGGCATGCTGCGACCCGAGGACATCAAGGAGTCCTTCATCGCAAAAGGCGAAAAGCGTGCGCCTGAATTCGCCAGCCTCAAGCGCATCGCCGAGTGATGCGTTTCATTTCGGGGCGGCGATCTGTTGTTCGGCATTCGCAAGACACGCTTAATCGCGCGTTCACCGATCCGCCGTAACCTCTCCCTCGCCTGGAGGGGTGCAATGGTTACAATCATCGACATCTATTCGATCGCATTATTGCTGGTGTCTTTGACGATGTTCGTCGTGCGTTATCTGCGCGAAGAGCCGCCCGTCATGCCGTACCTGGTGATCGCCTGCACCTGCGCGGTCGGCAATTACCTCGGCGGCGAGGGCGGCGGGCTCGGCGCCTTCATGCTGCTGATCGCCGCGACGTTTCTCTTCATGGGCTGCGTCTTTTATCCGCATTTGCGCAATGCCGATCACCGCAAGCGCGACGCCGCCTGATCCCTCGCGCCGCAATCGCGCCTTGAATAAATCGCCGATTCTCCCCGCCAGCGCCGCCGAAGCGCCGGACTGCGGAGGCTTTTTGAGGGCTCCGTCAACAGTCAACGGGAGACCCTTGTGGCCCTTTTCACACCCGCGCGTTCGCTCGGCCTGAAACTCATTCTGGTCGGCGGCCTCGCCTTTCTCTTGTGGATGCCCTGTCTGATGATCTACGCGCTGGTCTTCGAGCGCTCGTCGCGCGCGGACAGTGTGCGCAGCGAAATCCACGAACTCGCGGGCGGCGAGCAGACGATCAGTGGGCCGATCATCCTTGTCCCTGCAACCATCGACACCGGCAAGACGACGAGGCTCGGCGAGCCGGTGACGCGCCGCGTTTCCGTCGCCTTCACGCCGACGACCCTCGACATCAGGGCGAAGGTCAACGTCTCGGTCCGCAACCGCTCGATTTTCGATGCGACCGTCTATGACGCGGACCTGAAATTCGACGGGACATTCACGCGCTTCACGCCGCCGCGCATCAACGACGGCGTTGCGACCTATCGCTGGAACAAAGCGATGCTGGTCGTCAAATTCGTTGGCGAGACGGCGCTGAAGGGGATCCGCGCCAATCCGGTCCTTGAAGTCGACGGCAAGCCGGCGGCGGCGATTTTCGAGCCCGGCATCATCATCGAGGCGGAGGACGCCAATATCCACGCGGCGGCGAGCGGGATCGGCATCCCGCTGCCGATCCGAGACCCGGAAGCGGGCATGCGCATCTCGCTCTCGCTGCCGGTTTCCGGCGGCGGCGCGCTCAATTTCTCGCCGGTCGGCGAGGAGACGCGCGTGCGCGTCGAGGCTGACTGGCCGCACCCGTCATTCCGCGGCGCGCGCCTCCCCGATGCGCGCACGATCGCCGCCAGCGGGTTTTCGGCGGACTGGCGGGTTCCCTACCTCGCGCGTAGCCTGTCGCGGAGCTTCATCGCCGATCCAGGGCTCATGTCGCTCGAAAGCGGCAAGGCGTTCGGCGTCGGCTTCGTTGCGACCGACAGCCCCTATCAGAGCGTCAACCGCGCGCTCAAATACGCGCTGATGTTCGTCGGAATCGTTTTCCTGACGTTTTTCCTGATTGAGGCGACCATGGGCGGCAGAGCCCATCCGGCGCAATATATCCTGCTCGGCCTTGCGCAGGTCATCTTCTACCTCCTCGTCCTCTCTTTCGCCGAACATATCGGCTTCGAGACCGCCTTCATCAGCGCCGCCGGCGCGACCGTCGCGCTCTCCGGGCTCTACGGTGCGACGGTCTTTCGCAGCTTCCTGAAGGGATTGATCGCCTTCATCGCCTTTTCAGGCGCCTATGGTCTGATATACCTGCTGATGAAATCAGAAGATTATGCGCTTCTGATCGGGTCGGTCGCCGCCTTCGGCGCGGTCTCGCTGACCATGCTGGTGACGCGCAATCTCGACTGGTATGGCGCGCGTATGAATGAAGGGCGCGCCGGCTGACGCGCGCGTAAAGGAGCGACCGGGCTATGGTGCAACTAACCCTTCCGAAGAATTCGGTTGTCTCGAAGAAAGGCAAGTCGCATCCCGCGCCCGACGGCGCCGCGAAAACCGTCACCTTCAAGGTCTATCGCTACGACCCGGAAACGCCGGACAATCCTCGCCTCGACACCTACGAAATCGATGCGACCGGCGTTTCGATGGTTCTCGACGGCCTCATCCGGATCAAGAACGAGGTCGACCCGACGCTGGCGTTCCGCCGCTCCTGCCGCGAGGGCGTCTGCGGCTCCTGCGCGATGAACATCAACGGCGCCAACACGCTCGCCTGCACCAAGGGCCTTGACGAATGCGCCGGCGGCGAGGTGACCGTCTACCCGTTGCCGCACCAGCCGGTCATCAAGGACCTCATCACCGACCTGTCGAACTTCTTCAAGCAGCACGCCTATATAGAGCCGTTCCTGCAGGCCGACGCCTCGAACAAGCAGGGCGAATTCCTTCAGTCCCCGGACGAACGGAAAAAGCTCGACGGACTGTACGAATGTATCCTCTGCGCCTGCTGCTCGACCTCATGCCCGTCCTATTGGTGGAACGGCGACAAGGATGGCGAGGAAGAATATCTGGGGCCGGCGGCGCTCCTGCAGGCCTATCGCTGGCTCGCCGACAGCCGCGACGAGGAAAAGAACGCGCGGCTCGACAGAATCGAGGACGAGTTCAAGCTCTATCGCTGCCACACGATCATGAACTGCGCGCAGGTCTGTCCGAAGGGGCTCAACCCCGCCAAGGCGATCTCGGAAATCAAGAAGATGATGGTCAATCGCCCGGAAAAGGTCGTCGGCTGAAACATCTTCCGATCGGGCGCATTCGGTTGATGGCCTGAAAATGCGGCGCTGGGCGGCAAGCGCCCGCCTGGGCGCCCGCTGGCGCATTCTCCAGTTCGCCTGTTACGCCGGCACCTCGCCGCAGGCGCAGCGTCAGGATTACCGCAGCGCCGCTATAATGTAACGGCGAAGCGGCGACCTCGATTCGCTGTGATCACTTTCGCCTGAGCGAATGTGATTTCATTTGAGCGCGGTAGCGAAGAATGAAAAGATTCTGGCTGACCGGCTTGGGGCGGGCGATAATCTATCTTGATGGGGTCCCTCCTCCCTGCGCGGTCTCAGGGAGCCATACATGAAGCAAAACAGACCACTTAAAGGACGGCGCTTGGCCGTTCGCGCCGCCTTGTTGGGCGGCCTTTCGTTGACCGCCTGCGCGACCGCCGCACTCGCGCAGGAAGAGACCGGGGACGAAATCGTCGTCACCGGTTCGCGCATCCGCCAGAACCCGCTCGACGCCAACCGGCCCGTGCTCAATGTCGACAGCGACGCCATCGAGCGGTCAGGCATCAGCAATATCGGCGAGATATTGCAGCGCATCCCCGGATCGGGCGGCGGCCTCAATTCCAAGGTCAACTCATCTGGCAATTTCGGCAATCCGCCGGACGGCGGCGGCGTCGGCGCGGGCGCCTCGGAAATCGACCTGCGATTCCTCTCGTCGCGGCGCGTGCTCGTTCTTGTCGACGGCCTTCGCTGGGTGAACGGCTCGTCCGCCTCAGGCGTTCCAGGCGCAACCGACCTGAACACCATTCCAACCGGTATTATCGAGCGTGTCGAAGTCCTGCAGGACGGCGCTTCGCCGATCTACGGATCGGACGCGATCGCCGGCGTCGTCAATATCATCACCAAACGCAAGCAAGACGGATTCGCCGCATCCGCGCAGCTCGGCGCTTTCGACGAGACCGACGGCGAGACCCAGCAATACGACGTGTCCTTCGGAGCGGGCAACGACCGCACCGACATCTTCTTCGCCGTGCAGTATGTGCACCAGAACAGCATCAGTTCCGCGGATCGCGACATCTCCGACTCCCCGGAACCGACGCTCGACGAATGTTTCGTCACCTGTTCTTCGGCGACGCCGCGCGGGCGCTTCCTGTTCACCGACCCGAATACGCTGCAGGCGCTCAATATCACGCTGAACGAGAACTTCGCCTATAGCGGTTCGAACCCGGTCTATGATCCGCTGAACCCGACCGGGGCCGATTTCGAACCATTTACGACAGCGGACCGGTTCAATTTCGCGCCGTTCAACTTCCTGCAGATCCCGTCGGAACGATTCGGCTTCTTCACCCAGGTGACGCACAAGGTGACGGACAATATCAACTTCCGCGCCAAGGCCTCTTACAACACACGAAACTCGACCAACCAGGCGGCGCCGATTCCGCTCTTCATCGGACCGGAAGCGGGTAACGGCAACCGACTCGACTCGGTCGAGGTCGATGTCACCAATCCTTTCAATCCGTTCGGGTTTACGCTGGGGCAGTCGAATACCGTGTTCCTCGCGCGGCGCCTGGAGGAGGCGGGTCCCAGAAACTTCCAGCAGAATGTCGACACCTTCTACGCGTCGGCGACGCTGGACGGCTCGTTCGATTTTGGCGGCCGCGAAGTCTACTGGGACGTCAACTCGCTATGGTCGCAAAACGAAGCCAACCAGATCGCCCGCGGCATCGTCAATTCGGCGAGGCTTGAACAGGCGTTGGGCCCGATCGCAGACTGCACGGGATCGTGCGTGCCGTTCAATTTCTTCGGCGGACCGGGATCGATCACGCCGCAAATGCTCGAATTCATCACTTTCAATCAGCAGGATTCGAGCGAGCAGGAATTGTGGGACCTCTCGTTCAACTTGTCGACGACGTTGTTCGAGCTTCCTGCCGGCGGCGTCGGATTTGCGGCCGGATACGAACACCGCGACCAGTCGGGAGCGTTCAATCCCGATCCGATCGTTGCGGCCGGGGATTCCGCCGACATTCCGGCGCAACCGACCAGCGGCCAGTTCAATGTCGAGGAAGTCTACGCTGAAACAGTGGTGCCTCTGCTCGCGGACCTGCCGCTCGTGAGGATCCTCGAGGGCAATTTCGCGATCCGCCATTCGGACTATTCGACAGGCGTTTCCGCGACCACGATCAAATATGGCGGCCGCTGGAAGCCGTTTGACGATCTCACGCTGCGCGGCGGCTTCACCGAAGGGTTCCGAGCAGCCTCGATCGGCGAGCTGTTCGGCACAGCGACCCGCTTCGACGCGACGCTCGAAGATCCGTGTTCAGATCTTCTCGGCCTGTTCGGCGGACCGGTGGCGTCGGCGAATATTCAGGCCAACTGCGTCGCGCTCGGGGTGCCGGGCGACGGTTCCTACCTGCAGACGAACCCGCAGATCTCAACGCTGACAGGCGGCAATCCGGCGCTGGCGCCCGAAGAATCGAGGGGCTGGAACGTCGGGTTCACTTACGCTCCGGCGTGGCTCGAAGAGTTCAATGCGATCTACGAGTTCAACTATTACACGATTAACATCGACGGCGCGATTCAGGCGCTTGACGCGCAACTTCAGCTCAACAGCTGCGCTTCGACGCTCGATCCGACGCTCTGCGGCTCGATCGGACGCGGAGCCTCGGGCGCTATTATCTCGTTCTCGAACCAGCTCACCAATATCGGGCGGATCGAGACGAGCGGCCTCGACTGGAGAGCTGCGTTCGAGTTTGACGCGGGACGCGCCGGCGTTTTCAGCTTCGAGTCCCTGTCGAATTATCTGCTCGACTATACCGAGGCCAATCCGACTGCGACCGGCTTCAACATCACCTCGCGCGAGGGAACGGTGCGCGGCTCGCCGACATTCTCGTTCCCCGAGTTCAAATCGACAGCGACGCTCTCCTGGGAGATCAGCGACTTCAGGGTCCAGGGCGTCGGGCGTTATATCAGCTCGCTCACCGAAGTGTGCGGCGATCAGGCCGCGCTTCCCGCCGATGTCGGGTGCACGCGTCCAGCGGACGATATCAACGATCTCGGGTCGCGTTTCTATCTTGACCTGGCGGCCAGCTATTCGCCGTCCTGGCTGGACGAGCGCGCCGAGTTCACGATCGGGGTCAACAACATCCTCGACACCGATCCGCCGAATTGCTTCAGCTGCCAGTTGAACGGCTTCGATCCGAACACCTACGACGTTCCGGGACAGTTCGGTTATGTTCGCCTGACCTGGCGCCCCTGATTGGACGACAGTTTCGTCTGGAACGCCCCCGCCGCAAGGCGGGGGCGTTTTCGTTTGCGGAGAGTTGTATCGCCGTCCCTGTCGCCGCTGTACGATCATGAACTGCGCGCAGGTCTGTCCGAAGGGGCTCAGCCCCGCCAAGGCGATCTCGCAAATCAAGAAGATGATGGTCAATCGCCCGGAAAAGGCCGTCGCCGACGCATGACCAACGCAGCGGCGTGCTGCGCGGGCGGACCGCTGCCGCGCTGACGAAGCCGATTGAACCGGCGAAATTGACCGGCGCCCGTCAATTGCGCGGGCGGCCGCCAAAGAGCGCAAGGCCGATCGCCGCGCCGATCGCCGAACCGAACGCCAGCGCGACAGGCCAGTCGTCGACGCCGGTTGCGGCGACGGTCATCGCGCAAAAAGTCGTTATCATCAGAAAAACCAGGAAGAGCTCGGCCGGTTTCATGGTCGCTCTCCGTAGCCTCAGGATCCAACGCCGTTGCGAATGCCGATGACCGATGAAGCGATGAGGTAAAAACCCATCATCACGACCGCAAGCGTCCAGGCGTCGACGGCAGGCAGGACGCCAAGCCGCTCGCCCGCCGCCCACAGGAAGAGCGCCGCCTGCAAAATCCAGAAACAGACGGCGCCGGTCTCGACGATCAGCCGGCGGATGAATTCGTCGGAGCGTTTCCAGATTGCGAGATTGAGCAAGGTCTGGACCATGAATATCGCCAGAAGCCCTAGCATCAGCGCGTGTGGGGCGGCTCCCGGCTGCGGCAGGCCCATGGCGAGCGCGGCGACCACCGGAAACG
>JBGSSK010000022.1:0-26018 GCA_041737095.1 Parvularculaceae bacterium | reverse complement strand
AGCCCCGGCAGGTCGCTTGCCCCCGGCGGCGGCGGATAAAGACCCATGCGCTGCAGGACATCAGGCCGATTGACGCCAGCCGCTGCGACCTTGATCAGGACTTCGCCGGCCGCCGGCGCCGGTATCGGTCGGCTCGCGAGCCGCAATACTTCCGGCCCGCCGGGCGCTGAAATTTCAATCGCTTTCATTTGCGTCACCCTTTTTTAGAGCGTCGCGCTTGAACATGCCTCGCCGCCGCGCAAAATTCGAGGGGCCAAGCCGAAGGATGGAGCCATGGAAGAAGACCGTCCCCGTGAAACGCTTGACCTGACGCTGTCGAAAATCGGCAGGCAGGATCTTTATACACTGTCCGTCGGCGACCTGAGGGAACGCATCGTGTCGCTGCAAACGGAGATCAGGCGCTGCGAAGAGGCTCTGGCGCTGCGCGACACGACTAAATCGGCGGCGGAAAAGCTTTTCAAGTTCTAGCCGGAAATTTCCATCAACAGCCCCCGCGCGTCTCGTGCGCCGTCGCCAAGGCGCCAGGCGTCGCCGACCAACCGCGCTTCGGCGGTGAGGGTGAGGACGCAGGCGTCGATGACGTCGTCATCGGCGAACTGGGTTTTTGACGGATAGAGCCTGCGAAGCATGGCGCAGAGCGCCGGTGCGTCGATTGACCTTTCGGCAAGGAGAGCGCGGCGCTCTCGGGCGCCGTCTTCGGTGCGTTTGGGATGCGCGCAAGGCGCGCCGCCGATGCGGGCGAAGGCGAGTTCGGGATGGCCCTCCGCAATCCTTGGCTGATCGCCAGGCGCAATCGCTGCGTCGATCTCGCGGATTTTCGGGGTGATCATCCACGCCTGTTTCGATAGGCCGCGGCCATTCTCCTTGCCCCAATGATTGGCGGCGGCGTAGTCGGCGAAGTCGAGCATCGGCCGCAATGGCGAGGAAAAGACGCTCGATCGGCGCCTTCCCAGGCGCCGGCGTGCTTCCCGCTCGCAGGTGCGCTCGCCTTTGTCGGCAAGCCCGATCGGCATATCGACGACGATCGACGCTTTCTTTCGACCGGCGCCGTCCAGAATCGAGCGGAAGCTGTCCGCGATCGCGACGGACATTTCGCCTGAAACAGGAATTCTCTCTGCGACGACCCATCCCGAACGGCATCCGTCTACCCCAAGGACTATGGCGGATTGGTGAATTCTCCCGGAAGTTGCTGGCATGGCCGTTGCTGCTAGGGGTTTGTCGGCGAAAGGGGATCGCAGGCTTGTTGTATTAACTCTTTTGCTGTTGTCACCGGCCTTTCGGTTCGGCAACGTAAGAACCGGGTCGGGAAACCAATCATAATGGATGCCGCTGAAAAAGAACCATTGCGCCTTGCCGGGGCGACGACTTTCGTCCAGTCGGAAGTCTTCGCGCGGACTTTTCGCGAGGGAATGGCGCTGGTCGAGGAGACCGCCAATTACCTTGATGGCGAAGGGCGCGACGCCTCGAAATCTTTGAGCCGGTCGGCGGCGCTTTCCTATGCCGGCGCGTCGATGCGCCTGACGACGCAACTGATGCAGATAGCGTCATGGCTCCTGGTGCTGCGGGCGGTGCGCGAAGGTGACATGTCGGTCGGCGAGGCATCCGAAGACAAATACCGGCTGGGCAACCGCGAGCGAGCGAACGCCGATCTTCTCAATGGCGAAGTGCCGAACAAGCTTGTCGCGCTGATCGACGGCGCTGGACAACTCTACGACCGGATCGCGCGCCTCGACGCCGACCTTTTCCGCAACGTCAGAATTCAGGAAGGCGGCAATGACGCCGCCGCTCAGCAACGCGCGCTTCTTGACGCCTTTGGCGGCCGTCGCTCCTGATCCATCAATAAAGGAACCGGGTCGCCTCAGCCTTTTTTGAGACTGAACGCGCCAAATTTCTGCTGGAACTTCGAGACCTGGCCGCGTTCGCCAATCTTCTGCGGGCCGCCGGTCCACGCCGGATGGCTAATCGGATCGATGTCCAGCGACAAGGTCGCGCCCGCTTCGCCAAATGTTGACCGCGTCTCGAAGGACGAACCATCCGTCATGACGACCTTGATCGGGTGGTAGGCGGGGTGAATGCCTTTTTTCATGGCCAAAATCGCGCGCGACGCGCGTCCTCATCTGCGAAAGAGCGCGGCATATAGGCCGGAGAGTCGGGATTGGCAACCCCGTCCGGAACCATGGGCGCGTGTTTTGACTGGCGCGCCGCGGGCGATGTCCTTAAGATAGGTGCGATGGGATCTGGCTGAGTAAAACCAAGGGTCGACATGCGTTTTTCGCTGCTGGCAGGGGCAGGCGCCCTGCTGATCGCGCTGGCTGGCGGCGCGGTTTTTTACACCCTCCTCGCGTTCAATCATTTCAGCACCGTTGAAAATCGCTTCGCAGGGATTTGCACTCCGGTCACCGGCGTCGCCGGACCGGAGGACATTGAAACCGCCGCCGCCTCCGGGCGCGCCTACATCTCCTCCCTCGACCGCCGCGCCGGTCCCCATACGCGGGGCGCGATCTATTCGGTTCTCGTCAACGATCCGCTCGACAGCGAGAACTGGCGCGACCGGACGAGGGGCGTCCCCGACAAGTTTCGGCCATCAGGGATCAATTACTATGAAGAGGGCGGCAGCCGCCGCCTGTTCGTGGTCAACGCCGCGTACAACGCAATCGAGATCTATGACGTCGAGGCGAATGGCGATCTGAAACATCTCGAGACCTTCACGGAGCGTCGACTGACCAGCCCCAATGATGTCATCGCGGTCGGCCTGCGCAGTTTTTACGTCACCAACGACACGGAAGCAGGACGCAATTCCTGGCTCGGCAAACTGCAATTCCTGACGCGCGCGCCCGCTGGAAAAGTCTATTTCTATGACGGCGTTGCGATGCGGGTCGCGGCGGAAGGGGTCAGATACGCCAATGGCGTCGCAGTGAATGCGCGCGGCACCAAGGTTTACGTCGCCGAATCCGCGGGGCCGGCGATCAGGGTCTATGAGCGCGATGCCGGAACCGGCGCGCTGACGCTCGCCAAGATCGAGGCGCTTCCCGCCGCTCCCGACAATATCACCGTCGCGTGGGACGGTGCTTTGTGGATTGGCGCGCAGCCCAAACCCCTGGCGACCCCGCTCTTTGAACAGAACCGGACGGCGCTCGCGCCCTCCCTCGTCATTCGGTATGTCGACAAAGAGGGCGTTGCAGCGCCGGTCACCGAAATCTTTTCGGATAATGGCGAAGCGATATCGACATCTTCGGTCGCGACGGTCATCGGCAGCAGGCTGATGATCGGCGCGCTCCTTGATGACAAATATCTTATCTGCGACCTTCCGACTTGATGCGATACTTATCAACGCGCGGGCGATCGCCCGAAATCGGGTTTCGGGGCGCCGTCCTTAGCGGGCTTGCGCCGGATGGCGGTCTTTACATGCCGGCGGTCTGGCCCATCGTCTCGCCCGAGACGGTCCGTTCTTACGCGCACATGCCGTTCTCGGAGGTCGCCGCATCGGTGATCAGCCATTTCAGCGCGCCGGAGCTTTCCGCCGCCGATCTCCTTCCCATGGCTGAACGCGCTTTCGGCGTCTTCGAAGCGCCGGCGGTGGCGCCGCTTCGGCCGATCGCGAACGACAATTACCTGCTCGAACTGTTTCATGGACCGACGCTCGCCTTCAAGGACGTCGCGATGCGCATGCTCGCCGAACTTTATGGCTGGGCGCTGGAGAGCGCCGCGCGCGGAAAAACGATCATTGGCGCAACGTCGGGCGACACTGGCGGCGCCGCCATTCATGCATTTGCAGGATCGCAGAAGGCGGAAGTCTTCATGTTGCACCCGAAGGGTCGCATCTCGGATGTGCAGAGGCGGATCATGACGACTGTCGCCGCCGACAACATCGTCAATATAGCAGTTGACGGCGCGTTCGACGATTGCCAGAGGCTGATCAAGACGCTATTCGCTGACAGAGAACTCAGCGAGGCGCTTGATCTCGGCGGCGTCAATTCGATCAACTGTGTCCGCCTCGCCGTGCAGAGCGTTTATTATTTCACCGCGAGCGCAGCGCTCGGCCGTGCTGCTTCGTTTGTGGCGCCGACCGGCAATTTCGGCGACATCTTCGCCGGTTACGCCGCCTCAATGATGGGGCTGCCGGTCAAGCGGCTCGGCGTCGCGGTCAACCGCAACGACATCATGCGCCGCGTCTTGCGGACCGGCGTATATGAACCCGGCGCGACGACGCCGACATCGTCTCCGTCAATGGACATCCAGGTCGCGTCGAATTTCGAGCGCCTGCTCTTTGAAACCCTCGAACGCGAACCAGCGGCGCTCGAAGCGCTGATGCGATCCCTTGAAACTGAGGGAAAAATGGTGCTGACGCCGGAGAACCTCAACCGGATTTCGCGGTTGTTTGTCGCAGAAAGCGCCAGCGAAGAGGAAGTCGCCGCCAAAATCGATCAGCTGCGGCGTGACACCGGCATGCTGATTGATCCGCATACGGCGGTCGGTCTCGTCGCCCTCGACAAATTGAGACGTTCCGGAGAAATCGCCGGTCCCGCGATTTCACTCGCGACCGCCCATCCCGCAAAGTTTCCGGATGCGGTTGAACGCGCTGCGGGCATTCGACCGGCGCTGCCGGCCCGTTACGAAAACCTGCACCTGCTGGAGGAGCGCCTGGTGACGGCGCCGGCGGAGGCGTCGGCGATCCGCGCGATCATCGAAGATAAATCCCGTTTCAAAGGCGCAGCATGACGAACGGTCCTGAAATCATCACCCTTGAAAACGCCGTCCGCGTCGTCGTTGATCCAATGCCGGGCCTTGAGTCCGCCGCAATCGGCGTCTGGGCGCGCGCCGGCGCGATCGATGAGGCGGCGGAGGAGCATGGCGTCGCCCATCTTCTCGAACACATGGCCTTCAAGGGAACGACGACCAGAAGCGCCCGCGCGATCGCCGAGGAGATCGAGAATGTCGGCGGCTATCTGAACGCCGGCACCGGCTATTCGCGGACCGGTTATTATGCGCGTGTGCTGAAACCCAATGTTGAAACGGCCATTAACATTCTCGCTGATATTCTTACCAATCCGGTATTCGATGCGGACGAACTCGCCAAGGAGCGCGAGGTCGTCATTCAGGAAATCGGCGAAGCCGCTGACATTCCGGACGACGCAGTCATGGAGATGCTGCAAACCCTCAGCTACGGCGCGCATCCGCTCGGGCGGCCCATTCTTGGTACCGTCGAAAGCGTCCTCAGCCACACGCCGGGCCGTCTGTCTGCGTTCATGGCGAAGCATTATGCGCCCGCTGAAATGATCATTGCGGCATCCGGTGCAATCGACCCTGATGAGATCGTCAGGCTTGCGCGATCGCTGTTTGGCGATCGCCAACCGGCAACGAAGCCGCCGCGCGCGCAGAAACCTCGCTACGCGGGAGGCGCGCGTCACGATGCGCGGGAGATCGAACAGACCCATATTGCGCTGGCGCTGCCGGGCGTGGCGGTAAGGGAGGACGACTATTTCGCAACACGCGTCTTCACGGAAGCCTTGGGCGGCGGCATGTCGTCGCGCATTTTCCAGGCTGTGCGCGAAGAACGCGGTCTCGCCTATTCGGTGTATTCCTTTGTTGACGCCTATGACGACGTCGGCTGCGTCGGCGCTTATGTCGGAACTGATCGGGAGAACGCGGCAGAAGCGGTCGCGCTCATCATGCGGGAGGTCGCCGACATGGCGGAACGCCCAACCGGCGCAGAGATCGGCAGGGCGCGCGCCATGCTGAAATCGACGCTCCTGATGGGCCTTGAAAGCCCGACGACGCGGTCCGAAGCGGCGGTCGGTCAACTCTTCACGCATGGCCGGATAATTTCGTCAGATGAAATCGCTGCGCGGATCGACGCCGTCTCGCTCGACGATATACGCCGCGTCGCATCAAGAGCCGCCTCGGCGCAGGCATCGCTCGCCGTCGTTGGGCCAGCCGAATTCAGCGCCGTTGAGGCGGCGCTGGCGCATTGACGCTAAGCCGGAGGGCGGTCAAACAGCGGTTGCGGCAACAGGGCTAGACCATGATTTCGTTCGACCTTGGGCGATCGTCGCGGCCGCCGGTGCTGGAGTGCGGACCGATCCGCCTCGCTGCCGCGGATGTCGCCGACTACCCGGCATGGCTGGAATTGCGTCGCCGCAGCCGCGCGCACCTGACGCGCTGGGAACCGGACTGGCAGGACCGGGACGAAACGCTCGACGCATTCCGATTGCGGCTTCGCTCTTATGACCGGCAGCACCGGACAAGGTCCGGCTTGTCCCTCTTTGCGCGCCTGACCGACAGCGGCGCGCTGATCGGCGGCGTCACGCTTTCAGATATTCGCTTTCACGCCATGCAGTCTGCGACGATCGGCTACTGGATCGGCGAGCCGCATCTGCGGCGGGGCCACGGCATCGCGATGGTCGACGGTGTCGTCCGTCACGCATTTGGGGAGTTAAGGCTGAACCGGATCGAAGCGGCCTGCCAGCCAGGAAATCTGGCGTCGCGCGCGCTGCTCGCGAAGGCGGGGTTTTGCGAGGAGGGCCTTGCGCGTGATTATCTCTTCATTAATGGCGGATGGCGCGATCATCTGCTCTTTGCGCGGACCGCGCGTGACTATTTTGCGCCGGTCGTCCGCAAAGGCCTTGTCGACGGCGAAGGTTGAAATCGGCGAGCGCGCGCTGCGGCATTCCCTTTTCCCGAGAGAATGGGCGTCGTCTATTGAAGTTTAACCACGAAATCCGCAGCGATCGCCGCAACAGCCCTTGCCAGTGCGGCCGCAAGCCGCGAGTATCGCCGGGGGTTGTTTGGCTGAGACTGGCTGGCGATTGGGCGGTGGCCTGCGCTTCGGCCAGTCCGGGTGGTGCGGGGCGTAATGGTGGGTGAAGTTCCGGTCGGCTTGGAAGCGGCGCTCGGCGGCGCAGGACTAGAGCTCGGCAAGGGCGCGATTATCGGCGCCATAGTGCTCGGTACGGCGTTTCTCGCCGGGCTTGCAGCGTTCCGCCGCAGCGCGCCGGCGGTCTGCGGATTTCTGCTTCTCGCGACTGGCGGCGCCTTGCTGACGGTCTGGCTCGGGCTCGCGCCGACCCCCGGACGATCGGTGATTTTCCTTTTGCAAGGCGCATTCGGCGCGGCGGCGCTGATTTTCCTTTCGTCGACAATCGGCATGGTCGCCAGAAACCAACTGATGGGCGGTCTTCTCTTCGCCGGCGCGTTGTCGATGATCGGCATCGGCTTCATCAACGCGTTTCTCGGCGGCGAGGCGGAGGGACTGCAGCGACTGGCGCTGACAGGCGTCGCCGCGACGGCAATCTTGCTGGCGGGGTTCGCGAGCATACGCGGCGACGCTGCAGCGCGCCTCATTCTGCCAGGTGCGGCGCTTGTCGCCGCAGCGCCGTTGCTGTTCGGCGTCGCGACAAGCGGCTCGATGGCGTTGGCGCCGCAGGCGGTCTTTGCGATCGGCGTATTGATGGCGGGGATGGTCGCGCTCATTGATTTCAAATCAAGCCCGGCGTCGTTATCCGGCGCGCTTCGGCATGGCGGGCAGGGCGTTTCATCGGCTTTTGGCGGGCATGAGCGCGCGCCGGCCGAAAATTTCGCAACGGCTCTTCGTGTTTCGGAAAACCAGCTCGCGGAAGTGCTTGATTACGCGGGCGTCGCCGTATGGGACTGGAATCTTTCCGGCAGCCACCAGACCGCGTCCTTCGCAACGTTGATGGGCGCCGACAGCGATGGCGCTTTCACGCCAGAAGCCTTTCGCACATTTGTCGATCGCGTCGATCTCGCGCGTTTCGACCAGAACGTTTACGGCGTCGAACAGGGCGACGGCGGATTTGACGAAGCGATCCGGCTGATCGATGGCCGGGTCGTGCGGCTGCGCGGCGCGCGCGCGGTCGATGTCGACGGCGCCCTCGAGCGCATCGTCGTCTTCGTTGAGGAGGCGAATGGCGCGCCGGTTCAGCAAAAAGAAGACGCGCTGAAACTCGCGGCCGCTTCCCTGACCGGCATCGCCGCCGCGGCGTCGCGGCCGGCGCGAGCAGCGAAAAGGCGACGGGAGAAATCGTTCGAAAAGCGCAGGAAGCTGGCAAGGGACGCGAACTCGCAATTATCATGCTACGCGCCGCCGCTAAATACGCGGCGGATCGCATCGCCGGCGGGGAGAAGAAGTTTTTCGCCGCGCTCAATGTGTCGCTGTCGCAGGTTTGCGAAGAAGGGTTTATCGATGACGTCCGGCTGGCGATCGGCGATCACAAATTGCCGCCCGGCGCCTTGGTGCTCGAGCTGACCGAAGGCGAAAAACTGACCGAAACGCCGAAGATCCATGATGTCTTTAAGAAGCTGAAAGGCGCTGGCGCAGCGCTCGCCTATGATGATTTCGGCGCCGGCTTTTCCTCGCTCAGCAATCTCCACAAATATGATTTCGACTATCTGAAGATCGACAAGTCCTTCATTGACGACATCGTCGCCAATGGCGGCAAGAAAAAGATCGTGACGGCGCTGGCGCGCCTCGGACGCGACTTCGGAATGGCGGTGATCGCTGAGGGCGTCGAGTCGAAGGAAGCCGCCGAGATGGCCAAGGCGATCGGCTGCAAAATGGGGCAGGGGTTCCACCTCGGTGAGCCGGTGCTGAATGACGCATCGATCGATTCCGGCCAAGGTGTCGCGGCGCCGACACCTGATCTGGCGTCAATCGAAGTCGTGAGGCCGAACGAATTTGGCAAGGGCGAGAGCAAGACCAATGTCGCAGCCGCCGACATGGCGGGCGAATTGATCCTCGATCGAAGCCTCGAAGCTGACAAGTCGTCCGTGCGAGGCTTGCGGCGCCGGCTGTTCTGGCGGTAGGCGATATCGCGCCGTGATCAATTCAACGGCGCATCGCCGGGCCGCATATTCGACCATTCAGGCGACAGCATCGCGCCGGTGACGCCGAGGCTTTCGAGCGCCGCCCGCCACAGATCCATGCTCTCGCCGCCGAAAACGAGGTCGGTCGTCGCCTCGGAGTGGCACCAGGCGTTTACGGCGATTTCGCTTTCGAGTTGGCCTGCGCCCCAGCCGGCGTGCCCGATCGCGAGGAAATACCTCTCGGGCGGCGCCTTGGCGCGCGACCGGCCGCCAATATCCATGAGGATTTCCTTCGACGCTGTCACGCCGAATTCCTCGCCAACTGGGATGGTCTGCGGCGAGCGGTAATCGAGCGTGTGCACAACCAGGCCGCGATCTGTCTGGACCGGTCCGCCATAAAAGACCGGTTCGCCGCCAGTCGATTCGCGCGGGTCGATCGCAAGCTGCTCAAGCAGGTCGCCAAGCTCAACATCGGCGAGCGGCTTGTTGATGACGACTCCCATCGCATGGGTCGGATCATGCGACACCATCAGCAGGACCGATTTCTCGAACCTCGGATCCGACATGTTCGGCATGGCGATGAGCAGTTTGCCGACGAGAAAGTCCCGGCCCCTGGAGCGTAAGGAGGCGCTGCGGACTTCGGGGGAATCGGATTTCTTTCGGCCGACCATGCCTCACGATAAAAGCGGCCCGGACGACTTACAAGAACCAAGGCGGGGCGGTGAACCCGGAGGGTGGCAAATTTCGTATTCAATCGTTAGAGGGTTGCCGTTCAGGTTCTCGAACAGGCAAAAGGAGAAGATCAATGGCGATTTCCGTCGGCGACAAAATACCGAATGTCGATGTGATGATGGGCACGGCGGAAGGTCCGCAAAAAGCCAAGACGCTGGACGTCATGGGCACAGGCAAGGTTGCGCTTTTCTCCGTTCCGGGCGCGTTCACGCCGACCTGCTCGGCGAAACACTTGCCCGGATTTGTTGAAAAAGCTGGCGACCTCAAGGCGAAAGGCGTAGAAAAGATCGTCTGCATGTCGGTCAACGACGCCTTCGTCATGAAGGCGTGGGCGCAAAGTCAGAATGCGCTTGGCGTCGTGGATATGCTGGCTGACGGCAATGGCGACTTCGCGCGCGCGCTCGGCCTCACGATGGACGGCAAGGCGTTCGGCATGGGCGAACGTAGCCAGCGCTTTGCGGCGGTGGTTGAAGACGGCGTCGTCAAGCAGATCTTCGTCGAAGCGCCCGGCGCATTCGAAGTGTCGAGCGCCGATTACATGCTGTCAAAGCTCTAGATCTCAGCTATTGACCGATGCCACGCCGGCGCGCGCCAACGCGTCGGCGCGTTCGTTTTCCGGGTGGCCGTTATGGCCCCTGACCCAACGCCAGTCGACCGCGCGGCCGACGGTCGCTTCATCGAGCGTCTGCCACAAATCCTGGTTCTTCACGGGCTTGCGGTCGGAAGTGCGCCAACCATTGCGTTTCCAGCCCTTGATCCAATCCGTGATGCCGTTTTTGACGTATTGGCTGTCCGTGTAAAGACGAACGGCGCCAGACGTCGCGCGCAGCGCCTCGATCGCAGCGGTCAGTTCCATCCGGTTGTTTGTGGTTGCGGAAGCGCCGCCGAACATCTCCGTTCGCGCTTCGCCTTCGATAATGAGAACGCCCCAGCCGCCGGGGCCGGGATTGCCGGCGCAAGCGCCGTCTGTAAACGCTTCGATCACAGTAAATTCCGTCAAGATCTCTGGTTGAAACGCACTCTTCCTGATCGATGTCGGGTGGCGCGTCAATCGCTGCGCCGTCCGCTGCGCCTCACCCCGCGGCCAACATCAATGGCTGTTTGAAAACCACGTCTTCCTCGACGTGATCGATCGTTTCGATGGAGACCGGCGTCGTGTCAGCGATCCGGGTCAGCAGGATTTCGACCAACTCTTCAGGGGCCGAGGCGCCTGCCGTGATGCCAATGACCGCGGCGCCGATGATGGCCCGGAGGTCAAATTGCTCCGGGTCCTCGACCAGCATTGCTTTCTTTGCTCCAGCGAGAGTGGCGGTTTCAACGAGCCGCCTCGAATTCGACGAGTGGGCCGACCCGACGACAAGCACGAGATCGGCGCCGGGTGCGATTTTCTTCACTGCCTCCTGCCGATTCTGTGTCGCATAACAGATATCCGACCGATGCGGCCCGATGATCGCCGGAAACCGTCGTTTCAGGACCTCGATGATCGCGGCTGTTTCATCGAGCGATAACGTTGTCTGCGTTGCGTAGGCGATCGCACCCGGCGGCGGCGAAATGCGTTCCGCGTCCGCGATGCTGGTGATGAGACTGATCCTGCTTATAGGCGCCTGTCCCATCGTGCCGACAATCTCCGGGTGCCCCTGATGGCCGATCACTAGGACCTGCCGCCCCTGGGCGACGTGACGGCGAACTTCATTATGAACCTTCGACACGAGAGGACAGGTCGCGTCGATTGTCATCAGGGATCGGGCGCGTGCTTCGTCGTAAACCGAAGGGGGCGCGCCGTGTGCGGAAAGGATGACCGGCCGACCGGCGACAACGTCGCCGAGTTCGTCGACAAAGACAGCGCCCATCGACCGCAACCGATTTACGACATGGGCGTTGTGAACAATTTCATGCCGGACAAATACCGGCGCGCCAAACATGGCGAGAGCTTCCTCGACCGACCTGACCGCCCGTTCGACGCCGGCGCAAAAGCCGCGCGGCGCAGCAAGACGGATGCGCAGCGCCCGGCGTGCCTCCCGGTCTTCATCTCTACCGGCGTTTGACATTGCGGCGATTCTCCCCCGTCAGTTTCCGAAGGGCCGTTGCGCGGCCCCGCCTGAGCGGCTACGAGGTTTCACCACTCAATCGGGGCGCGGACGCGGCCGAATCCCGGCTTTGTGGGGTCTGTTCTTCGTCAGGATATAAAGGTTCCCTTTGATGAACAAAGCGTTAGCCGTTGCGCTTCTTGTCGCACTCAGCGCCGCCGGGTGTGGGTCGACCAAGGAGGCCCGCCTTGCGAATCCGGCCCCGTGCCCGAATGTCGTGGTGCTGCCGGAAGCGGCGCGCATGATCGAGTTCGCCGGCGACGAAACGCTCGAGAATGTCGCCTGGTCGGCGGAGATCCAGGACGTTTCGCTGGTCTGCCGGTACGTCGGCGCCAAGCCGATCGACGCGTCGGTGCAAGTGAAGATGGCGTTCGGCCGCGGCCCCAAGGCGGACGTCGACAAACACAATTACGCTTATTGGCTGGCGGTCACGCGGACGGACCGTGAAGTCATCGAAAAGGAAGAATATCTCGTGCCGGTCAAATTCGACAGCGATGAAAATATCAAAAATGTTGAGCACCGGATCAAGGAAATCATCATCCCGCGAAGAGACGAGAATACTTCAGGAATGAATTTCGAGGTGGTGGTCGGTCTCGTCGTCACGCCGCAGCAGGCGATCTACAACCGATCCGGCAAGAGCCTCAAATTTCCTGAACTCTGATGCTGCTGACGGAAGAGCTGTCTGCGCTCGTCGGCGACGCATTCGCCGCTGAAGGGTTTGACGTGTCGTTCGGCGCGGTGCGGCCATCCGACAGGCCCGACCTTGCGCAATTCCAGTGCAATGGCGCGCTCGCGGCCGCGAAGGCGGCCAAGATCAATCCGCGCGCCGCGGGTGAGAAGATCGTCGCTCGGCTCAAATCGGCGACGATATTTCGGGATGTCAGCATCGCCGGTCCCGGCTTCATCAATCTGACGCTGACCGACGAGGCGCTCGCCGCCCGCGCGGCCGCGGTCCTGACGGACCCGCGTCTCGGCGGCTGGTCCGCTGCGCCGGCGGAAACCATCATTCTCGATTATGGCGGCCCGAATGTCGCCAAGCCGCTGCATGTCGGCCATCTGCGCTCGGCGATCATCGGCGAGTGCCTGAAGCGCCTGCTGAAATTCGTGGGTCACAAGGTCATCGGAGATATCCATCTTGGCGATTGGGGCCTGCCGATGGGCCAGTTGCTGATGGCGGTCAAACACGCATCGCCGGAGCTTGTCTATTTTGACGTTGCGTTCACCGGCCCTTATCCCAACAAACCGCCGGTCAGCCTTGAAGATCTTGAACGGCTGTATCCGGAAGCTTCCGCCGCCTGTAAAGCCGATCCAGCCAGAGCCGCTGAAGCGCGCCAGGCGACCGCCGAATTGCAGGCCGGACGCGCCGGCTACCGCGCTCTTTGGCGCCATTTCGTCGCCGTGTCACGTGCCGCAATCGAACGCGAATATGCTGATCTCGGCGTCTCCTTTGACTGGTGGAAGGGCGAGGCTGATGTCGATCCGCTGATCTCGCCAATGGTCGCCGATCTGCGCGCGCGCGCGCTGGCGGTCGAGGATGACGGCGCAGTCGTCGTCCATGTCGCGCGGCCGACCGACAAGAAGGAATACCCGCCGCTAATTCTCTACAAATCGGACGGCGCCGTCATGTACGGAACGACCGATCTTGCGACGATAATCGACCGGCGCGATACGGTGAATCCTGATCGCATTTTCTATGTTGTCGACGGCCGGCAGCGCGACCATTTCGAACAGGTGTTCAGGGCGGCCGGCATCGGCGGCATCTATCCTGAAGAACGCCTTGAGCATCTTTGGTTTGGCACGATGAACGGCAAGGATGGCAAGCCGTTCAAGACCCGCGAGGGCGGCGTTCTGAAGCTGCGCGATCTGATCGACATGGTCGAAGAACGCGCCGCCGAACGACTGGCGGAAAACGGCATGGGCGAGGGCGTCGATCCGAATGAGGCCGCAGAAAACGCACACCTCATCGGGCTCGCCGCGCTGAAATTCGCCGATCTCTCCAATCCGCGGACCAGCGATTACATCTTCGACATCGATCGCTTCACCTCATTCGAGGGAAAGACCGGGCCTTATCTCCATTACGCCAGCGTGCGGGTGAGGTCCGTACTCGCAAAAGCGCGCGCCGCCGGCGCCGGCGCGGCTGGCGCGATCGCCATCACGGCGCCGGAAGAACGCGATCTCGCTTTGACGCTGTTGCGGTTCGGTGAAGTCGTGCGCGACGCTGTCGATAAGCGCCTGCCGCACTATCTTTGCGAGCAAGCCTTTGACCTCGCACAGGCCTTTTCGAAATTCTACGCGGCCTGCCGCATTGTCGATGAAGCCGATCCGGCGGTGAGAGCGTCGCGGTTGTCGCTGGCGACGGCGGTCGGCCGCCAGCTCGACCTGATCCTTGAATTGCTCGGAACTCCGGCGCCGGAGAAAATGTAGTCATCGCGCCGCGCGGTTTACCACCGATGGATCGGCGGCTTCATCGCTGCCACAGCGCCCGCCGCGACGAGGGCGCCGCCGGCGTAAATCAGGAAGATCGGCGCGAAACCGCCCCAAAGATCAGCCGTCTGTCCGGCGATCGTCGGGCCGACCATAGCGACCGTCGCCGCGAGATTGACGCCGCCGAGTAAGGCCGGACTGTTCTTCAAGCCGAAATAGTCGATGAGGAGCGCGGTTGTCGCAAAAAGCGCCATGCCGAAGGCGAAGCCGTCGAAGACGGCAAACAGGATCGCGACCGGCAGCGATTTTGCGACGGTAAGCGCGGCCATGCCGACGACATTCGCCAGCATGGCGGCGACAAGCAGCAGTCGCGGACTGACGCGCTTTGCCGCGACGCCGCCGACCGCGCGCGCCGCCGCATTAACGCCTGAATAAAGGCTCAGCATCGCGACTGCGGCGATTGGTGTAAGACCCGCCTGCTGCAGATGAGTGACCGACCATGTGCTGACCGTCACGCCGCAGAAATAGGCGACGGTGAGCGCGCCTGCGATGATTACGAAGGCAGGCGTCTTCATCGCTGCAAGCGCTGTCCAGTGCTGATCGCTGTCACGAATTTCGGTTGCGGCCTCGGACGCCGCCGTGCGTTCGACGTCAGCAAGGCGCTCCTTGGCGGCTATGACGATCGCGGCGGCGGCCACGGCGACAATCGCGCCAGCGACGCGCCAGTAACCGCGCCAGTCGACGCCGCTTTCGAGAAAGGCGTTGGCGATCAGCGGACCGAAAACGCCGCCCGCTCCGCCGGCCGCGAGATAGGCGCCGATGGCGACGCTGCGCCATTCCGTCTTTGCCGCTTTGCCGACAATATAAGTGCCGGTGACATTGGCGAGCAGCGCAAATCCGGCGCCGAGCAAAGATGTAGCGATAAGGTAGACGCTGGTACCCGTCGCCGCGCTGAGCAGGAAATAGCCGGATGTCATGACGATCCCCGCCAGCGCATAGTGCAAGCGCGCGCCGAGCTTTTCGAGAGATTTCGCGGCGATCGGGCTGAAAATGCCGGTCGCAAGCGCCAGCATCGTGAAGCCGAGGCCCGCCGTCGCCCAGGTCCACTGGAACTCCGCAATCATCGCCGGAAGAATGACGCCGAGCGACGCAAATGTCGTCGCGGTGATAAGAAAAAAAATCACCGCGAGTGCGATCGTCAGGATAAACGGCCGCAGTTGCATGCCTGTCCCTAAAACGATGCTTTTAGCGTCACCGAAAATTCGCGGCCGCGTCCCGGAAGAACGCCAACCTCCTCATAGACATTCTGCACCGGGATGAAGTGACGTTTGTCGAAAAGATTGTCGACATTGGCGATCACTGAAAAATTCTCGTGCGACCAGAAAAGCGACGCCTTGCCGAGCGCATAGTCGGGCAGGCGGATTGCGTTTGCAATCTTGCCGCCGGTCTCTCCGACATAGAGAACGCCGGCTGTCGCGCCAAATGATCCGAAATCCGTTCGGGGCGAGGTGTAGGTGAGGAAACCTGACGCCATGACGTCCGGCGTCGTGCGGCGTTTGTAGCCGTCCTGGAGTTCAGGCAGACAGCTTGCATTGAGGGCGGCGAAAAGACCGCCGAAACCGTCGGCCGGCGCGACGCCGAGCCTCGATGGCGGGAGCACGATAAATTCGCCATTACCCGATCCGCAAGGCCCCGGCGCGGCGATCCGCGCTTCCTGCAGCGTCAGGGCGGAATTGAAGCTGAGGGCGTCATTGATCAGGTATTTGATTTCAACCTCGACGCCTTTTGAAGTTTCCTGATCGAGATTGCCGAAAGGATCGCTGCGCTGGCGGCGCTGGCGATAGGCGGCGATCGACGCGAAAAGATCGCTGCGCCCGACCTTCACGCCGACTTCGACGAGGCTTGAGTCTGCGACGAAATTTCCCTGATCGATGCGGTCGACTTCAACGCCGCCGCCGTCATTGGTTTCGAGCGCGTTGTTTTCCGCATAAGTCGCGTAGAAATTGACGCCATCGAGGAATTCATAGCGCAGCGATCCCTCATAACTCGCTTTGAAGTCGTCGCCGCTGAATTCGGTAAAGCCCAGAGACGGGTTGAAGATCGTGGCGCCGGTATTGATCGCCCGCGCCGTAAAGCGGTCGAGCCGCAGGCTCGCCAGCAGCGACAGGCGATCTGACAGCGCAATGTCGGAAATGACGTAACCCGCAAGGTCGGTCGTCGTCGAGTCGAGATCGGTGTCCCACAAGGCGCCGTTTGCGTCAGGCGAAAACGGATCGTCGAAAATGTCGCCGCCCGTCGGGCCGACTGAAAGATCGCGGCGATCGACCACGAGGTAGCCGGAAAGAAAGGTCTGCAGCGTCTCATTGTCGTAGCGGCGCCACGAGACCCCGGCGATCGTGCTGATATCGACGCCGGCGATGGAGAGCGGGAATTCGTAACTGGCGCGCAATTCGAACACATCGGCGACATACCGCGCGGCAAAACCATAGCTCTGATATAGGTCGCCGTTGAGCGAATCGTAGAAAGCTTGCAGGCGCAGCGTCTGGTCCGCAGCGGTCGTAACCGCGAGATCTATGTAGGCCGTGCCGGTCGTCGCATCCGCAATGTCGCGGTCGGAAACGAATACCGTGCGCGGATCAAGCGTCGTTTCCCCGACGCCGGTGTCGAGACCGAAGGCGGCATTCGGAAAGATTCCGAAATCGATGAACTGGCGGATGTTGGACGACCCGAAAAACGATCCCACGGCGGCGTCGACTTCGTTGGGCGTCAGCTTGCCGTCGCCATTGAGGTCCTGAAGTTCGACGTCGGAGCCGGTGACGTATGCGCCGGTGTCAATGAGGTCCTGGGTGACGCGGTTCCAGCCGAGCGTCTGCTTGTACCCCTCCGAGGAATGGTAAGCGCCGCCGACTTCGAGGTTGAAGCGACCCTCATCGGCGATGGTCAATGACGACTGAACAAGCAAGCGTTCGGGCTCGATCCCGCGATAGAAACTGTTCGAGTTTTCGTACTCGACATAGGCGTACGCGCCGGCGTCATGACCGCCGAGCGCGAAGGCGGCGCCAGCGGTTCCGGTCAATACGCGCTTGTCATAAGAACCGAGCGTTCCGCCGAGTTCGATGAGGCGGCCGCGCTCGCCGATCTGCTTTTGCGTAAGGGCCGTCAACGGCGTCACATTTACAAAGCCGCCGACACGGCCGGCGCCATAGAGCGCCGGCGTCGGGCCGCGCACGACTTCGATGCGCTCGCTGGAGCCGATGGGCGTCGGAAATGTGCCGGGGTTCTCGGCGCGTTTGAACCCGCGGAAATAATTGTCCGCCCGATTGCCGCGCAGCGTGACGCTGCCCGGGACGCCGAAGAAGCTTCCAGTGAACGTGCCGGGCGCGACCGCGGCGAGATCATCGACAGTCTCGATGTTGAAGCGCTCGATCGTCTCGTCGCTGATCGCGGAGATCGCGCGCGGAATTTCGGCGTATGACAGGTCAAGCCCGTAAACGGATCGGCTGCCTTCAAGTTCAAGCAGTTCGAGCGGATCGGCGACAACAATGATCTCGTCGATCGGCTGGGCGTCCTGCGATAGCGCGCTGGTGCCAGCGACGCAGGAAAGCGCCGTCGCCAAAGCCATCCTTGATACGCCGACCATATAAAAACCCCGCGTTCGAACTCGAATCGTCGGGGCGAAACGACGCAGCGGCGGCCTCACAGGCTCCAACGCCGGCGCCGCCAAATAAATGGCGTAGCCAGCGTCAGCGCCAATGGCGCGACGTCAGCGTGATCTTCTCTCATCCGGACTATGACCGTCGGCTCTGGAATCGCACCAGATCCTGCTCTGCAAGTCGCCCTGCTCGGCTCGCGGGCTTGTCAGCCTTGTTAAGGGCCGAATCACCGCCGGTGGGGACTTCCGCCCCGCCCCGAAGATCCTGTCTCGCGGATTGCTCCGCGGTTCGGTATATAGCCGCCGCGCGAGAGCTGATCAACGCGCGACAGCAGCCGCATGGAAAAGGGGGCCGAAGGCCGATGAAATCTCTCCGCCGCCAGCCCGCCGAATGGGCCGACCATGACGCGGTCTGGATCGGCTGGCCGTCGGCCGCTGATCTCTGGGAGGATAATCTCGCGCCGGCCCAAGGCGAGGTCGCGGAACTGATCAGCGCGATCTGCTTTCCCGATCCGGGCGACGAAAATGGCGAAACGATGCGCGGCGAACGCGTCGAGCTCGTCGTGCGGGGCGAAGAGGCGCGCGTCGCCGCTGAGGCGATGCGGCTCGGCCTCGCGGACCCCGCAATGGTTAATCTCAATGAAGCGCCGATCGGCGATGTCTGGCTGCGCGACACCGGCCCGATCTTCGTTGCGGACGGCGCGATCGGCCTCAACGCCAGTGTTTTCCGGTTCAACGGCTGGGGCGAGAAATACCTGCTGCCGGAAGACGACCGCATCGCCGGGATTATCGCCGAACGCGCCGGCGTCCGGCTCCGCCGCTTCGACGGCCTCGTCGCGGAAGGCGGCGCCCTTGAGGTCGACGGCGAGGGGACCTGCATCACGACGCGGCAATGCCTCCTCAACCGGAATCGCAATCCGGGGCTCAGCGAAGAGGACATAGAGGGTGTGCTGCGCGAGGCGATCGGCGCTGAAAAAATCATTTGGCTCGACGAAGGGATGATCGGCGATCACACCGACGGGCATGTCGACAATCTGGCGCGCTTCATCGCGCCGGGAAAAGTCGTCTGTATGCGCCCTTCTGGCGACGATGATCCTAATGGTGAAATTTTCGCGGCGATTCGCAAGGTGCTCGACGCGGCGCGCGACGCGGCGGGACGAAGGCTCGAAGTCATCGAGATTCCGTCGCCAGGGCGCGTTCTGTCCGACGGCAAGATCGCGCCGGCCAGCCACATGAATTTCTATATCGCAAATCACGCGGTAATCATGCCGTCCTATGGCGCGCTGACCGGCGAAGATGAGACCGCGCTTCAGTGCCTTGAAGTCCTCGAGGCGCATGTCGACCGGCCGCATTTTTATGCGATCGATTCCTCGCACCTCCTGTCCGGCGGGGGCTCCTTCCATTGCATCAGCCAGCAGCAGCCGAAGCGCGTCGTCTCTCGCGACGAGTTTAATGGAGAAAAATGACTGATACGCCTGCCGTCACGCCGTTTGCGGGACTGACCGAAGCAGAGGCGCGTCGCAGGCTCGAAGTGGAGGGGCCGAACGAACTCGCGCGCTCCGGCCGACGTCCGGTGGCGGCGATCATAGTCGAAGTCGTTCGCGAGCCGATGCTTGCATTGCTGGTTGCGGGCGGAGTCATTTATTTTCTTCTTGGAGATCGAACAGAGGCGAGCATGCTGCTTGCCTTCGCCTGTTTTTCAATCATCATCACGGTCGTCCAGGAGACACGCACTGAGCGTGTCCTCGAAGCTCTGCGCGATCTGACCAGTCCTCGCGCGCTGGTCATTCGAGATGGAGTCCGCCGGCGTATTGCCGGACGTGAAGTTGTTCGCGGCGACCTTCTTGCGCTCAGCGAGGGCGACCGCGTCGCCGCAGACGCCCGTATTGTCCAGTCGTCGAATTTGCAGGCCGATGAATCATTGTTGACCGGCGAGTCGATGCCTGTCCTGAAAAGCGACGGCCAAGGCCTTGTCTACTCGGGATCGCTGATCGTTCGGGGATCGGCGCTCGCCGAAGTATCTGCGACGGGAGCCGGCAGCGAGATTGGAAAGATCGGCGCTTCGCTGCATGAGCTGCAATTTGAACCGCCGAGAATGCAAAAGGAGGTGCGCCGCCTCGTCGGTATATTCGGATTGCTAGGCGGCGCGGCGAGCCTCGCCGCCATTCTGCTTTATGGATTTCTCCGCGGCGGTTGGCTCGACGCGATGCTTGCCGGTATCGCCTTGGGCATGTCGATGCTGCCGGAGGAGTTTCCGGTTGTGCTGACCGTCTTCATGGCGATGGGCGCATGGCGAATTTCGCAGGCGAGGGTTCTAACGCGCAAGGCCGCGGCGATCGAATCGCTCGGCGCTGCGACCGTCCTTTGCACTGACAAGACAGGCACGCTCACGGAAAACAGGATGAGCGTCGAGGCGATCGTGGATGCTGAAGGCGGCGTCCTGAGGCGCGGCGACGCCAGCTTTCAAAGCGGCATAAATCAGCAATCGCTCGTCGAAACCGCCATGCTCGCAAGCGCGCCTGATCCGGTCGATCCAATGGAAAAGGCGTTTTACCGGCTTGCGAGGGACGCGAATGTCGTCATGCGGAACGGGACGATTGCGAAATTCTATGCGCTCGATTCCGATCTTCTCGCGGTGACGTATGCCTGGCGATTTGACGAGGAAGGCTTCGAGATCGCCGCAAAGGGGGCGCCGGAGGCGATCGCGCGACTGTGCGCGAAAGGCGGCGAACCGCCGACAGGGATGCTGGACGCCGCGGATGAACTCGCAAGTTCCGGACTTAGGGTCCTGGCTGTCGCCCGCGCGCGCCATTGCGGCGCGCTTCCGTCAAATCCATTCGGCTTCGACTTTCAATACGAAGGGCTTGCAGGTCTCGCCGATCCCCTAAGGGAGACAGCGGTCGCCGCGGTCGCCGAATGTCGGGCGGCCGGCGTGCGGGTGATCATGATCACCGGCGATTATCCGGTGACAGCGCGCGCGATTGCGCGAAAAGCGGGGATCGGCGCCGAAAAAATAGTTGTAGGCGATGAGATCGCCGAGATGAGCGACAGCGCGCTTGTCGACGCGGTGCGAACCGCGACGGTTTTTGCGCGCGTCCGGCCGGAACAGAAACTTCGTATCGTCAATGCGCTGAAAGGCGACGGTGAAATCGTCGCGATGACTGGCGACGGGGTCAATGACGCGCCAGCGCTAAAGGCGTCGCATATCGGAATCGCCATGGGCGGACGCGGAACCGATGTTGCGCGCGAGGCCTCGGCGATCATTTTGTTGGATGACGACTTCAGCGCAATTGTAAAAACCCTGAGGCTTGGGCGCCGAATTCATGACAATCTGCGCAAGGCGACTGGCTTTATCCTGTCCGTGCACGTTCCAATCGCCGGCATGGCGTTGCTGCCGCTGGTGACAGGCCTTCCAATCATTTTCGGTCCGGTCCACATCGCTTTTCTTGAAATGGTGATTGACCCTGTCTGTTCGCTGGTGCTTGAGGCCGAACGCGAGGAGGCTGATGTGATGCGCAGGCCGCCGCGATCTCCGAAAGAGCCATTGCTTACACGTAGTCTCGCCGGCTGGAGCCTGCTCGAAGGAGTGATCGCGTTCGGTGTCACTGCCGCCGTTTATTACGCAGCGCTGATGCAGGGGCTGGAGGACAGTGCGGTGCGGTCAACGACCTTCATTTCGATTGTCTCCGTTGTCTTCGCCCTCATTCTAGTCAATCGCACGCGCAGCGCATCGATCGTTCACGCACTTTTCGCGCCAAATACCGCACTGACGATCGTTTCGTCATTCGTGGCTGTTGTTCTGACTGTTATTCTGGGGCTGGAGCCCGTGAGAGCCCTATTCGAATTTTCAACGATTTCGGGCGGACAACTTGCCGTCTCGCTTTCCAGCGGCGTCGCCGTCCTATTCGTGCTTGAAACATTGAAGGCAGCCCTTGGCCGGACTGGCCTCGATTCTAGCGCGCAGCCTCGGTCCAGACTTTCTTGACGCGGGCGTCGCGGCCGCAGGCCGTCCGGTAGTATTTATAGCGGATGGGATTCTTCAAGTAGTAATCCTGATGATAATCCTCGGCGAGCCAGAACGTTGAACGATCGCGCACTGGCGTCACGATTTTCGCGCCAAGGACTTTCTCCGCGCTTTCGATTGCGGCGGTCGCCGCCGCCCACTCGTCCGCATTGGCGGCGTAGATCGCTGTCGTATAGGCGTAACCGCGATCGCAGAATTGACCGCCGTCGTCGAGGGGATCGATATGGCGAAGGTGGTAATCGACGAGTGCGCGATAGCTGAGGAATTTCGGGTCATAGGTGACCTTAACCGCCTCGACATGCCCGGCATGATTTTCATAGGTCGGCTTTTCAAGAAGGCCGCCCGTATAGCCGGAAACGACGTCGGCGACGCCCGCTAGCTTGTCGAAATCGGATTCAACGCACCAGAAGCATCCGCCGGCGAACACCGCGGTCGCAAGGCCGGCAGGCGCCGGGCTGTCGGCCGGCGAGGACGCTTTGGCGTCGCCGTCGGAAAAACGCCAGAACAAACCGGCGCAAATCAGCAGCGCCGCAACGGCCGCGATCGATCGAATCATCGATTAAACTCCTTCGTCACGGACCTCAGCTAGAATTTTCGCGCACAAGGCGCCAGTTGCTTCACGCAGTTGTTATGAGTGCGAACAGGGGGATAGCCGACCTGTGACCTGACCTCGCCGGATTATTCAGGCATTTACTATACATTTTCGAGAAGTTTTAACGACCGCAACCCCATCGTCCAGCCAAGGTAGCGTGGTGATGTGTCCGTGCGCGCATTTATCAGTGCAGTCGTTGTTTCGGGCGTGTTGGCTGTCCAGCCTGCCGCGGCGGCGACGACCGTTTTCGCCGCATCGGTCTACAGCACCGGCGGCACAGTCCTGACGCCCGGCAACGCAGTCGGCCCCGCCGATGGCGGTATCGCGACCGTCCTGCGCGTCGCCGGCGGCAGCCAGTTGACCCTGCAATTGTCGCAGGCGATCAGCGGCCTCAACACGATCATCAACGGTCAGCGCCTCACCCCCGGCTCGATTGTCCAGATCGCCATCGGCGAAATCGTCGGTGGCGTTGCTATGTTTTCCGCTAATTCCGCGTTGCCCGGGGGGCTTGCGAGCCTACACACGCTTGACCTCAGCACCGCCTGCGCAGGAGTGTCGGCGACAGGTTGTTCCTTGTTGCGCTTCAGCGTCAACGGCGCGCCGGGCAGCGCCTTCCTGCTCGACGGGGTATCCGGCGTCTCCTCGGCGCCGGAGCCGCGCAGCTGGGCGTTGATGTTGATGGGCTTTGGCGCGGTGGCATGGCGGTTGAAGAGGCGCCGGCCGGGCATGCGATACGCCCTCGTCAAATAGCCATTGATGCGTCGAATTGTTAAGACCTCCGCAACCTTCCTTTAAAGCCTCCTAATTATTCTCCTCCCTGCTGAATGAGGGGGGCGTGGCGACGTCACGTCCAAGGAGAAAGGCCATGACCATGGCTACACGAATCATCATTGTCGCAATCGCGGCGATGCTTGCTGCGTTCCCGGCGCGCGCAGCAACAACGGTTTATGCTGCGTCGGTCTACAGTCAGTCGAATGTCACCAACGCCTCGAACGCACTTTTCGCGGCCAATGGCGGCGCGGCGACCATCCTGTCGGGCGGCGAGCTCGTGCTCCGATACAACAATGTCCTGACGGGCGGCGGTATCGCAGCGACGCTTCTGCCGCTTGCAACTTCGCCGGCGGCGAACTTCCTCGCCGTGTCGATCGGCGAAGTCATAGGCAGCGTTGCAACCTTCTCTGGCGAGTTCGCTTTCGCCGATCTCGGCGGCGGCGGCGTCCAGAATTTCGACCTTACGACGCTCTGCTCGACCGTCTCGTCGACCGGCTGTTCGCTGCTAAGGATCAGGAACGTTGCAGCCTTCAATACGCCTGGCGCGCTTCTCGACGGCGTCAGCGGCGTCAGCAATGCGCCGGAGCCTGCGGCCTGGGCGCTGATGATGCTTGGCTTTGCGGGCGTCGGCTGGCGCCTGAAACAGGCGAGAAAAAAGCGCGGCGGGTCCTTCCGTCACGCAAACAGCGCCGCCTTCGCCTGATCAACCCCCGCCGTTCAAGACCCCTCCGAACGGCAAACAGAACCGCCCGTCTGACCCCGCCGGGCGGTTCATTTTTTCGGGACCGCGTTTTCCAGATGTAGCTGCGACGCGCCCGCCATTCGCCGTCGACTATGTCAAAACTGTCTGTCGCATGCGTTTCGGCGTCCGGAAAACGCGACCGTTGTCCTTGCCGCGCGCTCGATCCGTCCGCCCTGTAGAACATCTGGTCGGTGATTTTATCGCCGCCGTCTTGCGAAACCGCACCGACGCCGCAAACGCCGCCCCAGCCGATCTGCTCGAGAACGCCTTCGTTGCGGTCGAAATGCCAGAACTGGCGAAACACCCGGAAATTCGCCGTCTCGACGCCATCCTTTAAGACGAACGACCGGCCGGTCATCGTGACGTCGTCAAATCCCCGAAAAACCATTCGACGCCAAAGGCGTCAAATGGTTCGTCCGCGCACTTGCAAGCGGAATTGTCGGCGACCCAGCGTCCGTCGTCGGCGGTCACCCGGCTTATCTCCTCAAGAAACCAGTCGGGCCTCGCGTCGCCATCAGGCGCGCCGGCGATGAGAGCCGAATTCATTCTCCGAAGACGCGCCGGAAAATCGTATCGATATGCCGCGCATGATGCGCATTATCGAACAGCGCGTCGATCGCCGTCGGCGACAAATGGCGCGAGACGTCTTTGTCCGCTTTGAGATTTTCAGCCAACGTTCCTTCGCCGCGCCAGGCGGGCATGGCGTTCCTTTGGACGAAGACATAGGAATCCTCGCGCGAGACGCCGGCCTGCGTCAGCGCCAGCAAGACGCGCTGCGAATGCACGAGGCCGCCGAGCCTGTTGAGGTTTTCGGCCATGCGCTCGGGATAGATGACGAGGTTTTCGATGACGCCGGCGAGCCTCGCCAGGGCGAAATCGAGATGGATCGTCGCATCCGGCCCGATGCCGCGCTCGACCGAGGAATGTGAAATGTCCCGCTCATGCCAGAGCGCGACATTCTCCATCGCCGGAACGACGCACATGCGGACAAGGCGGGCGAGCCCGGTCAGGTTTTCGGTCAGCACCGGATTGCGCTTGTGCGGCATCGCCGACGATCCCTTCTGGCCCGGCGAGAAATATTCCTCCGCTTCGAGAACTTCCGTCCGCTGGAGATGACGGATTTCAGTTGCCAGGCGTTCGATCGACGAGGCGACGACGCCGAGCGCTGCGAAATAAGCCGCATGCCGGTCGCGCGGAATGATCTGCGTCGAGACCGGCTCGACCGTGAGGCCGAGCTTCGCCGCAACGTGTTCTTCAACCGACGGGTCAATATTGGCGAAAGTGCCGACCGCGCCTGATATCGCGCAGACTGCGACTTCGGCGCGCGCCGCCAGCAATCGGCGCCGCGCCCGTTCGAATTCGGCGTAATAGCCCGCAAGCTTTACGCCGAAGGTCGTCGGCTCGGCGTGAATGCCGTGGCTGCGGCCGATCGTCATGGTGTTCCTGTGCTCGAAGGCGCGCTTTTTGAGCGCCGCCAGCACGCGATCGACGCCGGCGATCAGCAAATCGCTCGCCTGCGCCAGCTGGACGGAGAAGCAAGTATCCAGAACATCCGACGAGGTCATTCCTTGATGGACATAGCGCGCCTCCGGCCCGACGATTTCGGACAAATGCGTCAGGAAGGCGATGACGTCGTGCTTCACTTCGCGTTCGATCTCGTCGATGCGGTCGACGTCGAAGGTCGCGTTTAGGCCCTTTTCCCAGACTTTCGCGGCGGCATCTTTCGGGATGACGCCGAGTTCGGCCATCCGGTCGGCGGCGTGCGCTTCGATCTCGAACCAGATCCGGAACCGGCTTTCCGGCGACCAGATCGACGTCATTTCGGGGCGGGCGTAGCGCGGGATCATGGCGAGGCTCCTATTTGCGGCGACCTACGCCGGCCGCTTCGCCCTGTCAAAAGAAGCGCCGATCGGCGCCTTGAAGTCAGACGAGGCTCGCGGCCTGTTCGCTCCAGCGCTCGCGCGCGACCCGGCCGGGCTCGTTTAGCCGGATTTCGACCCAGCGCGCCGCGCCATCATCCCAGCCGGCGATCTGGCGCAGATGGAAGACGCCGAGATCGTTCAGTTTTGTTTCGGTCGCCTGATCGATGCCGATGATCTGGGTCAGATCGTCCCGGACGCCGTTCGGCGCATCAAGGAGGATCGCCGGCGCGGCGGCGCGGCCGGGCGCGGTCG
>JBGSSK010000003.1:0-14649 GCA_041737095.1 Parvularculaceae bacterium | reverse complement strand
GGCTGGCGGCTCTATAATTACGGCGACGCGCCCGTCGTCGCGCCCGTCGTCGCCCATGCCGGCACCGTCGACGGCTACGCGGCGCAGATCGCCTTCCTGCCCGAACAGGATGTCGGCATCGTGATCCTGTCGAATGCGCGGTCGAAACGCCTGTGGCGCATCCTGCCGACATTTCTCGATCTGGAACTCGGGCTCGACCGCGAAGACTGGCTGGAGTTGGGCGAAGCGGGCGCGGCGGTCGCCGGCGCACAGTGATCAGCGCCTATTCCGCCGCGACCCTGAGCGCGGGCGCATCCGCCGCGGCGGCGGCTTTTGAAAAGCGCATCACGCCATCGTCGATGCGGCCGTATTTCAGGATGGCGATGTCGCGGAAATAGCTTTGCGGGTTGCGCCACGGCGCCTTGTCGCCCTGTTTCGGCAGTCGGTCCGTGGCGCGCATGATGTAGCCGGAATTCAAATTCAGGAACGGCTCCGGCTTCAGCGTCGGGTCGTCATTGACGGCGACCGCGATATCGAAGCCTCGCCGGTCCATGTGATTGATCAGCCGGCAGACATAATGCGAAATGAGGTCGGCGCGCAGCGTCCACGTGGAATTCGTGTAGCCGAATACGAAGGCGATGTTCGGCACGCCGGAAAGACAGATGCCGCGATAGGTGAATGTATCGCCGAAATTGACGGGGCGCCCGTCGACGCGCGCCGTCGCGCCGCCCATCGCTTCGAGCGTAAGGCCCGTCGCGGTGATGATGACATCGGCGCCCAGATGCTTGCCGGATTGGAGGCGGATTCCGGTTTCGTCGAACGCCTCGATCGCGTCGGTTACGACCGACGCCTTGCCGGCCGAGATCGCCTTGAAGAAATCGCCGTCTGGCACGACGCAGAGCCGCTGGTCCCATGGATTGTAGCGCGGATGGAAATGCGTCTCGACATCATAGCCCGCCGGCAATTGCTCACGCACCAGCCCAAGAAGGCGCTCGCCGGCCTTTTCAGGACGCATCCGGATCAGCTTGTACATGATCTGCTGGAAGATGATGCGATGCCAGCGGACGAGGCGGAAGGCGAGGCCGCGCGGCAGGAATTTCGACAGCGTTTCGGCGACATTGCTGGTCTCGGGGAGCGAGATGAACCAACTCGGGCTGCGCTGCAGCATGGTGACGTGTTCGGCCTTGTCCGTCATGGCGGGGACCAGCGTCACCGCGGTCGCGCCCGAACCGATGACGACGACCTTCTTGCCGCTGTAATCGTAATTCTCCGGCCAGTGCTGCGGGTGGATGATCTCGCCGCGGAACTTGTCGGCGCCCGTAAAATCCGGCGTGTGGCCTGCCGAATAGCGGTAATAGCCCGAACACATCCACAGGAAGGCGCAGGTAAACTTCATCTCGCCCGACGGCGTCGCCGCGGCGACGGTCCAGCGCGCCGTTCTGCTGTCGAAATCGATTGTATTGACCCGCGTTTCAAAGCGGATATGCCGGTCGACGCCATAGGTCCGCGCCGTTGCGCCGACATAGGATTTGATCGACGGCCCGTCGGCGATGATCTTCGCCTCGCGCCACGGGTGAAAGCCGTAGCCGAGCGTAAACATGTCGCTGTCGGAGCGGATGCCGGGATAGCGGAACAAATCCCAGGTGCCGCCGACCTCCGCGCGCGCCTCGAGGATCGCGAAGCTCTTGCCCGGGCACTGCTTCTGCAAATGATGCGCGGCGCCGACGCCCGAAAGCCCGGCGCCGACAATGATGACGTCGAAATGCTCCATAAGGCCGGCTCCCTTTCCCGTCATCCTAGCGAGGAACAGAAGTAGACTCTAGAGTTTACTTGCTGGGAGACGGTTATGTCGAAAGCGCCGGCGCGCACGCGCAACGTGTGAGCCAAGACGATGATTTCCCAGATGATTGGGGAGAGTTGCAAGCGCCGGGCGGTCCCTTAGGATCGACACAGGACTTGGGGGAGAATTCATAATGCAGTTCCAGCCGCCGGCGTCGTCGCCGCTCATCCCCATATTTGAGACGTCGCTGACGCAAGGCGCAGCGCTTCTATTGCTGCTGATGGTTGCATCCCTTGTCGTAACCGTTGTCAATCGAATCCTATTCGGGCGGCGCCGAAACTGGCGATATGCAGGAAGAAGGACGTATAAGGGCGTGTCCGGTCGCTTTGCGGTTACTGAAAAACTGTCACCAAAACGCGCAGATGCCGGAACGATGACCGCGTATGAAAGGGCGCACCGCGGCAATTTCGCCGCGAAGTCGATCTTCAACAGATCGGAAAGCCGCTTGTTCCGGTTTCTGGCTGGAGAGGTGAATGGATGTTCGCCGTCACTGTTTGTGATGGGACAGACATCCTTGCGAGAGATTGTGAGGACCGACGATCCGTTTATTCGTGGCGGCGGGCACTACGCGCTTGGCGACAGGCGGGTCGATTTTACAATTACCGACGAACATGGTCGCGTGCTGATCGCGGTTGAATACCATGGCGGAGGACATTTCCAGAACAATGCGCGCGAGCGCGACGAGATCAAACGGATTGTACTTGAGAAAGCCGGTATTCCCCTATTGATCGTGAAGCAAGGAGAAAGCCCGGCGGATGTCAGGAAGCGGCTTTCCGAAAAGCTGGCTGCATTAGGCTATCGGTCAGCCGCAACTCACTTAGATCAGGCGGAAGCGGACGCGCACCGGAATTCCTGATATAGCGCGACGATGACCGAGCCCTTCTGGGAAACGACGCCGCTGAGCCGGATGACCGATGCGGAGTGGGAGAAGCTCTGCGACGGCTGCGGCAAATGCTGTCTCGTCCTGCTAGACGAAACGGATACGGGGCGGCTCTACGAAACCAATGTCGCCTGCCGGCTTTTCGACGTGAAGCGCCGCCGCTGTACCGACTACGCCAACCGCACGAAGAAAGTGAAGGATTGCGTGCAGCTGACGCCCGGCAACGCCGGCGCGCTCGACTGGATGCCGGAGAGTTGCGCCTATCGCCGCCTCGCGCGCGGCGAGGGATTGCCGGACTGGCATCCCTTGCTGACCGGCGCGAGGAAAAGCGTCGAGGACGCCGGCGTCGCGGTGATGAGCGCGGTCAGCGAATCCAGCGTCGATCCCGACGACATCTGGGACCACGTCGTCGCCGTCCGCCCGCGCCCGCGCAAGAAGAAAAAGGCGCGGCGCTAGCGCGCGGCGCGTTCCGCTTTCTTCTTTTCCATTTCCGCGTAAACGAGCGGCGTCAGCGCGCGCGAATAGCGTTTTGAATCCGCTGGAGACAGGTGCGACCACTCCGGCAGATCATAGGCCTGCATTTCCGCGTGATCGTGAAAGGATACGCCGGCGCTGTCCGTCATCGTCAGCAGCCGGTCCCAGAAGCGCGCGCGCGGAAAGCCGCCCTGTTCAACTTCGAGGAACGGGCCGGCGACCGGCGGCTGGATGAAAATCACCTCGCCGCCGCGGGCGCGGATCTTGTCGACATTCGCTTTCACCTCGCTGATGACGGCGTTGATCGCCTCGTCCGGCATCGGCGGCGGCGGTTCGCCGTTCGGGCCTGGCGGCGGCGCAGACAATCTGAACACAAGCAGCCACTGGTCCTGCGCCTCCTTGCGGTAGGCTTTGTCGTTGACGACGCGGCTCCACATTTCGGCGTTGCGGTCGGCGTCGAGGATTTGCAGCTTGCGCGGATCGAAGCGCGGCTTCATGCCGTCGCGGAGCGGCAGGGGGGCCAGTGTCATTTGCCGCTTCGGTCGCGTCTGTTCATCGAGAAAGGCGAAAACCCGTTCGAGCGGCAGCGACAGCTGATGATCGGCGCGCTGCGATGGCGTTTCGTTTCGCGCGTACTCGATTACGCTTTCGCGCAAACCGCCCTCGCTGGTGAAGAACAGGATCGTCGTGACGCCGACAATCAGCGTGCCGTGAAAACGCTCGTCATCAGCAAGGTCCTTGAGAAAAACTCTCGGGCTCGTTCCTTCGAGCGCAAGTTGCACCGGCCGGACGCCGGCGATCGCCTCGAAGATGTCGAGGTCGACATCGAACAGCGTGCGCGACGAGCCGATGAGCACGGTCGCGTCGCCCGTCGCCTTGCGGCGTTGCTCGGCCCACAGGGCGGGCGTGTTCTTGAAATCGCCCGCGCGGAACTCCTTGCCGCGCCAGTAAATCTCCCAGCCCGCCGTCAGCAGGGCCGTTGCGACAATGACCGCGAGCATGACGACGCGCCAGGCCGCCGCCGGCACGGGACGCGCGACATGCTCCGGGTCGAAGAACGCCGTCTTCGGCGCCGGATAGGCGTTGTCAGAACTGGAAATAGATGAAGGCACTGTCGGACCCTTGCGTGATGATCAGCATGAACAGCATGAATGTCCAGACGAGGACGATAAGCCAGAGCGGCCATGTTTCGATCAGCGCCTCCTTCGTCGTCGAGCGCAGGCGCCAATGCGTTGCGACCATGCCGGCGACGACGAGGACCGCCGGAATGATCTCATTCAGATAGAGAACCTTCGCCGGGTTCTTCGCAAGCCCGGCCATCGAGGCGAGCATCGTCATCGCGTCCGTGATGTTTTCAGCGCGGAAGAAGACCCAGGTGATGTTGACAAGGAAATAGGTGAGGAGCGCCATCGCCAGCCTGAACGCCCACGACGAAAACCACGCGCGCTCGGCGATCGTCTCGCGAAGGCCCCGTTCGGCCGCGAGGTACAGGCCATGGAGTCCGCCCCAGATGACGAAATTCCAGCTCGCGCCGTGCCAGAGGCCGCCGAGCAGCATGGTGATCATAAGATTGACGTAGGTCCGTATGCGGCCCTTCTTGTTGCCGCCGAGCGGGATGTAGAGATAGTCGCGCAGCCAGGTCGACAGCGAGATGTGCCAGCGCCGCCAAAAATCAGAAAACCCGATCGCCGCATAGGGAAAGCGGAAATTGTTCGGCAGGGCGAAACCAAGGCACAGCGCCGTCCCGATGGCGATCGTGGAGTAGCCGGAAAAATCGAAGAAAATCTGCCCGGAAAACGCAAGGACGCCGGTCCACGCATCAAGCGGCGCGATCGCCTTGTGCGCGCCGAAGGCGCCGTCGGCGGCGGGCGCGAGGAAACTGTCGGCGAGGACGACTTTTTCAAAAAGCCCGAGAACGATCAGCGCAAGACCCCAGTGAAACTGCGCGCGGGTCGCGCGTTTCTCCTCGGCGAATTGCGGCACCAGCTGCGACGGGCGCACGATCGGGCCGGCGACGAGCTGCGGGAAGAACGTCACGAACAGCGCGAAGTCGAGAAAGGATTTCGTCGGCGCCGCGCGACGCAGATAGACGTCGAGCGAATATGCCATCGTCTGGAACGTGTAGAACGAGATGCCGACCGGCAGGATGATGTTCCACGCCGGCGGCTTGTAGACGATCCCGGCCGAATTCATCAGCGTCGTGAAGTTCTCGAGCAGGAACTCGCCATACTTGAAGAAACCGAGAAAGCCGAGATTGACCGCGAGCGACAGGATCAGGAACAGCCGCCGGCGCGCCTCGGTATTCGACTGGTGGATCCAGCGCGCCGCATGCCAGTCGACGAGCGTTGAAATCACCAGGAGGATGACGAAAGGCGGGTTCCAGGCCGCATAGAAAAGATAGCTGGCGATCAGCAGGTTGAACTTTTTCACGCGCCAGCCGAACGGCGCATGATGCAACGCAACGACGATCGCGAAGAAGATGACGAATGTCAGGGAATTGAAAAGCACGCGCCGCCCCTCGTAGCATGCTGTAAGCGGCGGGACGCTCGCCGAATTCGACGGTGAACGCAAGAGGGAGGGCGGCGCGGCGACGGTTCATGTCGGCAGACGGACGGTCGGCGGCGAAGCGGGCGCGTCGGTCAGGCGGCTTCGGCCTTTTGCGCCGGGGTCCCGGTTTTTTCCGCAAGGCAAAATGCGGTGACGCCGGCGAGGCGGTTCACCGGGAACAAGGTCGCCCGTTCGATGTCGTGGACAGCGACCAGCGTCTTCGCCAGCCATTCCGGCGCCGGCTTCAGCGCGCTCGCTTGCGGCTGCTTGCCGGCGGAAAGCGCGCGGTCGGCGAGCCGCATCGCGGCGACCGCCGGGACCAGCATGCCGAAGAAATAGCGGAGCTTGACGGGCCGGAGCCCCGCCGCGCGCACCGACGCCTCGAGGCTTTCCAGTGTGTAGCGGCGGCGATGTTCGAGAAAATCATCATGCCCCGACCAGAGGAACTGGAAGGCTGGCGCCGTGATCAGGAATTTCGTTCCGTCTGCGGTCAGTTCCGCATAGTCGCTGATCAGTGCGACGTCGTCGTCGACATGTTCGATGACGTCGATCATCAGGACGAGGCCGGCGCCCGTCTGATCGACGCTGCGTCGGAACGAGATCGCGCCGGTCGCATCAACGCCGAGCTGCGCGTCAGCGTAATTCGGATCGACGCAAACCGCGCGTCCTGCAACGCCGGCGCCGGTCAGCATGCGGGAGAAAACGCCGGAACCGGCGCCGACATCGAGGATCTCGTCGTAAGGACCAGCGCCGATCATCGCGCGGATCGCCCGGCCTTTCGAAATATAGTACCAGTGCGAGGCGGGGTCGCCGCCGATCGCCGCTTCTTCTTTCAGATCCATGCCGCCCCCGACTAATCAGGTCTCGCGGGCGCATCAAACCCGCATTTCCCTTAAGGACCGCTTAACCATTCGGCGACCCGCGTTTTCCCGCCTCCTTCAGGGGATTTTCAACCCCTTTGCGCCCGCTTGACGCCCGGACCGGTCGCCGCGAAGGTCGGCCGCGACAAGGGGCGTTCGGATGAAGCTTTTGGACGAGTTGAAGCGCCGTAACGTGTTTCGCGTCGCCGGCGTCTATGCAGTCGTTGCGTGGCTGCTCGTGCAGGTTGTTGTCGCGGTCGAGGCGCCGCTGTCGCTGCCGGCGTGGACCGATACGCTCGTGATCGTTCTTTTTGGAATCGGCTTTCCGATCGCGATGATTCTCGCCTGGGCGTTCGAGATGACGCCGGAGGGCGTGAAGCTCACCGCGAACGTGCCGGAAGGCGAGAGCATCGCGCCGAAGACCGGGCGCCGGCTCGACCTTACGATCCTCGCCGGCCTCGCGCTTGTCGGCGCGATGATCGTCGCCGACCGGCTGACGGCGGACAGAGCGCCAACAATCGCGACAAGCGAACCGGGCGAGGCGGACGGCCCGTCGGCGGCGTCAATCGCCGTCCTGCCCTTCGCCGATCTCTCGCCCGGAAAGGACCAGGAATATTTTTCCGAGGGCATCGCCGAGGAAATACTCAACGTTCTGGCGAACGTGTCGGGCCTCGAAGTCGCTTCACGCACCTCGTCGTTCCAGTTCAAGGGCCGCGAAATCGGCATTCCCGAGATCGCCAGGCAGCTCGAAGTCCGCCATGTTCTTGAAGGGTCCGTCAGAAAGTCCGGCGACACAATCCGGATCACCGCGCAGCTGATCGATACGCAGACCGACCGGCATTTGTGGTCGGAAACCTTCGACCGCCCGCTGACGACGCATAATGTCTTTACCATTCAAGACGAGATCGCGAACGCGATCGTCGATGCGCTCGACAAGGCGATGGTCACTAAAACTCCGACGAAGATTTTGGTTGAAGCGGTCACCGATAGTTTGACGGCCTATGATCTTTATCTTCAGGCGCGAACCCTGTTTCAGTCGCGAACGAGGCTTGATGAGGCGGACGCGCTTTTGGCGCGGGCCGTCGAACAGGACGCGGGGTTCGCCAAGGCGTGGGAAATGCGCGCGGCGTTGCAATCCCTGATCGTCGAATACGGGTTTTCGGAAATGGCGCGCGAGGCGGTCGATAAGAGAACCGCTGAATACGCTAAACGGGCGCTGGCGCTTGACGCAAGAAGCGCAATGGCGATCGCGTCTCTGGCGAAAATGCGCATGGATGCCGCCATTTCTTTGCGCAAGCGTGGCGATATCGCAGAGATTATCGCCGATTTCGACCGCGCCCTAGCGATCGAACCGCGAAACGCCTCCGCCCTGAATTGGCGGGGCAGCGCCCATGCAAGTGTCGGCGCGCTCGATAAAGCGCGCGAAGACTACGCCAGATGCACGGATTTCGAGCCGGATTATGCGCCCTGCGCCGAGAATTACTATGCGATCCTTGGCAGCATGGGACGTGATGAAGAAGCTCTCGCCGCCTACAAGTCCGCGCTGGATCGAGGGGCCGCCAAGACAGTCTACGCTCCGTTTGCCGTTCTTGCGCGACTGGATGAGGAACTGGCGTTCAAAACAGCGTCCAACTCGCCAAGCGTATTATCTGGTTGGACCCGGCACGATGAACTCTACGAGGCCTATCGGCATCCGGAAAATGTCTATCCAGAATTGATCGGCGATATCGTCCGGTTCCAGGAAAAGAACGGACTGATGACGCCGTCGGTGATGGAGATATTGGTGCAGCCGCTCGGCGCATTTGAATATCACGTCGTGCCGTATAACGCCTGGGACGCATCAAGCAGGAGCTATCGCCAGTCGGCGCAGTTCAAGAACGCGATGCGTAAATCCGGCATTATTGACTATTGGCGCAAGCACGGCTTCCCGCCGCAATGCAAGCCGGTCGGCAATGATGATTTCGAATGCGAGTGAGGCCATGACCTTGAACGATCTCTATCTCGTCTCGCAGATCGTCGCCGCAATCCTCGTCGCGCCGACGCTTCTCTATCTCGCGTTGCAGGTGCGCCAGAACACGCGGCAGATGCGCGCCGTCGCGCGCTACCAGTTCGTCGAGGCGACGGGGCAGATGAACGCGCTGACGGCGGGAAGCCGCGAGACGGCGTCGCTCTTCCGGCGCGGCATGACGGACATCGACGCGCTCGACGCCGACGAGCGCATGCAGTTTTTCGTGTTCATCGGCCAATTTTTCCAGATCTACAGCGTCATGTTCGAGCTTCACGAAGACCGCCTTTTGCCCGACAGCCAATGGCATAATGTCAGGAAAGACCTCGTCTCGCTGCTCGCCTCGTCCGGCGGGCGCCGCGTGTGGGAGGTGTTCGGCCGGGAAGGGCTCGATCCGAAATTCGCCGCCGCAGTCGAGGCGATGACGAAAAGCGGCGAAGCGTCCTACGACATGGCGAAGTTCTGAAAGAGACAGCCATGATCCTGCGCCGCGTTATCGCCCACTTCAGGAAACAGGAATGGACCGCGATCTTTCTCGATTTCCTGATCGTCGTTGTCGGCGTCTTTGTCGGCTTGCAGGTGAACATCTGGAACACGGCGCGCCTTGACCGCGTCGACGCGGTCGAAATCCTCGGTTCGCTGGAGCAGGATTTTCTCCAGCGTCTCGATCGATCCGAACGAAGCGTGCGGAGCCATGAAAGCGCCCTCGCCGCAACGGGACGGCTGATCGACGGCGCACGCACAGGCCAGTTCGCTGATCAGTCAATAAATGACGACATCCGCATTGCGACGGTAATCGCGACGCCTCCCGGGCCATCCACGGCGTTTCAGGCGCTGAAATCGGGCGGCCGCCTTCAGCTCGTCGAAAGCGAGGAATTGCGGCGAAAGCTCCACGAATATGATGACTATGTGACTTTCGTCCGCGATCAGTACGGCAATTTCACATCGCCCATATCCGCAGCGTCGAGCGCACTGATCCGGGCGCAGACGATCGTCGTGACCGGGACGCCCTCGCAGGATTTTTCAGGCATCGGCGCAGTGGCCAGCGTCGATCAGTCTGTCCTGATCGGCAATGCCGAGGTCATCAATGCGCTTCAGGAGGCCCATATCACGCAGGACAATATACATTTCGTCCTGCGCAGGAATCGCGACGAAGTACGGCATATTCTCGACCTTATCAAAGCGGAGAAGGAAAAGGCCGGATGAGGGACCCGCTCGCAAAATCGCGGCGTCGAAACCTCGGCCGGAACCGCTGCGCCATTGCCGCCTTGCCCGGCGGGAGTAGCGAATCGCCGGCGGAGCGCGGCGGAACAAGGCATCAAGGATACAGAAGAGAGGGTGCGTCATGATTGCAGGACTTCTGGTCGCCGCCGCTGTTTGCGCCGGCGCGAACGACGCCGCCGCGGATCCTGTCCGAATGGCGCGCGCGGATTTCAATCGAGCGATCGCGGCGGGCGATCTTGAAACCGTCAGGTCCATTCTCGCCGGGAACGCCTTTCTAATCTCGGGAACCGACAGCATTCAGTTTTCCGGCCGGGAGGCCCAGGTCGACCTCTGGCGCGAGGACTTCGCGAAGGACGATCGGCTTTTATATGTGCGGTCGCCGGACTGCGTGACGTTGTCGGATCTGTATCCGATCGCCATGGAGACCGGCGACTGGCGCGGCGCGCCGGCGGCGAATGAGGAAAATTTCGTCGGCGGACGCTACGCCGCGAAATGGCGCGAGGTCGACGGCCGCTGGCTGATCGAATCGGAAACCTATCTGACGACAAGGTGCGGCGGCGCCCTGTGTCCCGCTGCGGCCGGGACGAAACCCTGATGATCCTTCGCCGCGTCATCCAGCACTTTCGAAAGCAGGAATGGACCGCGATCGCGATCGACTTCCTGATCGTCGTCGTCGGCGTTTTCGTCGGCTTGCAGGTCAATAACTGGAACGCCGAGCGCGGCGAGCGGGCGCGGGAGGCGCATTATCTCGCCCGCATCGCCGTGGATTTGCGCGCTGACATTGCCGAAATCGACGAGATCGATCGCGTCGCCATGGTGCGGATGGCGGCGCTCGGCCGGCTCGCCTGGACGCCGCCCGATACGCCGCCGGCGGGCGTCTTTGTCTCGGCGCGCGGGCAGATCGAAGTCCGGCGCACGCCCGTCTTTTCGGAAAAGGACCACGGATCGGCGGGCGTCGCGCTGTTCATTCTGACGACGCTTGAGGGAAACCGGTCGGCCTATGACGCGTTGATCAATGCTGGCGATCTAGCCCTGATGCGCGACGCGGCGCTGCTGCGCGACATCCAGGCATACTATGCGATGGTCGAAAGCGTTCGCGACTTCGAAATCAGCCTCAAGGAGAGCCGCGTGACGCTGGTCGAGGCGCAGCGTCTGGCGGGGCTGTCACCAGTCGATGGCACGCCGGTCGCGGACCTCGCCGAACGCTTCGGCGCCGACGCGCCGCTCCGCGCGGCGGCGCGAAATTACTGGCTTTACACCAACCGCCACCTGAAACTCATGGCGGACCTGCGCGGACGGGCGTCTGCGCTCGCAGAACGCCTCGACGGAGCGGCGACATGATCCTGCGCAGGCTTAGCGCGCACGTGAAGGCGCAGAACTGGTTCGCCGTCGCGCTCGACTTCGTCATCGTTGTCGCCGGCGTTTTCATCGGCATGCAGGTTTCAAACTGGAACGCCGCGCGGGCCGAGCAAAGGCGCGCCGACGAATTGTTCGGCCGCCTCGTCGAGGACATCAAGAGCGAACGACAAAGCGTCAGCGCAGCGGTCGCCTATTACCGAACGACGATCGACTATGCGCAAACCGCGTTGCGCGGCTTCGAGACGCCGGGGGCCGTCGATCCGGAGACCTTCGTCGTCAGCGCCTATCAGGCAAGCCAGTGGCTGGCGCCGGCGACCAGCCGCTCGACGTTCGAGGAGCTTGTATCGACGGGCACCCTCAATCTCGTGCGCGATCAGGATGTGCGCGCAAAGCTGATCAGCTATTTCGAATTCAACTGGACAAGCAACACCACGGCCGCGACCCGGCCGGCCTATCGCGAAGCGATGCGCGGCGTGATGCCCTTTGCGCTCCAGAAGGCCATTGTGACGGCCTGCGGCGATCGCGAAGATCGCGCCGGCAGGACGGTCTTGATTTCCTTGCCCGCAAACTGCGCCATCGACGTTCCGGCGTCCGAGCTTGAGCGCGCTGCGGCCGCCTTGCGCGCCGCGCCTGGCCTCGAACAGGCGTTGCGCTACCAGCTCGCCGAAAACGACTCGAAGGTCGGCAGCTTCCTGTCGGTGCAAAATCAGCTGGACGACCTCATCGCCGCGATTGTCGAGCCAGCGCCATGATCCTCCGCCGCATCGTTGACGCTTTCCGCCGGCAGGACTGGTTCACCGTCGTGGTCGAAACGCTGATCGTCGTCCTCGGTGTGTTTCTTGGCTTGCAGGTCAACAACTGGAACGCCGCGCGGGCGGAAGCCGAGCAGGCGTATGATCTGCTTTCCAGCATCGCGGAAGATTTGCGCCTCGACCGCGCCGAACTCGGCGCCGGTGCGGCGTCAATTCGCGTGTCAATCCGTGCGGGCAATTACGCGCTGAGCAAAATTGGCGAGCCTCGACTGGAAGCGATTCCGGCGACGGCGCCCGATGCGCCCGGCCTGAACCCTGCCGCCGCCGCAATCGTCTTCCGCGACGCCGGCGAGCCGAATGCGGACGAAAGGCGCCGTCTTTGGTCCATTGTGCTCGCCAGTTTCTATCCCTCCGCGGGATCGACCGCCTATGACGCGCTCACGAATACTGGCAAGCTTGGCATCATCCGCGATCCGGGTCTCGTCCGCGACCTCCAGAACTATTTCCAGATTTGGGTCGGTCTCGACGAAACCCACGCTGGCACCTTGCGCCCGCTTCGAAACGACGCCGTCAGCGTCGGCCAGCGATATGGACTTTCACCCTTCACCGAAATTCCGGAAGATGAGTTTCTCGCAACATTGAAGGAACACGCAGAACTCCGCGCGACGCTGCGCACGCAGATTGGTTACAAGCTCCGGCACTATCAACTGATCGTCGAGGCGGATGAGGCGGCCGAGGCGCTCCTGAAAAATCTTGAGAGCAAAGACGCGAAATGATTCTCCGCAGGCTGAGTGAGCATGTGAAGGCGCAGAACTGGTTCGCCGTCGGACTAGACTTCGTCATTGTCGTCGCCGGCGTTTTTCTCGGCACGCAGGTATCAATCTGGAATGAAGAGCGCGAAACGCATGCGCGGGCCAATGTCTTCACCGCGCGCCTCGCCGACGACCTTCGCGCCGAGGCTTGGGGGTATGAATACCTGATTGCATACAATGAGGACGTGCTGGCGAACGCCGAAAGGACGCTCGCGGCGCTGTCCGGCGAGGCCGCGCCATCGGACGAGGCATTCCTGATCGGGGCTTATCGGGCGACGCAGTACAAATATAGCGACCGCCATCGCGCGTCCTATGACGAGCTTGTGTCGACGGGCGAAATAAACCTCATCGCAGACGAGAAATTGCGCGAGACCGCGATGCTCGTTTTTACGACGCCGCTGCTCGACGTGATTTCGGAGGAGGCCAAGTTTTCCGAATACCGGCAGTTATTCCGGGAGACGGTTTCAGCGCCGGTGCAGCGGGCGCTGCTCCGGCGTTGCGGCGATCGCACCGTGACACTTGGAGATTATGACGCCATTGCCGGCTCTCTCGACTACGCCTGCACGCTGGACGCGCCGGCCGAGGCGATCGCTGCGGCCGCGAACGCCTTGCGAAGCAACCAACGGACGCTGCCGGCGCTTCAACGCCGCTTCGCCGACATCGAGACCGCGCTGACCGATCTCGTCGCCAACAATCAGACAGTCCTTGGAAACCTGCGCGACATCGCCGGGAGAAACGCTCCATGATCCTGCGCCGCGTCATCGCGCATTTCCACACACCGGAGTGGACCACGATCGCCGCGGCGAACGAAAATCTCGGGCTGCAGCTCGGCGAATCGACAGCGGAACTCGAAGCGACCATCACGACCCACCTTGAGGGGCGCCGCCGTTGATCGCTCGCGCCGGCGCCGAAGGCGGGTGTTGACTGCGGACGATGACGCGCGGTCTTAATGATCCTGATGCGCCAGGAAGACAGAAACAGCAAGCGCGAAAAGCGGAGGACCACATGCAAAAGGCCGGAACCGGCGCCCTGGTCGGGTGCTTCGTCATGATCGCCGGCCACGCCCTCGCGGCCGCGGAGCCGCCGGCGCAGTTCGCGACTGTCCGCGCCGAAGACCTCGACTGGAAGCCGATCCCGGACGGTCTCGGGGCGACATACGCGATCGTCCATGGCGACCCGTCGAAGGCCGGCGTCTACGCGATTCGCGTGCGCTTTCCGGCGGGAATCATGGATTATCCGCATTCGCACGATCAGGACCGGCATGTGACGGTGCTGGAAGGCGTCTGGCATGCGGGAACGGGGCGGGACTTCGATCCTCTGTCCGCCGCCGTCCTGCCGGCTGGAACCTACATGTTTCATCCCGCCGGCGGCGTCCACTTCGACGGCGCGGCGGGCGATGAAGACGCGGTCGTCCAGATCATCGGCGTCGGTCCGGTGACGACGAAACAGGAGCATGACAAGGACGCTGACTGGGTGAAGGTCGAATAGTCCGGCGCAACGGCGCCTATTCAAGGAATCGCCATGATCCTCCGCCGCCTCACCGAGCACGTCAAGGCGCAGAACTGGTTCGCCGTGGGGCTTGATTTCCTGATCGTCGTCCTCGGCGTTTTTATAGGCATTCAGGTCTCGAACTGGAACGCCGATCAGAACAACAAGCGGGCCGCGCGTGACTATGTCGTTCGCATTCAAGGGGAGATGGCGGCGAACCAACAGGACATGGCGACGCGAACTGAGTATTTCAGCCGTGTCAAAAGCCACGCACTCCGCGCGCTCGAGGCGCTTGACCAGGCGCCGGAAACTCTCGGCGAGGAATTCATCATTGATAGCTACTTCGCCAGTCTGACGCTGAGCCGCCGCATCAGGCGCTCCACCTATGATGAATTGCTCTCCGCCAGCGAGATCAACGCCCATATCGAC
>JBGSSK010000421.1:0-3022 GCA_041737095.1 Parvularculaceae bacterium | reverse complement strand
CCGGCGCGTCGCGCAGCGCGTCGGCGAGGAACGCGTATTGCCGCTCGGCGAGCGCAGCGGCGTCGATCACCGTGACCGTTGATCCGATTTCCGCGGCGTCGCGCGGGCGCCGGGCGTAGGAATAGACCACATCGACATCGGCGCGATCTTCGCTTCTATCGTCCGGCGTCGCGGCGAATGCCGGCGCGGCGACGACGAGGCCGGCGAAAAGCGCCGTATGCTGAAGAAAGGATCGGGCGGAACAGGCGTAGAAAAAGCGCGTCATGGCGACACCTCCAGGGGTTCAAGGATGTCGCCGCGACGGGTTCCCGCATTCCTCGGCTGGACCCGGCCGCGAAAAGGACGACGCCGACGGCAGGTCTCCTGGCTTGCGGGTCGCTGCGCCCCTCCGGCCTTCCCGGCCCGGTGAAGGGCCAGTGGCTGTCGATGGGGGGACGCTCGCCGCTTACAGTTGCGGGCACAGCCGCGGATTTCAACCGCGTTCCCTATTCTCCTCCTGTCGGGGAGGCACCGTCGCCGTCGGTTCTATCCCACCGTCCGCAGCCTCGCAATCGCGACTGAGAGGCGCTCGCTTTAGCAACCGGGCGCAGGTGTGGGAAACCGCACCCCGAAATGCGACTTTTATCTTTGCCATTAAGGTTTTGTGAAGGTTTTCCGTCCAGCGATGCCCGGATGCAACAGGCGACCGCCGATCTCGCTTTCTGCGGGAACCTTGGTTAAAAAAGACCTGTTAACTCGGCGTCAGATTGGCTAGGAAACTGACTAAAGCGAGCTGCGCACCCCGCGCGGCGAACCTTGTTTCACCTGAGGAGGGGACTTCATGAAGCTGAAAACTACCTTGTTCGCCGCCGCTGCGACTCTTGCATTCGCCCCGGCTGCGCATGCCTATCAAGGCGTCTATGGCGCCATCGGCGCAGGCCTTTCCTATGTCGGCCCGGACCGCGATTTCGAATCGACCTCCGGACCGTTGCTGTTCGACAGCGAAGCCGATTATGACAACGGCATCGGCGTCTACACTGCGCTCGGCCACGCCAGCGCAAACGGCTGGCGCAAGGAATTCGAATTCAGCTACCGCCAGAACGATTTGCGCCACCTGCCGGGCGATGGCCTCGCCTTCACCGGCTGGACCGAAGATACGGTCTCCGGCGACCTGCAGTCGATGGCGTTCATGTTCAACCTGATCAAGGACTTCAAAACGAGCGGCAAGGTTACGCCGTATGTCGGCCTCGGCGCCGGTCTTGCGCGTCTCAAAGCCAGCTATCTTGGCAGCGACCCGAGCTTCTCAGGCGGATTCGGGGCCCTGTCGATCGACGACAAGGCCTGGGAACTCGCCTATCAAGGCATCGCCGGCCTCGCCTTCGAACTCGCCGAAGGCCTGACGCTCGATCTGTCTTATCGTTATTTCGCGACGCTCGACACCGATTTTGCCGGCACGCTCGCCGGGTCGGCGGCTGAATTCGAACAGGAATACAATTCTCACAGCCTGTTCGCCGGCCTGCGCTGGAATTTCGGCGCCGCCCCGGTTGCGGCTTCGCAGTACAAGGATTGCTGGGATGGCTCCAGCGTTCCGGTCGCGGCCGAGTGCCCGGCGCAGCTGACGGAAACGCAGTCGGCCAATCTCGATCCGATCAACGTCATCGTCTATTTCGACTATGACAAGTCGAACCTGACGCCGGAAGCCTCGAACCTCATCAAGGAGGCGTCGGCGCGCGCCCTCTCCGGGGACATCGACACGGTCGTCGTTGCCGGCAACGCCGACCGTTCGGGCGGCTCGGCCTACAACCAGGCGCTGTCGGAGCGCCGCGCGTCGGTCGTTCGCGACGCGCTGATCGCCAATGGTGTGCCGGCGGACATGATCCGCACGGAAGCCTATGGCGAAGATCGTCCGGCCAAGCCGACGGAAGACGGCGTTCGCGAGCCGCTCAACCGCCGCACGGAAGTGACGATCAGCTTCGAATAAGGCTGAATTTCAGGACTGACGGAACCGGCGCAGCGCAAGCTGCGCCGTTTTCTTTTCGCCTCGGCGACGGCGTTTATCTTTGGCGTTCTGGTCTTGATGGCCGCGGCGCGTCGTGCGCCAAAGCATGGCCGTTCCCGCGCTGCTCTAGCGCGCCGGACGCAAAAGTGGAAACCGGTTTTGCGCGAAAAGGCGCACTGGAATAATGAGTTGATCATCGGGCGCGATTCAAGAATCGCGCCCGATGATCTAGCTTGCGTATATTCGCCAGAACGCGTCGAGGCCTTGTTCGATCTGTTTCTCGATGGCGGCGTCAAGATCATCGGGCGCGGCGCCGAGCAGCATTTCGGTGAACAACGGTTCCGAGATCAAGGCTCCGAGCTGGAATATCGCGGTTTCGACATCGTCGATCCGGATCCCTTCACGCCGGGCGGTCCTTTCAAGCACCGGCGCAAAGGTCGCCGCCATCAGCGCAAGCCCGTGTTCCAGATAGGACCGGCCGATCGCCGGATTGCGTCCCGCCTCGAACGCCGCGATCCGCCGCAGCGCCAGCGCCTCGGGCTGCAAGATCCCGCGCAGGAAGACGCGCGCCATTTCGCGCACGAACTCCCGGGTCGGCAGGCTCGCCTCTATCGCATCGATATCGACCGGCAGGATCTGCCGGCAGGATTCCTCGATCGCCGCCGCGAACAATTCCTCCTTCGAGCGGAAACGATTATAAACCGTGCGCTTCGAAACGCTTGCAGCGAGCGCGATCTGGTCCATGCTGGCGCCGTCATAGCCATGCGTCAGGAAGGTCGCGCGCGCAGCCGCGATGATCGCCGCCTCCTTAGCGTCGCGTATCGGCGCCGGCCCCTTCACTGCGTAAATCAGCACGTAATCGACTACCTTTTTGGCGTCGCTCGCCAGCCTTCGACATTACGACGCGGCGGAAGGCTGTTACAAGCGGGGGGCTTCCTTCATTCTTCGTTAACCTTCCGGGCCGGACTGTCCGGCGCATGGCGCACCGGTCAAGAACCCGTCAGTCGGCGGCGCGCGGGGCGACGAAGCGCGCGCCCGGCGGCG
>JBGSSK010000406.1:0-10826 GCA_041737095.1 Parvularculaceae bacterium | reverse complement strand
CTCGCGCCGGCGCAGGACGAGCAGCGCGATCGCGGTCGCGACGAAGGCGGCGAGCGTGCCGGCGTTCGCAAGCTCGGCGATCGTCGCCAGCGGAAAGATTCCGGCGATGATTGCGCAGACGACGCCGGTGATGATCGTCATTGCGACCGGCGAGCCGGTCTTTGCATGGACCTTGCCGAGATGGCGCGGCAGCAGGCCGTCGCGCGCCATCACGAAGAAGATCCGGCTCTGTCCGTACATGAAGGCGAGGATGACGGTCGGCAGGGCGACGACCGCGGCCGTGGCGATCAGGCCGGCCGCCTCGGTGTGGCCAAGCGAGCGCAGGATATGCGCGAGCGGCTCGGCGCTGTTCGCAAAGCCGAGATACGGCATCGCGCCGATCGCCGCCGCCGCGACGGTCATATAAATCAGCGTACAGATCAGCATCGATCCGATGATGCCGATCGACAGGCTGCGCCCGGGGTCCTTCGTTTCCTCGGCGGCGGTCGACACGGCGTCGAAGCCGTAAAACGCGAAGAAAATGACCGCGGCGGCGGACATGACGCCGCGATTGGCGCCCGCCTCGTCGACATGCGCGCCGAACCCGAAGGGCGAGAACGGCTCGAAATTCGCGGCGTCGAACGCCGGGACGGCGAGCGCGACGAAAACGCCGAGCGCGAGGATCTTCAGGACGACGAGCAGGGCGTTTGCGTTGGCGCTTTCCTTGATGCCGATCAGCAATAGCCCGGTGACGACCGCGATGATGAAGATCGCCGGCAGGTTGACGAGCCCGCCGCTCGCCGGGCCGCCGGTCAGCGCCGCCGGCAGAGCGACGCCGACGCCCTCGAGGAACCCGACTGCATAACCGGCCCAGCCGACCGCCACCGCCGAGCAGACGACGGAGTATTCAAGAATCAGCGCCCAACCGATGACCCAGGCGATGAGCTCGCCCATCGCCGCATAGGAATAGGTGTAGGCGCTCCCCGAGGCCGGCATCATGGTCGCAAGTTCGGCGTAGGCGAGCGCCGCGCATGCGCATACCGCGCCGGCGATCGCAAAGGACAGGATGACCGCTGGCCCCGCGCGTTCGGCGCCGACCCCGACCAGCGTGTAGATCCCGGTGCCGACGATCGCGCCGACGCCAAGCAGGACGAGATGCCAGGCGGAAAGGGTCGGCCGCAAACGGTCCGGGGCAGCGTGATCGATCAACTCGTCGATCGATTTGCGCCGGAACAAGTCTTTCATGCCGCCCTCCGCGATGGAATCCGCCGGGACTGTCGGCTGGTTTCTACGGATCATCAAGCCGCGGCCCAAAAGGTTTCAGCGGCGCCCGAGCCATGGTAGGGAAGCGCCGATAAAGGAATGACCTCAACGCATGACGCGGCTTCAACAAACGGAAATCGACGCCCGGCTGGCGCGGATCCCCGGCTGGACGCTCGGCGGCGACCGCCTGTCGATTTCGCGGCGCTATGAATTCGACGATTTCAACGCCGCCTTCGGCTTCATGACGCGCGTGGCGCTGGCGGCGGAAAAGGCCGATCACCATCCGGAATGGTCGAATGTCTACAACCGGGTCGAGATCAGGCTGACAACACATGACGCCGGCGGGCTTACGGCGAAAGATTTTGCGCTGGCGGAAATGATCGACGTCGCGGCGAGCCGGGCGCGGCCACAATAAAGCCGCGGCGGCGCCTTTGTGACGCCCGGCAAAGATCGTTAGGGTCAATTTGAGAACTGACGGGAAACAAGAAAATGGCGATTATTGCCCTGGTCGACGACGACGCGAATATTCTCACTTCTGTTTCAATTGCGCTTGAGGCCGAAGGCCATACGGTGAAAACCTATGAGGAGGGCGCATCGGCGCTCGCCGAGATATCCGCCTCCCCGCCCGACCTCATCATTTCGGACATCAAGATGCCGACCATGGACGGCATGGAGCTGTTGCGGCGGATTCGTCAGTCGTCGGACTTGCCGTTGATCTTCCTGACGTCGAAGGACGAGGAGATCGACGAGGTTCTGGGCCTCACCATGGGGGCCGACGATTACGTCAAGAAACCGTTTTCGCAGCGCCTGCTTCTCGAGCGCGTCAAGGCGGTCCTCAGGCGCCGCAACGCCAGTCCTTCGCCGACCAAGGAAGAAGAAAAGCAGATCATCCGCCGCACCAGCCTGACGCTTGATCCGATGCGCCACGCCTGCGTCTGGAAGGGCGAGGCGGTGACGCTGACGGTCACCGAGTTCCTCATCCTCGAAGCGCTGGCGCAGCGTCCGGGCTTCGTGAAAAGCCGCGATGCGCTCATGGATGCGGCCTATGACGATCAAGTCTATGTCGACGATCGCACAATCGACAGCCATATCAAGCGGATCCGCAAGAAATTCCGCGTTGTCGATCCCGAATTCGACTCGATCGAAACGCTTTACGGCGTCGGGTACAAATACAAGGAGATCTGATCGCGCGCATGAAAGCGGGGGCGGCAGTACGGTCGCGCCAATCCTCGTCGGCCCGGCGCGCCGGCGTCGCCGTTTCTCGGCTGACGCTGACGATTGTGCTCGCCAATTTCATCGGCCTCGTGATCCTGCTGGTCGGCTCGCTCGGCGTCACGCAATATCGCGACGGCCTCGTCTCGGCCAAACTCGAGGGCGTCCGCGCGCAAGCGCAGCTTTTCGCCGATGTGCTGGCGCAGGCGGCTGTCGAAGAAAACGGCTGCCAGTCGGCGCCGGGCGCGGTGATGGAGACGACCGTCTGCGGTCATTCCCTGTCGGAGCGGGACGTCAACGAGGTTTTCAATCGCGTCTGGGACAGCTTCGAGGGCCGCGTCCGCATTTTCAACGCGCCGGACAGCGCCGAAGCGCCGACGATCGTCGACGCCAGCTTGTTGCTGATCGACGATGTCATGTTGCGCGAGGATGAAATCGTTGTCGAACCGCTCGCGCCTGTCAGCGACGCCAGCGCCGACAAGGCGTTCTGGCGCATCGGCCAGAGCGCGGAAGAGTTCCTTAAGCGCTTTTTGACCGGCGGTTTCCGGCGCGAGGCGGCCCGCCGTTCGCTTGAGACCGAGCTCAACGAAGCGCTCGCCTCCTCGCCCTTCGCAGAGGATCGCGGCGCGACCTCGGTGCGGTTCAACGAAGACGGCGAACTTGTCGCGTCGGTGTCGGTGCCGATCCGTCGGGTGCAGGCGATCTACGGCCTTGTCACCGCGGAAATCGGCGGCATCGAGGATCTTGTCGCAGATGCTCGGCTGGCGATCCTTCCGTTCTTCGGGCTCGCCTGCGCCGCGGCGATCCTCTCGTCGCTGTTGCTGACAGCGGCGATTGCGCAGCCGATACGCCAGCTGGCGATCGCCGCCGACAAGGTTCGCGAAGGCATCGCCGCGGCAGGGCGCGCGCGCATCCCGGATTTCTCTCACCGCAGGGACGAGATCGGAGAATTGTCGGCGAGCTTGCGATCGATGACGCAAGCGATCTATGCGCGGATCGAAGCGATCGAAAGCTTCGCCGCCGACGTGGCGCATGAGCTCAAAAATCCGCTCACCTCGATCCGGAGCGCGACCGAAACGCTCGAAATCGCCAGCAAGCCGGAATCGAAAGAACGGTTGATGGCGGTTATAAAGAACGACGTTGCGCGAATGGACCGCCTCATCACCGATATCTCGAACGCCTCTCGGCTCGACGCGGAACTGGCGCGCGAGGCGCGCGAGGCGGTCGATCTGCGCAAGCTTCTCGCTGACATCGTCGATCTCTACCGCATGACCGCCAAGGAAAACGAGGCTCGCGTCAGTTTCGACGCTTCCGGATCGCCGATCTACCTGTTCGGAAACGCGACCGCCCTCGGGCAGGTCTTCCGCAACCTGATCGACAACGCACGGTCGTTCTCGCCCGCTGCCGGCGAAGTCCGGGTGTTCCTGGCGCCGCCGACCGATCGCCATCGCAGTGCGCAAATTATTATCGACGACGACGGGCCGGGCGTTCCCGCCGACGCGCTCGAAAAGATTTTCTCGCGATTCTACACCAAGCGACCGCAAGGATCGGCATTCGGCAATAATTCGGGCCTTGGTCTTGCAATTTCCCGGCAGATCGTCGTCAGCCATGGCGGCGTCGTCTGGGCGGAAAACAGAATGGACGAAAAAGGCGCTCCGCGCGGCGCGCGCTTTGTCGTCGAATTGCCGACGGCTTAACGCGATGGGCGCGGTTCACCATGCGGTCGCAGTCGCAGTCGCAGTCGACGCCGACGGGCCGCTCGCGGGGGTCCTGATCCTCGGGCCGCCGGGATCAGGAAAATCCTCGCTTGCGCTCGCCCTGATTGACCATTGCCCGTTCCGGCGCACCGCGCTTGTCGCCGACGATGCGGTCGAATTCGATCGCTCCGACGGCGGCGCGCCTGTCGCCCATGCGCCGGCGCCCATTCGCGGACTAATCGAAGTGCGCGGCTTTGGGCCGGCGCCCGTCCGGACGGTCGGTGCGGCGGTGATCGTCGCCGCCTTCGATCTTGCGGGCGATCGTTCGCGGACGCCGGCGCCCGGGCAATGGCGTCCAGACGCTTTTGCAATCGCCGCGCCGCTCTATCCGTTCGCCTGGGAAACGGCGCAAGCGGCTGCGCCGGCGCGTCTGCGCACAATTATCGCTTCGATTTTGGGTGGACAAATGCCAGAACCGACGCAGGATAGCGGCTAGTTCTCAGACCCGAGGAAATATGATCGGCCTCGTCATAGTGACCCACGGCAGTCTTGCTGAGCATTTTCTCGCGGCGACGACCCATGTCGTCGGCCCGCAGGAGCGTGTCGAAACCATTTCGATCGAGCCGGATGACGACATGGAAAAGCGTCGCGCTGATATCGTAGCAGCCGCCGCCCGGGTCGACGACGGGGGAGGCGTCATCATCCTGACCGACATGTTCGGCGGCACGCCGTCGAACCTTGCCATTTCGGTGATGGAAAAGGCCAACGCTGAGGTGATCGCGGGCGTCAACCTGCCGATGCTGATCAAGCTCGCCTCGATCCGCGCTGACAAGTCGCTCAAGGACGCCGTCGCCGCCGCACATGACGCCGGCAGGAAATATATCAATGTCGCTTCCTGGGTCCTGTCCGGCGAAGGCGGCTGACGCCGCCGCCATTGACGCCATCGAGGATGAGCCGCCTTGCCCGCCAGCACCAACGACGCCGACACGCCGATCGTTGCAATCGTGGAGATCGTCAATCGGCGCGGACTTCACGCGCGCGCTTCGGCGAAATTCTGCGCCGTCGCCGGTTCCTTTGATGCGAAGATCTTCGTCGCCAAACACGATCTTACGGTTGGCGGCCGGTCGATCATGGGCCTCCTGACGCTCGGCGCCGGGATCGGATCGACGATCGAAATTTCAGCGACAGGGCCGCAGGCGCGTGAAGCGGTCGAAACATTGATGCGCCTTGTCGCTGAAAAATTCGGCGAAAAAGACTAGGCCGCCGTGCGCGAAGGCATGCCTGGCTTCGCGCCAGACACGGGGCGTCTCAATGACGGGCGCTAACGCCCGATCGACGCGTCCGGCGTCGAGCCGCATGCGCGCAAGCGGACCGATTTAGGATCAGGAATTCGCCGCAGCGACGCCGGCGTCGGACTGCACGACGACTTTCTGACCGTCGCGCAGACGCTCGCCGCCGCGAACGACGACAGCGTCACCCGCGTTGACCGGTCCGATCACTTCAATAAGGTCGCCGTCCGCCGCCCCGATCTCGATATCGACTTGCTTGGCCGTGTCGTCGGCGCCGATGACGAAAACGCTGACCCGGTCGGCGCGCAGGATGAGAGCGTCGCGGCTTACCGCGACGACGCGCTTTGGCGCGCTGCGCGGCAGGCGCACTTCGACCGCCGAGCCGATATGCCAATCAGTTTTCGGCAGAACCAGTCTCAATTCTAGCGTCCGGCTGATTGTGTCGCCGACCGGGACGATTGCGCGCACTTTCGCGGTCAGGGTTTTCAACCCATTCGACACCGAAACTTCGTCTCCGGCGTGCACCGCCGCGAGCAGAGCATCCGGCGCCTGCGCCGTCACCTCGAGCTCATCAATATTGACCAGGCGCGCGACCGGCGTGCCGGGATTGACGAACTCTCCGACCTCGATTTCGCGCGCTGCGATACGGCCGTGAAACGGCGCCTTGACTTCGGTCCGTTCAAGCGCCGTTTCGGCGCGACGCAGGGCGACCCGCGCGCGCTCGAGATTCTGGATCGCTTCGTCACGATCGGCGCGCATCTGATCGATCGTCGCTTCCGACTCGCCGCCATCCTCACCCAGGCCTTCGAAACGCACAACGAGGCTCGCCAGATAGTCCGCGCGGGCTTTCAAGCGCTTGATGTCGGCGCGGCTTTCATCGCGCTGCAGGATCGCGTCCGCCGGATCGATGCGCGCAATGATTTCGCCCGCATCGACCTCCGAACCGATTTCCGCAACAGAAAGAACCTTCCCCGGCGTCGCGGCCGCGATAAGGCTGTCATTGACGCTGACGACCGAGCCTGGCGCCTCGGCATGCGGGGCGAAATCGGCGGCGACGGCCTTGGCGATCCGGACAGTCGCTGGCGGCGGCCCCTGCGGCGCGCCTTCCGCAGCGGCGTTCGCTTTTTCGTTGAATACGCTGGCGGAGAAGACGCCGGCGAGGGCGAGCGCGCCGAGAATGCCCGCTGCGGCGATCAATCTCGAACGCTTTGTCAATGTGATATAGCGCATGGCCTTCCTTCCTATTCCGCCGGCTGCAGCACGAGACGCTGGCTCCGTTGCGCCGATTTTTCTGCGCCGAGCTGCAAAAGCGCCGGCAAAAGAACGAGCGTAAAAACAGTCGACACGGTCATGCCGCCGAAGATGACCGCGGCAAGCCCGCGATAGATCTGCGCGCCTTCGCCCGGCGCGACGATCAGCGGGAACATCCCCATCAGCGTCGTCGCGGTCGACATGAAAATCGGCCGGGTCCGCAGGCGCAGCGCCTCGCGCACGGCTTCCTGGCGGGATTTTCCCCCTTCTTCCGACTGCCGCGTCTGTTCGACGAGAAGAATGGCGTTGTTGACGACGATGCCGAGCAGAATGATGAAACCGATCATGCCGAGAAGATCGAGCGGCGTCGGATTGATCAAATTCAGAAGACGGATGGCGATGATCCCGCCGACCGCCGCCATCGGCAAGGCGACGATGACGATCCCCGCATCGCGCAGCGATTTGAACAGCGCGGCCATTATGAGAAAGAGGATGGTGATGGCAAGCAGGAAATTCGCGCCGAGATTGCCGATGGCGCGCTTCAGGCTGTCCGCTTCGCCGGCGAATGCAAGCGAAGCGCCTTCCGGCAGCGCCGCATAGATTTCCTTTTCCGGCGCTCCCTTCAGCGTCGCGACGATATCTCCGATCGCCATTCCTTCCGGCGCATTGATCGCAAGGGATATCGTGCGCCGTCCATCAATGCGGCTGATCTGCTGCGGCCCGACGCTGCGTTCGAAGCTGGCGAGCTCACCAAGCGGCACGACGGAACCCGACGGCGTCGCCAGAGGCACGGTCGCAAGATATTCCGGCTCCCCCCATTCCTCAGCTTCGAGGATGATGTCGATTCGGCCGTCTTCATGGAAGAATTCGCCAAGCCACAGACCATCGCCGAAGGCGCGAACCGCACTGGCGACGGAGCCGCGGGTCATCCCTACTTCGGCGATACGCCGGTCGTCGGGAAGAAGTTTGATCTCGGGATTGACGATCTGCGGATCGGGGTTCGGCCATACCGACGACCCTGGCAGCGCCGCGGTGATGATGTCGCTGACCGCCGGGACGGCTTGCTGGAGCGCAGCGTAATCGGCCGCCTGCAGATCGATGCGGATATCGCCGCCGCCGCCGAAGTCGCCGAAGAGTTCGCCCTGGCGCGCGAACACCCGCGTATCTGGAAACCCGACCAGGATCTCCTCGTTCACGAGCTTTTCAAGCTCGCCCATTTTGGACTGGACCTTCGGGCGCACGCCGATATTGCCGCCCCATTCGCCCGAATAGAGATAATAATTGAGCAGCGCCGGCTCTTTCTCCCCACGCATATAGGGATCGAGCCTCTCGACGACGACTTCCGCAAATTCCGTACGGATCATGTCGGCGCTGGCGCCGGACGGGAACGAGATGAAACCGTCGATCGCCGCGCGCTTGACCGGCGGCAGGTAATTCAGCGACGGGAACAGCATCCAGCCGAGGGCGATCGGCGCAATCGTCAGGCCGGCGATCCAGCCGAGCCGGCGCGTCGGGGTCCGCGTCAACTGCATCACGACATCCGGCAGTCGCTCGAAGATGGAAACTTTCGTCGCAGCTTTCCTGGTTGGCGATTTTTTCATCAGCAGCGCCGCGCCGAGCGGCAGAACGGTCGCGGCGACCAGAAGACTGAAAGAAACTGCAACAGCGATCGTCAAGGCGAGGTCGGAAAAAAGCTGTCCCTCGACGTCTTCAAAAAACATGATCGGAATGAAGACGGCGACAGTCGTCACCGTCGAGGCGAAGAGCGCGCCGAAAACCTGCTTGACGGCCAGATATGCCGCCTCCTTCGGCTCACGTCCCTCCTCACGCATCCTTACGAAATTTTCGAGGACGACGATCGCCGCATCGAGCACCATGCCGGTTGCGAAAGCGAGGCCGGCCAGCGAAATCACGTTGATCGAGCGGCCGGTGAGATTGAGGAAGACGATCGTACCGGCGAGGCAGATCGGGATTGCGCTGGCGATCAGCAAGGTCGCCGTCGTACGGCGCAGGAACGCCCACAATATGCCCGTCGCCAGCAGCACGCCGAGCATCAGATTGCCGCCGAGCATCGCCAATGCGTTCTTGATGAACAGCGACGGATCGAAACTCTTCTGGATCGAATAGCCCATCTCGGCGAGCGGCCCAGCGTTCAGCTCGTCGATTTTTTCGGTGATCGCATTGATCGCGCCCAGCGTGTTGGCCCCCGGCTCGCGGAGCACGCGCATGCCGATCGCCGGATTGCCGTTCTGATAGACGACGCCGCCGCGCCGGTCATTCGCGACGGCGACATCGGCGATATCGGAAAGTCTGATCGGTGCGCCATTGCGCCAGGCGAGGATGGTTTCGCCGAGTTGTTCGGCGGTGTACCGGCCCTCAAACCGCATGGTGTAATTGCGACGACCGACTTCGACCGATCCGCCCGTCACGTCCGTCGAACGATTGACCGTCTGAGCGATCTGGTCGATCGTTACGCCAAGCTGCGCCAGTCGGACCGGATCGAAGGCGATGCGGATGATTTCCTCACCATCGTCCGAGTTGATGTCGATGCCGGCGACGCCGTCGATTGCTTCGATTTCCGGCGCAATCCGGGATTGCGCGAATTCGCTCATTTTGGTCGCGGCGTTTTCGTGTCCCGGCAAGCGCTGCATGAACAGGAAAATCAGCGTGTCGCCGGCGGAGCCGCCGCCGAAATCGCCGATCGACGGACGATCGGCCTCGGCCGGAAGGCCGCGCACGCGTTGCAGCCGCCCCGTCACTTCGGACAAGGTCTTGTCCATATTCGTCCCGAGCGCGAATTCGAGCCGGACGAATCCGCCGCCGGAATTCGACCAGGACTGCATCACTTTGAGGCCCGGAACGCCGCGCAATTCGCGCTCGATCGGATCGATGATTTCGCTTTCAACCTCGCGCGGCGATGCGGCGCGCCAGCCGGTCCAGATGCCCATCACCGGACGTTCGATGTTCGGCAGCAGCTGGATCGGCAGCTTGGTGATCGAAATGACGCCGAACAGGGCGATCAATGCCAGAACGACGCCGACAGCGGCGGGGTTCTTCAGGCAGAGTTTCGTAAGGCCCATCTGAGACTCCGGAATCGCAGGCGAAGCGACAAATGTCGCAATGCCCATAAACGCCTCCAGAACCGGTAAAAACAAGTCGCCGCCAGCCGACATTCGACCAATGGCCCCGGTCAAGCGACGAGTTGATTCCCGCCGGCGGCCAACCGCGCGAAAGAGGGCGAGACTTCAGCGTTTCGCTGCGATCTGCGCTATTCGCCGTCGTTCGCTTCCTCGAGCCTTTCAAGCTGGCGTTCGACGCTCGCGAGCTGCCTGTCGATACTGCGGCGCGCGTTTTCAATTTCTCGCTCGTGCGCTGCGCCATCGCGTTCAAGCTGGCGACGATGCGCCCGTATCGTGGCGCGCGCCGCAGCGATGTCTTCGCGCGACATTCCGGCGTCTGTCAGGTCGCTTTCCGCTTCAGCGAGGTCTTGTTCTGCGTCATCAAGATCCGCCAGCGCGCCCTCGAAGCTCTCGTCGACAGCTTCGTCGAGATCTTGCTTCGCCTCGACCAGTGCGTCATGGTGCAGTTCGAGCGCTTCGCGGCGGCTCATCCGCGCTTCTCGACGCATGTCCTCTAGCGCTTCGCCGGTCCACTCTGGATCCCGCGCAATGGAGGCGGCAGCGCGCTCGCCCGCTTCGATCCGGACATGCGCCATTTCACGCCGCCATTCCTCGCGCTTCTTCTCGGCTTGTTTCCTGGCTTCTTCGCGGGCCTGCCGCATTCCCTGAAGCGCCGCCCGCAGTTTCGCACGGCTCTCGGCACTCATCGGTTCATGGCTCGACAGTCGGATCGTCTTGTCTCCGTTGCGCACGGTCATTTCGTAAGCGCCGATGGCGGTTTCGTCCTGCGCGCCGAGAAGGCGCTTTTCCATGTCCTCGGCCATGATCGCGAACGCCCCGTCGCCATCGGCATAAGCGAACACCATCGGCTCGCTGAATTCAGGGCCAACGACGAACGGCGCTGTCAGATCGCTCTGCGAAAGGTCACGGAATGAAAAGTGTTTGGGCGGGGCGATGACGGGCGCGACGGGCGCGCGGCTGTCCCGCGTTGCGACAATCGGCGGCGCCGGCGCAGC
>JBGSSK010000402.1:0-2228 GCA_041737095.1 Parvularculaceae bacterium | reverse complement strand
ATCGCGCCGGGCGGCGAGGCGCTGCGCCGGGATGTCCTCGGCAAGCACCGCGAGGCGGCGGAACTGCGCTGCCGGATCACCGATGAGGCGCTCGACCTTGTCGCGCGTGCGTTCTCCTCGTCAATGCGCGAATGCATCGGGGCGTTCAAGCAGCTGGCGCTTGTCTACAAGGATCAGACGATCGATGTCGGCCCGAATGAAGCCATGGTCGCGCTGCAGTCGCGGCTCGGCGATCGCCGCCGCAAGGCGACGCTGGAGGAATTGCTTGTCGCGGCGAGCGAAGCCTTCGGCCTTGCTCCCGACGAGATCCGCGGGCGCGCCCAGCCGCAGCGGATCGCCAAAGCCCGCCACGCATTTGTCTACGTCGCACGAACCGTCCTCGCGGAGAGTTTTCCACGCATCGGACGGGCGCTCGGCAGGGATCATACGACCGCGATTTCATCATTGCGCCGGGCCGAAGCGCTGATCGTCCGCGACCGGGCGTTCCAGGCCGGCGTCGCCGCCGCCAAGGTCGCGATCGGCGCTGATTTCGACGCTGGCGACGCTTTGAAATCAAGCGCTTGAGCGCCGCCGCGCGGCGCCGGTCGAGGGTCGCACAGGCAAGGCTTTTGCTGGCGTTCCGGATCAGTTTCAGCCTATAATCCGCGTTCGATTCTGCGGGGGTGTCTGATCGCCCCGGCGCTGCGCGCCGACGATCGGGCTTTCGTCCGTATCTCGCATCCTGCGGCGAGGGCAGAGGCGTCATTCGAGGCGCATCGATCCCTCGTCGAGAGCATATTTTGGAAGAGCGCGCCAGCATGAAGGTAACAATTGAACGGTCCGCCCTGGTGAAGGCCTTGGGCCATGTCCAGAGCGTCGTCGAACGACGGAACACCATACCGATCCTGTCGAATGTCCTGTTGCAGGCGGATGGCGGCGCGCTGACGCTGACCGCGACCGATCTTGATATCGAAGTGTCGGAAGCCGCGCCGGCGGATGTCTCCCGCAAGGGATCGACGACGGTTTCGGCGCTCAATTTCTTCGAGATCGTGCGTCGCTTTCCGGAAGGCGCGCAGGTCCGGCTCGAATTGATGCAGGACGAAGGCCGGTTGCAGATCTCGGCCGGAAGGTCGCAGTTCAAGCTCGCCGTCTTGCCGGAGGAGGATTTTCCTACCCTCTCGGCGACCGATCTCGGCGTGCGCTTTACGGTCGCGACCGCCGATCTCGTGCGGTTGTTCGACAAGGCGCGTTTCGCCATGTCGCAGGAGGAGACGCGCTACTATCTCAACGGGGTCTATCTTCACGCGTTCAGCGACGGGAGCAGCAAACAATTGCGCGCTGCGGCGACCGACGGTCACCGTCTCGCCCGCCTTGATGCGCCGCTGCCGTCTGGCGCGGAGAAAATGCCAGGCGTCATCGTGCCGCGCAAAGCGGTGGCGGAAGTCGGCCGCCTGCTTTCCGACGCAGAGGAAACCGTCGATGTCGCGGTTTCGGAGACCAAGATCCGGTTCGGTTTCGGCGCCGGTCACCTAACGTCCAAGCTGATCGACGGCTCCTTCCCGGACTATGAACGCGTCATCCCGAAGAACAACGCCTCGATGCTGCGCGTCGAGACCAAGGATTTCTCGCAGGCGGTCGACCGCGTCGCGACGATCTCGGCGGACCGGACGCGCTCGATCAAGATGGCCATCGAAAACGATCGCCTGCGCCTGACCGTCAACAATCCGGAAGCCGGCAGCGCGCTCGAAGAAATGTCAGTCGATTACAGCGGCGACCCGCTGGAGATCGGTTTCAACGCGCGTTATCTGCTCGACATTGCGGGCCAGATGGAAGGCGGAACCATGACGTTCCGCCTTGCCGATCCGGCGAGCCCCAGCATTGTCGTCGATGAAGACGATCCGCGCGCGCTTTACGTGCTGATGCCGCTTCGCGTTTGAAGCAAGGACCTCAGGTGAGACAGACCGCGATCAGGCCGATCGACCATGACGAGGCATGCGCGCCAGTCGCCATGCAGTCGGGCGTCCGCGTTCGACGGCTGTCGCTGACGAATTTCCGGTCTTATGACCGTTTGGATATCGCGCTTGACGGACGCCCGGTCGCGTTGTCGGGCGCTAACGGCGCCGGCAAGACCAATCTCCTCGAAGCGATTTCGTTGCTCGGGCCGGGCCGCGGATTGCGCAATGCGCGCCTCGACGAATTGCCGCGCATCGACGGGGACGGCGGCTGGGCGGTGTCGGCGCGCATCGACG
>JBGSSK010000398.1:0-2078 GCA_041737095.1 Parvularculaceae bacterium | reverse complement strand
AAAAAAGCGAGTTCCTCGAGCGCGAGCCTGACATTGCCGTCGTCGGGGTGTCCCTCGATATCGGCGTAGAACATCGTCGCGGTGAAGGCGCCGTCTTGCATGTAGCTTTCAAGCTTCGTCATGTTGACGCCGTTCGTCGCAAATCCGCCGAGCGCCTTGTAGAGCGCCGCCGGTATGTTCCTGACCTGAAATACGAAAGTCGTCACGACGGTTTTCTCCGGACCCGGATCAACGGGCTCCGGCGCCATGACGAGGAACCGCGTCGTGTTGTGCCCGGCGTCCTCGACATCGGCTTCGATGACTTCAAGCCCATAGATTTCCGCAGCTTTCGCCGACGCGACGACGGCTTCGTCCATCCGGCCCGATTCGGCGAGCCGCCGTGCGGCGCCCGCCGTATCGCCGGCGACCTCGGCCCTGATATTCGGCCGGGCGAGGAGGCCGCGCACCTGGCCGAGCGCCATCGCGTGGCTTCGCACAACGCAAATGTCGGCGAGTCGCGCGCCCTTGCGGGCCAGCAGTTGGTGGCGGATCGCGAAAAAATGCTCGGCGACGATATGCAGCCCCGATTGCGGCAGCAGGTGATGAATGTCGGCGACCCTGCCGGCGAGGGAGTTCTCGATCGGCAGCATCGCCTGCGCCGCGCGGCCCGTGCGAACCGCCGCGAAGGCTTCTTCGAAGGTCGGGCAGGGAAGAGGGGCAAGGCCCGGGGCGAACAATTCGCAAGCGAGATGCGAATAGGCGCCAGGCTCACCCTGGAAGGCGATCGCTTGCGGTTCGCTGTTGTCGGATTTGCGCATGACCGGCGGTTTCCGCTGCAAAGACGCTCCCTTGCCCGATCATCGGGACGCCGACAAGCGCCGCCGCGCCGTCCGCCCGCGCGCTTAGGCCGCGCCGGCGGGCCGGCGGCGTTTCTTGCCGAGCGGGATGACCCCCGGTAAAAGGCGCGCCGGGCCCCGACCCGTTCAAGACCCTCAAGGGAGCTGACATGCAAGATCCGATGTTCTTCAACAAAGTCGCCGCGGCGGGTCTCGTCGCGCTGTTGTTGTTTTTCGGCTTGCCACAGCTCGCGACGGCGCTGAGGGGCGGGCATCATGGCGCCGGCCATGGGGAGGAGAACGCCCACCCGTTTCCGCAATATCCGGTCGCTTACGCGTCATCGGCGCCTGCCGGAGAAGCCGAAGCGCCCGTCGATTTCTCCGCGCTTCTCGCGGTCGCCGATCCAAAGGCCGGCGAGCGTCGCGCCGCGCTCTGCAAATCCTGCCACACGCTCGAAAAAGGCGGCGCCAACGGCACCGGTCCCAATCTCTGGGGCGTCGTCGGGCAAGCGGTCGCCGCCCATGAGGGCTTCAATTACACGGCCGCGCTGAAAGCCGCCGGCGGCGAATGGACGTTTGATCGCCTCAGCAGCTACCTCGAAAATTCGCAAGGCTTCATGCCGGGCACCGCGATGGTTCAGCGCTTCCCGAAGGTCGAACAGCGCGCTGAAATCATCGCGTATCTGAACACTCTCTCGGACGATCCGCTGCCCTTGCCGACGCCGTCAGCAACAGCGGCGGAAACCGCGGCGCCCGCCGAAACGACGCCTGAAGGCGAATAGCGGTGTGGCGACAGGTCGATCGTGAAGCTGGAGCGGGCAGCGGGAATCGAACCCGCACGAGCAGCTTGGGAAGCTGCCAGGCTACCACTACATCATGCCCGCCTGCAGCCGAGTGATCCCGCCGGAGCGGGCCTGAAGTCAAGGATAAACCGCGAAATCGCGTTTTCACTCGATCCGCTCGAATATTGACAAAAATTTGAGGTCCGAAACGCTCGACCTCGGACGCGAACCTCTCCAAGAATTTATCGAAGCGCCCAAGCCATGCCTTGATTGGCGGGCAATTAGCCTTCCACGCCCGCTGGACATGACGCCGACGGGCCTTTGAACAGGAGTATCGCCATGGTGAAATTTAGGGTGAAATCGTGGATCAGCGGGATTAATTCCAATTGAACCTTTTGCCGCATCACGGGCCCCACAGTTGGTGGTCATGATAATAATCGCATGGGTAAAATCAGCGGTTTTGCCATGGGGATCGGTGAGA
>JBGSSK010000369.1:0-3183 GCA_041737095.1 Parvularculaceae bacterium | reverse complement strand
CTCGATCGCATGCGCGCTCTGGCGCAGCAGGAATGCAAACGTGACGCCGTGATCGGCGGCGGCGCCGATCGAATAGCCGACGGACAACGGGTCAGCGTCCGGCGCCGCCGCATCGGCGACGCGCGTATCCGATCCGAATGGTTGTCGACGCTGCGTCATGACCCCTTACGTCCCCGGCGGCGATCCTAGCGGAAAAGCGCCGGCGGGGGAAATCCAAGGGCGGCCGACCTGCGGGCGCGGCCGGCTCGCCGCCGCCTCCGCCGGCGATGGATTGGCGGCCTCGATCAACGCGGCGAGTTCCGTCGGCGAATAGAGATAGCAGCGGCCGTAATTGTAGAAGGCGTAATTGACCGTATCGCAGGGGCTGGCGACTTCGCCATTCGAGACGTCTCGCATGAAGTCGATATAACGCAGGCTATCCGCGCCGCCGGTTCCAGATGCGAGTTTCGACAGGAAACCGAGGCCGGGCGTCACGATGCGGATCGGCGCGCCGGCCTTCAGCATAGGGAACGCCTCGGCGAGCAGATGCCGCGCGAAATCCTTGTCGACATGCTCGATCATGTGCTCGCACAAGAGCGCGTCGAATGTACTGTCCGCAAAAGGCCAGCCCTTAGAAGCGTCGAGAAAATACGCCTCCGGCGGCGGCGAAATGTCGACAATAAGCCAGCCGGGAATCCGGTTGCCGCCGCGCCCGAGATTGAGTTTCGGGTAAGGCGTCGCCGCAAGATAGGTTTTTTATTCGCGTTTTGCGACGAGCTGTTTGAGCGGGCGCAACAGGCAGTTTCGGGCAAGGTCGCGATTATTCATCGTCGCACCGTACTTTCGCTCGCGCCTTCCTTCGGGAGCCCTTGTGCATCGCTGAAGTGCGACGCCGCGCTGGAAATGGTTGCGCCGCAGTTGCGTCACACGCAAAGGCGGAGCGAAAGCGGGTTCCGGCGCTGCGAGGAATTTGCAACCCGACGCGGTAAAAATGCAGCGCGCGCAAGGAGCAACAAGCAGCCGCCTTTCAATTCCCGTCGATAATGCCGGGGTCATCATTTCAAATCATTTGCGCTTAAAAAAAAGGCGAGGCGGCCCAACGCGCACCGGGCGCGGGCGCGCTGCAAATTCCTCCACAGCCATTCCCTCAAGCGTTCCAACGACGTAGAATCAATGCAGGGACCTTAGTGCGAGTCGGGGCGGGGCTTTGGCGCAGGTTTTGTCGGTCGCTGGGGCGGTATCCCGTGTGAATCTATAACAACTGCCGGATGCGTTCCGGCCAAACGGGAGAATTCCGCGATGTCGATCGTAAATGGGCGCCTTGCTGCAATCCTGCTCTGTGGAACCAGCCTCTTTGCTGCGGCCTTTGCAGAAGAAGGCGCAACGCTCGCAACCGCGCCGAAGGGCGCCGCCCAATGGTCGATTGTTTCGGCGGGCGGTCAACATGGCGCGGAGCAAGTCTGGACTGACAAGGACGGGGTGCGCCATGCGCGCATGAAGATCGTGCTGCGCGGCCTCACCTACGATGTCGATCATGCGACCGAGGTGAACGCCGACGGGGTTCCGACCAGGATCGTCATCAAGGGCGTGACGCCGTCGGGCGACGCCGGCGAGACCTTCTCGATCGAGGGCGACGTCGCCAAGTGGAAATCGCCGGCCGATGCGGGCGAAGCGCCGTGGCGCGACAATCTTCTCTATATTCCGTTCGGCGGCGCGCAGGACGCGGCTTCGGTGATGGTCGCGGCGCTCCTCGCCGATCCCGACGGCCGGCTCGACGCGCTCCCCGGCGGCGCCGTGAAGATCAGTGAGCTGACGACCCTGACGGTGACGTCAGGGAAGAAGTCGAAGACGCTGAGGGCGATGGCGATCGACGGCGTCTCGTTCGAACCGGCGGTCGTCTGGGTCGATGACAAGAACGCCTTCTTCGCAACCGTCGGCTGGCTTTCCTGGTTGCCGAAAGGCTGGGAGGGCGTACGCCAGACATTGATCGACGCCGAGACGGCGGCGCTCGCTGCGCGCGCCCCGGCGGTCCGCGCGGCGCTCCTTGCCGATCCCGGCAAGCCAGTCCTGTTCCGCAATGTCAAGATTTACGATGCGGAGACCAATGGCTTCCGGAAGAAGCAATCAGTGCTGGTCGAAGGCGGCGTCATCAAGGCGGTCGGCAAGAAGGTGAAGGCGGCGGACGCGATGGTGATTGACGGAGCCGGCAAGACTCTCGTCCCGGGACTCTGGGACATGCATTACCACACCGGCGGCGACGGCGCGGGCGTTCTTGCGCTCGCCAACGGCGTCACCTCGGCGCGCGACATCGGCAACGAGAAGGCGACGCTCCTTGCCCGGATGAAACGCATCAAGGACGGCGAGCTTCTCGCGCCGACGACCTATCCGATCCTCGGAATGGACGGCGACGGCCCGCTCTCCGCGCAGGGTTTCGTGCGCATCCATTCGGTCGAGGAAGGCGTCAAGGAACTCGGGATCGCGAAGGAGGAAGGCTTCCTCGGCGTCAAGCTCTATGGAACGATCGACCCCGAATGGGTCGCGCCGCTCGCCGCCGAGGCCGCACGCCTCGGGATGAGCGTCCAGGGCCACATCCCCGCCGGCATGCGTCCCTCGGAAGCGGTCGCGGCGGGCTACACCGGCATCAATCACATCAACTTCATCGCAATGGAAAAGATGCCGGATGACGTCATTGCGACGTCGAACGGGCTCAACCGCTTTTTCGGTCCCGGCAAGCACGCACAAGCGCTCGACCTCGCCGCGCCGCCGATGGCGCCGTTCCTCGCGACGCTTGCGGAAAAGGGGGTCGTCGTCGACCCGACGCTAACCGTCTACGAAGGAAGCTTCGTGCCGGAGCAGGGCGAGGTCGCGCCGGGCTATGTGCCCTATGTCGGCATCGTGCCGCCGCAGGTCGAGCGGCAGTTCAAGGGCGGCGGCATGGTCGCGCCTGAAGGCTACGACGCGACCAGGGCCGACATGCGCGCAAGCTTCGACAAGCTCGTCGAGATCGTCCGTGTACTGCACGAAAAAGGCGTGCCGATTGTCGCCGGCACCGACGGACTTCCCTCGGACCTCATCCGCGAGATGGAGCTTTATGTCCGCGCCGGCATGACAAACGGCGAGGCGCTCGAAACCGCGACCGACGGCGCGGCGCGCGCGCTCGGAGTCGGCGACAAGGTTGGCTCAATCGCGCCGGGGCAGGCGGCC
>JBGSSK010000367.1:0-8432 GCA_041737095.1 Parvularculaceae bacterium | reverse complement strand
CTGGAGCCCGGCGCGCGCGCGCGCATCCGCATCGCCGCCCGAGACGGCGCAAGGCTGAAGGGGGTGAGGCATGACGATTGACCAGCGCCCCGCTTCGCGCACGAAAAAGCCGCGCCCTGGCGATCATGCCCGGAGCGCGGCTTTGGAAGTCCTGGAAGACCGCCTTAAGCGGCCTTTTTCTTGCGCGTTGCTTTCTTCGCCGCCTTTTTCGCGGTCTTCTTCGCGGCGGGTTTCTTCACCGCTTTCTTCGCTTTGCGCTTCGCAGCCGGTTTGGCGGCTTTTTTCGCTTTGGCCATAGCCATGCTCTTCTCCATCAAAAAGGCTGTCCTAATTCAGCCGTTGTGAAACAAGTTGCTGCTCCGCGCATTCTGGCAAGAAAAAAATGACAAACTCTAAAAATTTTCTGGGCGGCCTGTTTGGAAAAAAGCACGTCGAACCGGCGCCGCCGACCCCCTCGACCGGGCCCGAGCCGACCGAGCCGCCGGCCCCGGAAATTCTCCCGTCTACGGATCAATCGATTGAGGATAACCCAGCAAAAAAAGGATTTTTCGCGCGTCTTGCGAGCGGGATGTCGCGCACTTCCCAGCGGCTTTCGGATGGAGTCGCCTCGATCGTTTCAAAGCGAAAACTTGACGCCGAGACGCTGGACGCGCTCGAAGAATTATTAATCGCGTCGGACCTTGGCGTCGGGGCCGCTGGCCGGGTGCGCGAGGCGCTCGCCGGCGAACGCCTCGACAAGGAAGCGACCGATCAGGAGATCAGGGCCGCCCTAGCCGAGGTCGTCGCCGGCGGTCTTGTCGCCCATCAACGGGCGCTTCATATCGACCGGGGACGAAAGCCCTATGTCATTCTGGCGGTCGGCGTGAACGGCGCCGGCAAGACCACGACCATCGGCAAGCTCGCCGAGAAATTCCGCGCCGAGGGCCTCGGGGTGATGTTGGCCGCGGGCGACACGTTCCGGGCCGCCGCGGTCGAACAATTGAAAATATGGGGCGACCGGACCGGCGCAAGCGTGATCGCCAAGCCCGCCGGCGCCGATGCGGCGGCGCTCGCGTACGAGGCGCTCGAGAAAGCGAAGGCGGACGGTATCGATGTGCTGATGATCGACACCGCGGGGCGCCTGCAGAACAAGCGGGAGTTGATGGATGAGCTCTCGAAAATCGTCAGGGTCTTGAAGAAGCTCGATCCGTCCGCCCCGCATGATACGCTCCTGGTCCTCGACGCGACGGTCGGCCAGAATGCGATTTCGCAGGCCGACGCCTTCCGCGAAATCGCCGGCGTCACCGGAATCGTCATGACGAAGCTGGACGGAACGGCGCGCGGCGGCGTGTTGGTGGCGCTCGCCGATCGTCACGCCCTGCCGATCCACTTCATCGGGGTTGGCGAGAAGGCCGAAGATTTGCAGCCCTTCGAGGCGCTGGCGTTTGCGCGCGCCCTCGCCGGCCTTCCCCCGTCCGGCGCATCGGGCTAGAGGCGGTCGGATGTCAAATCCCGCCCCCGCAAAGCGGCTTAGCGGCCGCGCCAAGTTCCTGGTCGATTTCGGCCCGCTGCTGGTTTTCTTCGTCGCCTATTTTTTTGGCGCGCGACTTGCGCCGATGCTCGGCGCGGTCATCGACCGGCCGCTCGCGGTTGAACCCGGCGGCGAACTTTTCCTCGCTGTTGCGTGTTTCCTGCCGGCCTACGCGATCGCTTTTCTCTACAGCGTCTTGATGGAGCGCCGCGTCGCGCCGATGCTGCTGGTCAGCGGCGTCGCCATCGGGGTTCTCGGCGGGCTGACGCTGATCCTGCACGACAAGACATTCTTCTACATGAAGCCGACGATCGTCTATGCGATGTTCGCGATCGTTCTCGCCGGCGGCCTTGCGACCGGGCGCAATTTCCTGCGGACGCTGTTCGACGGCGCGCTGCACATGCCGGAGGACGCCTGGCGGATTTTGACCCGCCGATATGTCGCCTTTTTCGCCCTGCTCGCCATCGCCAATGAAGTCGCCTGGCGATGGCTTACGCGGGATTGCGACCTGTCGGCGGCGGCGGTCTGCGGCGGCGAGGCGCAATGGGTCAATCTGAAAATCTGGGGGTTCACCGCGATCAATCTCGTCTTCGCCCTCGGCCAGGCGCCGTTCCTGTCGAAGCATGTGATCGAGCAACCGAAGAACGCCGGTTGACGGTCAGAGCCCGTCGATCGGGTTCGTGTAGGTCACAAAGCGCTCAAGCCCTTCGCTCTCCTTCCATTGGCGCAGCGCCCAGCCGACCGTTGGAAAAGCAAGATCAGGCCAGGGAATATCGGCCCAGTCGAACAGGCGAACGTCGAGGCTTTCGGGGCCAGGGGCGAATTCCGGCCTGATGAGGCGGCCGCGAAACATGATTTGCACTTGCGAGATGCGCGGGACGCTGTAGACCGCCAGCACCTGGTCGAATACTGGCGCGACGCGCGCTTCTTCGTAGGCCTCGCGTTTCGCGCCATCCTCGACGCTTTCGCCGGTTTCGAGATATCCGGCCGGCAATGTCCAATAGCCCCGGCGCGGCTCGATGGCGCGCTTGCACAACAGAATGGCCCCGTTGAAGGAAAGGACCGACCCGACGACGATTTTCGGGTTGCGGTAATCGATGAAGCCGCAATGTCCGCAAACATTGCGCTCGCGATCCTCTCCCGCCGGCGTCATCTGCAGGAATTGCGGCGTGAGGCCGGTTTTCGCGTTCATCGTCCGCATCCCTCCCAATTCGCCCGGAGCGCAATAGACGCCAATCGTCCGCGCAAGGCGTATTTCACAATTGTGATCCCTCTGTTGTTGAATTATCGCCGATTACGGACGATATCTATTGACCATTCTGCGGATCGTGTGAAAACCATACGGAATGGCGGCGGCGTCGGATTTTGTCAGATTGGCGGCCGCCGGAACAGACCCGACGCACCGCGCCCGGAGAGCGGCGCACTCAACACCAAGGGAGACGTCCTTTATGGCGACTTACGACCTCAGAAAATCACCGGGCCACCTGCTGCGTCGCGCGCAGCAATACGCCCATGACCTTTATTCGAACGCCGTAGGCGCGAATGGACCGACGCCGCGCCAGTTCGAAGTCCTGCATGTCGTCTCGAAGAACAAGGGCATCAGCCAGACAGACCTCGTTCAGGCGACCGGCATCGACCGCTCGACCCTCGCCGACATGATCGCGCGCATGCTGAAAAAGGGCTTGCTTTCCCGCTCCCGCGACAAGAATGACGCGCGGGCGAACAATGTCAGCATCACCACGGCGGGCTCGCGGATGCTGAGCTCGGCGATGGCGGGCGTCGCCCGCGCCGAAACTGCGACGCTTAACGTCTTGCCGAAAGCCCAGCAGGGCGCTTTCGTCAAGGCGCTCACGGCTTACGCAGACGCGATTGACAGGCTGGCCGATCAGCCGGCGCCGGCCAAGGCGAAAGCCAAAGGACGGAAAAAGGCCGCAAAGAAAAAGGCGCCCGGGAAAAAGAAAGCGCGCAACGCCCGTCGCTAGACGGGAGCCGCCAGACTTGAATCGCCGACGCCGGTTGAAAGGCCGCCCGAGAGGGCGGCCTATTCATTTCGGCCGCGGCAGATTGGCGAGCGACAGCTTCCGCTCGTAGCCGCCAAGCGTCAGCAAGCGGTCATACATGACGATCGCGGCGGCGACCGACAGGTTCACGCAAAAGCGGGTCGGGATCTTCACGATATGGGAGCAGCGCGCCTTGGCGGCGTCCGACAGATCGCCCTTTTCCGGCCCGAGGAGATAGGCGGCGTTCATCGGATGAGGAAAAGTCGGCAAGTCGATCGCGCGCTCGTCGAGCTCGACGCCGACCAGCGCGCATTTCCGCGGCAGCGCCAACGCCGCCACGGTCTCCCACTCGTAAAGCGGTACATGGTCGTCGCTTTTCGACGTGTCGGACAAGAGGGCCTCTTTTGCGTCGAGCGGCGAGCCGATCGTGAAAACGAAACTCGCGCCGAAGGCGTTCGCCGTGCGCATCACCGCGCCGAGGTTCATCTGCTTGGAGATCCGTTCAGATCCGACGCCGAAATAGCCGCGCATTGACAAAAAGTGAGTTGAGACCGATTCCTTTCTCATGGTTTCAGGCTCGTTCATCAAGCCGGCCGGCCCGTATTTTCTCTCACATTCGGTCGGCTTGCAGCCGACCGCGGCGCGCGACTCGCTTGACCGGCGGTTCCTGGACCCATGGGCGACCGGGGATGGGAGTACGTAGGATCAATGGCTTGCCGCGAGCGACGCTTACCGGGCGGCGGTTGCGCCCCTGATCGGGGCGAAGCCGGACGATATCTGTCCGCAGACCAATATTTCGAGCGCGCTCACCAAATTGCTTTTCTCGCTGCCGGTCGAGCCTCGCCGCCGCAAAATCATTCTCTGCGAGAAGGATTTTCCGACCGTCGGCTTCGTCCTCGCCGAGGCGCGGCGGCTCGGCCTCTCCCCGGTCTTTCTCAAGGGCGGCCCGCATCTCGCGGACCCCGACGCCTGGCGTGAGGCGTTCAGCGACGAGGCCCATCTTGTCCACATCACGCATGTCTTCTCCAATCTCGGGCTGAAAACGCCGGTCGCCGACATCGTCGCGCGCGCCAGGGCGAATGGCGTCATCACGGTCGTCGACGCCGCGCAATCGGCCGGCGCCGTCGAAGTCGCCGCAGACGCGTGGGGCGCTGACTTCCTCACGGGGACTGCGGTCAAATACATGTGCGGCGGGCCCGGCGCCTGTTTTCTCTGGGTGAACCCGTCGATTGCGCCGAAATGCGCGCCGCTCGATGTCGGCTGGTTCAGCCATGAGAACCCATTCGAGTTCAATATCGACGATTTCCGCTACGCTGAGGGGGCGCGGCGTTTCTGGGGCGGCACGCCGTCGATCGCGCCGCTGGCGATAGCCGCCGCGGGCGCTGAAATTCTCGGGAGGACCGGCGTTGACGCAATCGCTTCACACAATCAGGCGCTGATCGCACGGCTGCTGGCAGCCATTCCGGAAAATTCAATCATGTCGCATGTCCGGACCGGCGAACGCGGCTGCGCCGTCATCATCAAGCCGAAGCGGACGGCGGAAGCCGCCGCGGCGCTCGCGGAAGCGAAAATCGCCCATGACGCCCGGATCGGAGGCTTTCGTTTTTCGGCGCATCTTTACAATGACGAGGGCGATATCGATCGGCTGATCGCGACGCTGACCCCGTTTTTATGAGCGGCGGACGCTTCTCGCCGCAAGGCTACAGGGCCAGCGTCAACATCACCGGCGCATGATCCGACGGCCGTTCCCAGTCGCGGCAATCATCGCGGATGGCGAATGCCCGGCGGCCCTCGATCAGCGCCGCCTTTTCGAGCGCCGGCGTCACCCACACATGATCGAGCCGCCTTCCGCGATTGGAGGCGCGCCAGTCCTTCGCGCGATAGGACCACCATGTATAGAGCTTCTCGGGTTCCGGAATGACGGCGCGCGCAACATCGATCCACCGGCCTTCGCTGATTGCCGCGTTGAGGAGATCGACCTCGACCGGGGTATGCGAAACCACGTCAAGGAGCTGCCTGTGCGACCAGACGTCATGTTCGCGGGGGGCGACATTCAAATCCCCGACAAGGATTTCCTTGCGCTTCGGGCGGGCTGAAAAACTGCTCGCCAATTGTCTCAGGAATTCGAGCTTGTGCGCGAATTTGTCATTTTCGTCCGGGTTCGGAATATCGCCGCCGGCCGGCACATAGAAATTGTGGATGCGTACGCCGCCGGGCAGCGTCGCGGCGATATGACGCCGATCCTCCTTGCCGCAGAAATTCTCGGAGCTGATGTCTTTGAGCGGCAGCCTCGAGATAATGGCGACACCGTGATAGCCGGGCTGACCGGCGACCGCCTGATGCGCATAGCCGGCGGCTTTCAGCGCCTTGGCGGGGAACTGGTCGGTCGCGCACTTGATTTCCTGCAGACATAGGACGTCGGGCTTTTCCTCGCTGAGGAATTGCTCGACGAGTTGGATTCTCAGGCGGACGGAGTTGATGTTCCAGGTGGCGATTTTCATGGAAGATTTGCAGGTCAGCGCGGCAGGAGGCGCGACCATAGCGGCCGGAATCATCGACGCAACCTTCGACACTGCTGTTTGCGCCTCTTGCCATGAAAGGCCGGTCGGCGGAAAAACCTCGTCGTCCCATGAGCCCTCTTGACCTGATCCTGCCAGACAGCGTTTCCGCGGCCGCGGCGGCGTTCGTCATAGCTGCGAGCTTCTTCACATCCGCGCTGACGGCGTCATTCGGGCTCGGCGGCGGCCTTGCCTTGCTGGCGATCATGGGCGCCTTGTTGCCGCCGGCCGCCGTCATTCCGGTGCATGGCGTCGCGCAGCTTGGATCGAACGCCAGCCGGCTCGCGCTGCAATGGAAGTCGGTCGTCTGGCCGATCGTCGGATGGTTCGCAGCCGGATCCTTGCTCGGATCGAGCATCGGCGCGCGGCTTTATGTCGAAGTTCCCGAAGCGCTCCTACAGGGCTTGATCGGGGCCTTTGTGCTCGCTGCCGTCTATGGGCCGAAACCCGGCGGCTTTGCGCCGGGAAAGACCACGTTCTTTGCGGTCGGGGCCGCCAGCAGCCTGCTCTCGATGTTTGTCGGCGCAACCGGACCGATAGCGGCGACGATGGTCGGCGTTGCAAAGCTCGACAAGTTGAAGACCGTCGCAACCCATGCCGGCGCCATGACGGCGCAGCATGCGGTGAAATCAGCCGCCTTCGGCGCGATCGGTTTCGCCTACGCCGACTGGAGTTTTATCATGGTCGGCATCATCGCGGCGGGTTTTCTCGGCGCGGCCGCCGGCACGCGATTGCTTCACGGCATGGCCGAACAGAAATTCCGCCGCGGCTTTACGCTGGTGTTGACCTTTTTCGGTTGTTATTTGATCGGCAAAGCGCTGATCGATTCTTTTTGACGCCTTCAGAAGAGATTGAAGGACGAGCCGATAATGCTGACCGGCCAGCGCCCGAATTCGAACAGGCGAAATTTCGCCGTGAACGGATGATCGGCCGCGTCGAAGTCGGGGTCCGCCGACGCGATGAGGACGAGCGCCGCCTGATGCGCCGCCTGAACGGCGGCGCCGACCGCCAGCTGTTGCTGCGCTGGGTCTTCGACGTCCCAGATGAAGCTCGCCTGCTCCATCGCCTCACGCGCCGGCGCCGAGACGCGATCAGCGATCATCGTCATGGCGATCCCGAGCGCGTCTTCCGACAAGATGTCGAGCGCGCGCGCGGTCAAATCAGCGCGCAGCAATTCCTCCGCTTCCCATGCCGGGCTGTTCCAGCCTTCATGCGTCGCCGCTGCGGCGGCGTCATCCCAATCGACGAGAATGCCGATTTCAGCATCCGGGAAACCGAGGCCGTCCGTATACAGAACGGCAAGCGATCGGGCTCCCGGCGTCAGCGGCTCGCCAAGGTTCGAAAACCACGGAATTCTCTCAAGCGTGCGGGCGAAGCGCCTGATCTGCCTCAGGGCCGGCAGTTCGCGCTCGAGGGCCTCGATATCCCGTTCGTCCATCAACTGATCCTTAGTCGTTGCCGGCCGGGTTGAGAACCGCCGCGCAGGCCCTAAAAAAAGCGCCCGGTCCTGGGACAGGACCGGGCGCTAAGCTGCGCTGTTGCGCCTACGCCGGGAGGGGATATTCCGGCGACGAGAGCGACGTTCGGACCTGCTAGCGGGGGGGCAACGCCGGTCCGAAGGTATGTCGCCCACGCAGTGTTACTCTAACGCCGCACCCGGTAAGATTTCAATAGGGTCTTCAAAAAAAAGCTTGCCTGTGACGCACTTACCTACGGATTCGTGATTGGATTTCTACTTGTTAATGAAGGCGCCGCCCGCGTCGGGCGCCCTGAACAGCCGGTTTTCAAGCTGCGCCCCGGTGACGACGCCCTGCAGCGCGACAATGGTGACGCCGCCTTGCGGATCGCGCACCGCCCATTGTTCAATCGCCAGGCTCGGCGCTGACAGGACGAGCGTGATATCGCCCTCGGTTTCCGCGTCGTCGGAGGCGTAAGTCACGGCGACCGAATCGGCGCGGCGCTCGACGCCGGTCAGCGTCGCGTCAGCGATATCGATCTTCTTGTCGAGCAGAAAACGCAGCGGGGTTTTCTTCAACGGATAGGAATCGGTCGTCTCAAGATCGGCGTTTTCGACATAGACCATGCCTTGCGTTGCAACGATCGTTATCGGCGAAGGGTCGTCATAATCGAAACGGATCTGGCCCGGCCGACGCAGCTGGAACGCGCCGGTCGCGACCGCGCCTGAGGGCGCGGTCTGGACGAAGTCGCCGGTCAGCGTGGTTATGCCCTCAAGATAGCGCAGCACCGCATCGGCGACCGCCTGGTCGTCGAGATCGGCGAAGACCGGCGCCGCCGAGCCTGCTGCGGTCGGCGCCGCGACGACTGGTTTTTCAGGACCGGCCGCCGCGAGAACGGCAGGCGGCG